>JBDUCS010000120.1:0-10276 GCA_040003335.1 Gemmatimonadaceae bacterium | reverse complement strand
GAAACTCCACCGGATTCTCGAGCGTGATCACGTGCTTGGCGCTCGTCGTGTTCACGTGATCCACGAGCCCCGCGATCGTGCTCGACTTCCCCGACCCGGCCGCGCCAGTCACGAGCACCATTCCACGGTCGGCCTGCGCGATCTGTTCGAGCAGGGCCGGCAATCCGAGCTGGCGGATCGTCGGCACCTGCATCGGGATCACGCGCATCACGACCATGAGGCTCGACCGCTGCCGCGAGATGTTGACGCGGAACCGGCCGACGCCGGCTAGTCCCCACGAGCAGTCGTAGTCGAGGATATCGTCGACCCGCGCCCGGTCCGCCTCGGTTGGCAGGAGCCGGAGCGCGATCGCGCGCGTCTGGTCCGGCGTCAGCGTCTGCGTCGTGAGCGCGACGAGCTTGCCGTCAATGCGCGCGCGAAACACATCGCCCGCTTTGATGTGGAGGTCCGACGCGCCACGATCGATCGCGGCTTTGATGATCCGTTCCATTTGGACCGGCCTGGTGCGAATGACGACGCCACAGACAACGAGATGCACCCGTCTACGCCGCGCTACCGGCAGCTATACTAAATCGATTTCGCGTCCCGTCGAGAGGCTGCTCAATACCCGGCGTCCTTGTCTACTACGTTTTGCATGAGCTCCCCACGCTGGTACCGGCGCCAATTCTCGAGAAAGAGGGCCAGCTCCCGGCGCCAGAATCCGTTCAGTGACACGCCGGACACGTGCGGCGAGATCACGACCGAGGGCAACGCCCACAGCGGACTGGCGTCCGGCAACGGCTCCACGCGAAAGACGTCGAGCACCGCGCCGCGCAGCGCGCCGCGCCGCACGCGCTCGGCCAGCCCATCCTCGTCGAGCAGCGTGCCGCGCGAAACATTGACGACGATCGCGCCGCGCGGGAGCGCGTCGAGCTCTGCCGCGCCGACCAAGGCGCGCGTCTCCTCCGTCGCCGGTGCCGCGAGCACCAACACGTCGCAGTCGGCGAGCAACGCGCGCCATTCGTCCGGGCCAACCACGCGCTCGAAGCCGGCCGGCGGGCCGCGAGCGGGATTCCGCCGCACACCGATGCAACGCGCGCCGAGTGCGGTGAAGCGCGATGCGATGGCGCCGCCGAGTCCGCCCGCGCCAATGATCAATGCGCGGCAGTCGCTCATCTCGCGCACGACGCTCGGGGCGCCCGCGAACCGCTCTCGATCCCAGTGCCGCGCGCGCTGCAGCTCCACCATCTGATCGAGCGCGCGCACTAGGAAGAGTACGCCTGCCAGCACGTGCTCGGCGATTGGCACGGCGTGCACGCCGGCCGAGTTCGTGAGGATGACGTCGCTCTCGCGCATTGCCGGAAACAGCGCGCTCCCCACACCGGCCGCGGCGCTATGCACCCACCGCAGCCGGCCCGCCGCCTCGAACAGCGGGCGCGAGATGCCGAAGCCGACGTACACCTCGGCGTCCGCGATCGCCGCCAGCGCCTCACCGCTCGGCGGCGTACCACCGTCGCCATCGGAGACCGTCGGCGCCTGCATCACCCGCACGTCCCACTCGGGCGGCGCCGCGTCGCGGATCGCGCGCTCGGCATCAGGCGTGATGCGCCAGCGAGGTGCGTTGGCCCACGCGTCGACGACGAGCACGCGGCGCCCGGGGACGGACAATGCACTTTCGGTCATGGCGCTACTCGAACTGCACGCTGATCACGTCGGAGCGCCGCATCAATTCGGCCGACGCCGTGTCGTACTGGTACACGGGCCCGATCAGACGGAGCTCGAAGGTCGTGTCGTGGGCGTGATGGAAAACCCGCTTCTCCTGAACGAAGATGCTGTACGTCGCCAGCACGTCGAGAAGCTCCTCGAACGTCGCACCAGTCGTGAGACGGAACGTCGCGTTCACGACGCGCCGGCGCGCGTGCAGCTTGCGCTCCACCTTGGCCAATCCGACCAGCACGCCGGTCACGATCATCGTCGATCCGACGCCTTCGATGTAGTGGCCGGCCCCGATCGTCAGGCCGATCGCGGCAACGATCCAGATCGTGGCGGCGGAGGTGAGCCCGACCACGACGCCGCGCGCCTGGAGAATCGTCCCCGCGCCGAGAAAGCCGATGCCCGACACGACCTGCGCCGCGATCCGTCCCGGATCACCGATGCGCGTGCCGTTGTCGAGCATGCCCAGACGCTCGGACAGATCCATGAGGATCGTCGAGCCGAGGCAGATCAGGATGTTCGTGCGCAGACCGGCAGGCTTGCCGTTCATCTCGCGCTCGAGCCCGACGGCGCCGCCGCACATCACCGCGACGAGCAGCTTGATCAGCAGGTCGAATCGCAATGCCGACAATATCTGCGGCATCGCAGCGGCATCGAGCGCGATACGACACTCCGGTCGTTACGGGTTGTTCAGCTCTCGCAAGTCGTCGTCGGCAATGTCGGGCGACTGGTCGCCGAGCGCAATGCTGCGATGCGCGCGCCTATCGCAATCCCATCTTCTCTTTCACGGCGCCCATCGTCTCGCCCGCCAACCTCCGGCATCGCTCCGCGCCGGCGGCCAGAATTTCCGTGACGCGTTCCGGATGCGCGGCGTATTCGGCGGCGCGGGCGCGGATCGGATCGAGCTCGCGCAGCATGCTCTCCAGCAACACCTTCTTGCAATCGATGCAGCCCCACCCGGCACTGCGGCACTGCACGGCGACGTGCTCGACGACGTCGGGCGGACTGAAGGCTCTATGCAGATGATAGATGTTGCACACCTCCGGCGTGCCGGGGTCGGTGCGCCGCACGCGCGCGGGATCGGTCATCGCCGGCCGTAGCTTCTGCCAGATCGATTCCGGATCCTCCAGCAGACCGATCGTGTTCCCCATCGATTTGCTCATCTTCGCTTGGCCATCGAGTCCCATGATGCGGCGCGTCGCGGTCAGCAGCGGCTTGGGCTCGGGGAAGAATCCCTCGGGTGAGAATCGCGCGTTCCACCGGCGCGCGATCTCGCGGCTCAATTCGAGATGCTGCACCTGGTCCTCGCCCACCGGCACGAGGTCGGCGCGATAGAGCAGGATGTCCGCCGCCTGCAGCACGGGATAGTTGAGTATTCCGGCGGCGATGCTCTCCTGCCGCTGCGCTCTCTCCTTGAATTGCGTCTGTCGCTCGAGCTCGCCGAGCGGCGTGACGGTGTTGAATATCCACGCGAGCTCGGTATGTTCGGGCACCGCGGACTGCACGAACAGCGTGCACCGCTCGGGATCGAGTCCCGCCGCGAGCAACGAGACGGCCATCTCTCGCGTCCGGCGCCGTAGGTCAGCCGGCTCGTACGGCGCGGTGATCGCATGGTAGTCGACGATACCGAAGATGCACTCGTGCCGGTGCTGGAGATCCACCCAGTTCTTCACCGCACCGAGGTAGTTTCCGATGTGCAGCTCGCCCGACGGTTGGATGCCACTGAAGATCCGAGACATTCGCGCAAGCTATGAACGCGCCTGACGCGTCGCAAGAAAATCCAGCGGTGGTGCGCGAGCGCGTGCGCCTGCTCGGCGTCGCACGCATCGCGGCGCACGCTGCGGCGGGCGTGGTTCGCTCGCGCGCCCCGGAAATTCGCACGCTCGACTGGCAGTCGAAGTCGCGCACCGACTTCGTGACCGAGGTCGACATCGCCGCCGAGGAATCGCTCCGCGCGTCGATCCTCCGCGACGTGCCGGGCGCGGCGATCGTCGGCGAGGAGCTGACGCCCGACGGCGCCACGAACGGCGATATCGCGTTTGTCGTCGATCCGCTCGACGGGACGACGAACTTCCTGCACGGCTACCCGTGGTACGCGGTGTCCGTGGGCGTGCTCGTCGGCGGCGTACCCGCGGCCGGCGTCGTCATCAACATCGCCTCGGGTGACGAGTTCGCCGCCGCGGTCGGTGCCGGTGCCACGATGAACGGCGAGACGATGCACGTCTCACGTATCACCGAACCGGCGCGCGCGCTCATCGGCACCGGTTTCCCGTTCAAGACGCCGCACCAGATCGACCGATATGCGGAGCAGTTCAAGGCGATCACGCGCGACGTCGCCGGTATCCGCCGGGCGGGCGCAGCGGCGCTCGACCTCACCGATGTCGCCTGCGGCCGCTTCGAGGCGTTCTGGGAGCTCCAGCTCTCGCCGTGGGACTACGCGGCCGGCGCGGTGATCATTCGCGAGGCGGGCGGCATCGTCACCAATTTGCGCGGCGACGCACCCGACAACGGCGCGTCATCGATCGTCGCCGGCAATCCCATCATGCACGCGTGGCTCCTCGCCGCCGTGCGCGACCCGTCATCCCCAAGCATCGAGAGACAGAGCGCATGAAGCTGATCGAGTGCGTGCCCAATTTCTCCGAAGGCCGGCGCCCCGAGGTCGTGGCACAAATTCGCGACGCGATCGCCGCCGTGGCCAACGTCGTGATTCTCGACGTGTCGAGCGACGAGTCGCACAACCGCACGGTGATCACCTTCGTCGCGCCGGCCGAGCGCGCCGTCGATGCGGCCTTCGCCGGCATGCGCGTCGCGCGCGATCAGATAGACCTCACGCGGCATGCCGGCGAGCATCCGCGCATGGGCGCCACCGACGTCGTGCCGTTCATCCCGCTCGAGGGCGCGACGATGGAGGACTGCATCGCTCTCGCCCGCCAGCTCGGAGGGCGGGTCGGCGCCGAGCTCCAGATTCCCGTCTTCCTGTACGAGCGCGCGGCAACGCGGCCCACGCGAGAGAATCTCGCCGACGTGCGGCGCGGGCAGTTCGAAGGGCTGCGCGCCGACATCGGCACGACGCCCGACCGCACGCCTGATTTTGGACCCGCCACGGTCCACCCGACCGCCGGCGCGACGGCGATCGGCGCGCGCCCCTTTCTCGTCGCCTACAACGTCTACCTCGGCGCCAAGTCCAACGTCGACGTGGCGAAGCAGGTCGCGAAGGCGGTGCGCGGATCGAGCGGCGGTCTGCGCTTCGTGAAGGCGCTCGGCCTCGAGGTCGACGAGCAGGCGCAGGTGTCGATGAACCTCGTCGACATCGAGCAGACGCCGGTCCACCGCGCCTTCGAGATGGTCCAGATGGAAGCCGCCGCGCACGGCGTCGCGGCGACGTGGAGCGAGATCGTCGGGCTCATTCCCGAGCGCGCGCTGATCGATGCCGCCGTGCGCCATCTCCGGCTGGCGAAGTTCACCCCCGACCAGCTGCTCGACCGCCGCGTGCGAGCCGCGATTCGCGGCGGCGAGAGCGTGTCGCAATTCGTCGCCAGCGTCGCGTCGTCGAATCCGACACCCGGCGGCGGGAGCGTCGCCGCGCACACCGGATCGCTCGCCGCCGCGCTGGCGCAGATGGTGGCCGGCCTCACGACCGGCCGCAAGAAATACGCGGCGGTCGATGGCGAATTCCGCGACGTGGCGCAGCGCGCCGCGGCGCTCGTCGTGACGCTCTCGTCGCTCGTCGAGCGCGATGCGCATTCCTACGCCGGCGTATCGGCGGCGTACAAGCTGCCGAAGGAGCCGGCCGAGGCGCTCGCCGCACGCGAAACGGCGATCGACCAGGCGCTCCTCGGCGCCTCCACCGTTCCGTTGGAAACGGCCCGCGCGTGCGCAGAAGTGGTCGCGCTCGCCGAGACGTGCGCGGCCCGGGGCAACACGAATGCCGTGTCCGACGCCGGCGTCGCCGCCCTCCTCGCCGAAGCCGCCTGTCGCGGCGCCGCCTACAATGTTCGCATCAACGTGGCCGCACTCACGAACAAATCGCTCGGCGCCGCGCTCGTGAACGAGGCGACGGCCATCGTCGCCGAGGTCGCTCAGCGCGCCAAGCGGGTCACGGACATCGTGGAGAGTCACATCTAGGACTTGGGTTGCGCATTGGGTCGAGTCGCCGTCAGTCGGTCCCACGAGCCGCGGTACGCGATCCGTGCGTCAGCACTCGCGGTCCGCCATCCGTCACGGCCACCGTGTGCTCGAAGTGCGCCGAGCGGCTGCCGTCGACGGTCACGATCGTCCAGCGATCGGGCATCGTGCGCGTCTTCGCGGTGCCGATGTTCACCATCGGCTCGATCGCGATCGTGAGGCCCGGCAGGAGCTTCGTGCCGCGCTTGGGCTTGCCGTAGTTCGGCACCTGCGGCTCCTCGTGCATCGCCGTCCCGACGCCGTGGCCAACCAGCTCGCGCACGACGCTGAAGCCGGCCGCTTCGACGACCGCTTGCACCGCGGCCCCGATGTCGCCCGTGTAGTTTCCCGTCGTCGCGGCCGCGATGCCGGCGTCGAGCGCCTCTGCGGTCACGGCGAGCAGCGTGCGCGACTCGTCGTCCACGTGACCCACCGGCACCGTCGTCGCCGAGTCCGTGAAGAGTCCCTTGTAGCCGACGCCGACGTCGATCGAGAGAACGTCGCCTTCCTGCAGCACACGCTTCGCCGACGGGATGCCGTGCACGATCTCGTTGTTCACCGACGTGCAGAGCGTGCCCGGAAATCCGTACAGACCCTTGAACGCCGGCGTCGCGCCGTCGTGGCTGCGGATGAACTGTTCGGCGATGGTGTCGAGCTCCATCGTCGACATGCCGGCTTTCACCACCTCGCGCAGCATGGCGATCGTGTCGCCCGCGATGCGACCGCCTTCGGCCATCACCTCGATCTCGCGCGCCGACTTGAGCTGAATCATCGAATGCTCCGCTGCCTCACGTCTGGAGGGCGCGCATGATGCGCTCCGTCACATCGTCCATCTCGCCGAGTGCGTCGATCGTGATGAAGCGCGGACCGGCGGTGCGCTGCGACGCGGGCCCGACCGCACCGGCGTTGCCCTTCGCGGTACGGCCATCGCCCGGCGTCCTAGCCAGGTACCACGCGATGACGGGCGCCGTCGACTCCCGGTACGCCTTCATGCGGTTGCGAATCGCCGCGGGATCGTCGTCCTTGCGGCGGACGAGCGTGCCGCCGTCGTTCTTGTCGCACGTCGTGCCCGGCTCGCGCCCGGTGTACGGCGTCTGGCACACCTCGCAGACCGTGCGGCCGCCGAGCCGTTTCACGATCTCGTCGTCGTCGACGTCGAGCATCAGCACCACGTCCAGGGTGCGGCCGAGATCGTCGAGCACGCCGGCGAGTCCCTCGGCCTGCGGCACGGTGCGCACGACCCCGTCGAGAATCACGCCCGTCGACGACGCCGGCTCGACGAGCGCTTCCTTCATGATGCCGAGGATCACGGCATCGGGGACGAGGTCGCCGCGGTCCATGTAGGACTTTGCGAGGCGCCCCTGCTCCGTGCCGTCGCGCACGGCGACGCGCAGCACGTCGCCCGTGGCGATCTTGCGCAGCGCGAGCCGCGCGGCGATCCGCTCGCCCTGTGTCCCCTTCCCCGCGCCTGGCGCGCCCAGCAGCAGAATGTTCATTCGAGAATGAGAGAGGAAAAAACGAGAGGCTCGAAGCGCGAACGAATAGTGATCGTCGTCGCCCAGAGCCTCAAGTCTAGTTGTGAGCCGGGTCCGTTCACCCGGCACCCGGCACCCTAGAACCCCGTGGTTTGCCGCCTGCCGGACCGGATGCGTCCCTTCTTCATGAAGCCGTCGTACTTCCGCAGCAGCAGATGTTGCTGCAACTGCTGCACCGTGTCGAGCCCCACGCCGACGACGATCAGGAGCGACGTGCCGCCGAAGCGGAACGGAACGTTAATCAGGTCGGCGACATACACCGGCAGGAGCGCGATCAGCACGAGGAAGATCGCGCCCGGAAGCGTAATGCGCGTGACGATCGTGTCGATGTAGTCGGCCGTCTTTGCGCCCGGCTTGATGCCCGGTATGAAGCCGCCCTGCTTCTTCAAGTTCTCGGCGATGTCGATGGGATTGAAGATGATCGACGTATAGAAGTACGTGAAGATGACGATCAGCAAGGCGGTGAACACATAGTACACGAGCGATCCCGGCGCGAACCACTCGGCGATGCGCTGCAGCTCGGGCGAGCCGGAGAACTGCGCGATCGTCGCCGGCACCACGAGCACCGTCGAGGCGAAGATGATCGGCATGACGTTCGCCGCGTTCATGCGGAGGGGAATGAACTGCTTTGCCGCTTCGCGCTGCCGCCCGCGCGCCATCGTTCGCTGAGGAATCTGTATCTGCACGCGCCGCGCGGCCACCGTAACGGCAATCGTGCCGGCGACGACGAGCACCATCATGACCGCGAGCACGAGCAGCGCGCCGACATTGATCGCTCCCGTCGTCACGAACGTCCACGTCTGCCCGATGCTCGGCCAGATCCGCTCGACGATCGAGAAGAAAATGAGCAGCGATGCGCCGTTGCCGATGCCGCGCTCGGTGATCTGCTCGCCGAGCCACATGACGAACATCGCGCCGGCGGTGAGGATCAGCGTCATCTCGAGCCGGAAGCCCAGTCCCGGGTTCGCAACCGCGCCCTGCAGCGACTCGGTGAACAGCGCGAAGCCGTAACCCTGCAGCGCCGCGATCGCGACGGTGAGGTAGCGCGTCCACTGCGTGATCTTTTTTCGCCCTTCTTCATCCTTCTGCATCTTCTCGACCTGCGGCACGATGCCGCCGGCGAGCTGGAAGATGATGCTCGAGGAGATGTAGGGCATGATCCCGAGCGCGAACATGGTCGCGCGCGAGAGGCCGCCGCCGACGAACAAGTCGTAGAGGCCGAGGAAGCCCTGCTTCCCCTGCGACTGGAAGAAGGCAAGGAGCGCGTTGACGTCCACGCCCGGCACGGTGATGTGCGCGCCGACGCGGTACACCAACAGGCAGAGCATCGTGAAGAGGATCTTCGACCGCAGCTCCGGCGTCTTCATCAAGTTGTTGACTGCCGCCGCGGCGTTCGGTTGCTGCGCCATGATTACCTCTGGTAGCCCTGGATTCCGAAGAACCCGATCACGCCTCGACGCGGCCGCCGGCCGCCTCGATGCGGGTGCGCACGGCCGAGCTCATGCCCACGCCGCGCACGGTGACGGCGCGCGTCAGCTCGCCGTTGGCCAACAATTTCGCCGGACCCTTCCCGGCCTTGATCAGTCCGGCCGCCGCCAGCGTCTCCGGCGTGATCTCGGCGTCCGCGGGCATCTCCTCGATCGCGTCGAGGCGGACGACCTGGTTCTCGACCCGGTACGGATTGGTGAAGCCACGCTTCGGTAGCCGGCGCGTGAGCGGCATCTGGCCACCCTCGAAGTGTGGCTTGCCGCCGCCCGGACCGTGATGGCCCGAGCGCGCCTTGATGCCTTTGTGCCCTTTGCCCGACGTCTTGCCCGTACCCGATCCCGGTCCGCGCCCGAGGCGCTTGCGGTTCTTCGTCGAGCCGGGGGCCGGCGACAGGTTGTGCAGCCCGATTTTCTCACGCGCCGGGAGGGCCGTGCCCTCCGTCGCGCCTTTCTCGCTCTTGGCCATTGTCTCTTATTCCTCGGCGGGGGTCACCTTTACCAGGTGACGAACCCGCTTGATCTGACCGCGCAACGACGCCGAGTCCTGTTTCACGATGACGGCCTGATGATGCCGGAGCCCCATCGCGAGGAGCGTGCGCTTTTGAACGGCGGGCTGATTGATGCCGCTCTTCACCTGCTGAATGCGAACCTTACCGCTTCCGGGCGGCTGTGCCTTGGGCGTCGTCTTGGGGCCGCGCCCCGGATGCCAAACGAAGGTACGTGGCATTTTATCGCTTCTCCCTCGTTCTCGCGCGCGACCGGTACTGTAGGCTCGCCGGCTCGATGCCGCGCTCGCGCGCGATCTGCTCGACCGTCGTCAGCTGCTGCAATCCGTTCAACGCCGCGCGCACCATGTTGTGCGGGTTGGTGGAGCCGAGGCTCTTCGTGAGAATGTCGCTCACGCCGGCACACTCGAGCACCGCGCGCACCGCGCCACCGGCGATCACGCCGGCGCCCGGCGCCGCGGGCTTCATCAGCACGCGGCCAGCGCCGTGCTCGCCGACGACCTCGTGCGGAATCGTCGAGCCGGTGAGCGGCACGGTCATCATCTTCCGGCGCGCCGCATCGACCGCCTTGCGCACCGCTTCCGAGACTTCGTTCGCCTTGCCGGTGGCCACGCCGACCTGACCCGCGCCGTTGCCCACCGCGACGAGCGCGTTGAAGCTGAAGCGCCGGCCGCCCTTCACGACCTTCGCCACACGGTTGATCGCGATCACGTTCTCGACGAGATCCGATCCCTCGCGATCGCCGCCGCGTCCGCCATCGCGCCCACCACGGCCGCCATCGCGCCCGCCGCGGTTGTCACCGCCGCCGGGACCACCACGACCGCCGCCGCCGCCGCCCGGTCCGCCCGGACCACCGCGCCCGCCACCGCCGCCGCCAGGTCCGCCACGACCG
>JBDUCS010000119.1:0-10287 GCA_040003335.1 Gemmatimonadaceae bacterium | reverse complement strand
CCGCTTGCGGCGAAGATGTGATGTGCTGTCGAGCGACGAATACTCCGGCTTCGGCCAAGATTCGGTGATAAAAAATCTTGAGATCACGACATCTCCTGTCAACGGTACTGTGCGGCGATTGCCTCACTCGGCTGTGAACGTCGATGATGTCGAGGCGTGTTGCCAAACGTGCCATCACAAGTGCGCGCTCCGCATCGAATTCATGCGCGCAAACGCCGCGCGCCCGGCGCTGCAAAAAGCAGCCGGGCGCATGTACCTTGTGCCGATGACCGACGTCGTCGCGCTCGCCGCCGAACTTCTCGCGATCGATTCCACCAGCGGTGGCGAAGCGCCTGCCGTTGATTACGTCGCACGCCGCCTCGTCGCGCGCGGGTGGAACGTGACGGTGCAAGAGGTCACGCCGGGCCGCGGCAACGTCTGGGCGTCGCGCGGCGG
Organism: Gemmatimonadaceae bacterium; assembly: GCA_040003335.1. Taxonomy (GTDB): domain Bacteria; phylum Gemmatimonadota; class Gemmatimonadetes; order Gemmatimonadales; family Gemmatimonadaceae; genus JALZAE01. Next base: position 9,852 of record JBDUCS010000119.1, on the reverse strand, counting down.
CGGCGGCGTGACGCTTTCGACACACCTGGACACGGTGCCGCCGTACATTCGTCCGTCGCTCAAGGGTGACCGCCTCTTCGGACGCGGCGCCTGCGATGCCAAAGGGATCGCCGCGGCGATGCTCGTCGCCGCCGACGAGCTGGTCGCAGCGGGCGAAGAGCGCATCGATCTCCTCTTTCTCGTCGGCGAGGAGCTCGGCTCCGATGGCGCGCGCGCCGCGAACAACCTCCGTGCAACGAGCCGCTTTCTGATCAACGGTGAGCCGACGGAGAGCAAGCTCGCGACGGGCGCGAAGGGATCGCTTCGCGTCACGCTTCGCATCGCGGGCAAGCCGGCGCACTCCGCGTACCCCCACCTCGGCCGGTCGGCGATCGAGCCGATGCTCGATCTGCTGCCGACCCTCCGCGCGCTCGATCTACCGACGGACGACGTGCTCGGTGAGACGACCGTGAACATCGGCACCATGCGCGGCGGCGTCGCAGCGAACATCATCCCCGACGCGGCGGAGGCGGAGATGATGTTCCGCCTCGTCGGCGACGTCGCGCCGCTGAAGCGCCAGATCGAAGAGTGGGTCGGCGACCGCGCGGAAATCGAGTACGGCTCGCACATTCCCGCGCAGCGTTTTCGGACGATTTCGGGGTTCGACACCGCGGCCGTCTCGTATACCAGCGACATCCCGCTTCTCGACAAGTGGGGCGTGCCGCTCCTCTTCGGGCCGGGATCGATTCACGTCGCGCATACTCCGGACGAGTTCGTCGATGTCGGAGAGCTGCGGGCGAGCGTGCAGTCGTACGTCCGCATCGCCACCGTGCTCCTGAGCGAAGCATGAGCGCGCCGCGCGCCGGCGATCGCATTCCCGTCGCCGTGCTCGGCGCGACGGGCGCGGTTGGGCAGGCGTTCGTGCGACTGCTCGCCGCGCATCCATGGTTCCGCCTCGCCGAGGTGTCGGCATCGGAGCGATCGGCGGGGAAATCGTACCGCGACGCGGCGCGCTGGCTCAGCGGCGCGCTCCCCGATGACGTCGCGGCGATGACGGTGCTCGCGACCGATCCGTCCGCCGTGCGGTCGACCCTCGTCTTTTCCGCGCTCGAGGCCGATGCGGCGGCCATCGCCGAGCCGGCCTTCGCGCGCGCCGGCCGCTTCGTTCTGAGCAATGCCTCGTGTTTCCGTATGGAACAGGACGTTCCGCTGATCATTCCCGAGGTCAATCCTGAGCAGCTCGGCCTCTTGGTGCGTCAGCGCGAGAATCGGGAGTGGAAGGGCGCGATTGTCACGAATCCAAACTGCGCGGCGATCGTGATTGCGATGGCGCTCGCGCCCCTGGATCGGGCGTTCGGACTTCGCAAGCTGTTCGTGTCGACGATGCAGGCCGTCTCCGGCGCCGGATATCCGGGGGTGCCATCGCTCGACATTCTCGGCAACGTCGTCCCGTTTATCAACAAGGAAGAGGGAAAGATCGAAAGCGAGACGGTGAAGCTCCTCTCGCGCGTCACCGCGGCTGGCCGTCTGGAGATGTCGCCGGCAACGGTGAGCGCGCACGCCAACCGCGTCCCCGTCGAACATGGGCACACGGCGGTGATGTCGGCCGCATTCGAGACGAGGCCGACGCCGGACGAAGCGCTCGCCGTGCTCGAATCGTGGCGCGGGGATGTGAGCGAACTCGCGCTGCCCAGCTCTCCGGCCCGTCCGCTCGTGATTACGCGAGAGCAGGACCGCCCGCAACCGCGGCGCGATGCCGATGCCGGCGGCGGGATGGCGGTGACCGTCGGTCGCGTGCGGGCGGATCCGTTGTTCGACATCCGGCTCGTCGCGATGGGGCACAACATCATCCGCGGCGCCGCCGGCGCGTCGATCTTGAACGCGGAGCTGCTGGTGGCGCGCGGCATCCTCCGCGCGATGTGAGGCGCGTGTGATCGTCGTCAAGTTCGGCGGCACGAGCGTCGGCGACGCGGCGGCGATCGAGCGTGCGGCCGCGATCACGCGCTCCCGCGTCAACCAAAAACCGGTCGTTGTCGTCTCCGCGCTCGGCGGCGTCACAAATGCGCTGCTCGCGATCGCCGAGCAGGCAACGCGCGGACAGCTCATCGGCGCGCTGCGCGGCGTGGAGTCGCTGCGCGAGCGGCACATGCGCGAGAGCGACGCGCTCCTCGGCGCCGGCGAAGTCGCCGACGACGTAAAGGGCGAGCTGAGCGCGATGACCGACGAGCTGGCGAGTCTCGCCGAGGCGCTGAGCGTGCTCGGGCATCTCACGCCGCGCAGCCTCGACGCGATCGCCGCCAAGGGCGAGCAAATGTCGTCGGCGCTGATCGTCGCGGCGTTCCGACAGCGCGGCGTCGCGGCGGATCACGTGGACGCGCGCGAGGTGATGATCACCGACGACGAGTACACGCGCGCCGCGCCGCGCATCGACGCGATCGCGAAAGCGGCGCGCGCGGTGCTGCAGCCGATCGTGCGCTCGAATCGCGTGCCGGTGATGGGCGGCTACATTGGCGCCACCGAGCAGGGGATCACGACCACGCTCGGTCGCGGCGGCTCCGACTTCAGCGCGGCGCTCGTTGGCGCGGCGATGGGCGCGAAGGCGATCGAGATCTGGACCGACGTCGACGGGATGCTCACCGCCGACCCGCGCGTCGTGAAGGGCGCGCGGCTGATCGAGGAAATCCGCTTCGACGAAGCGGCCGAGCTCGCGTCGTTCGGCGCCAAGGTGCTGCACCCGAGCACGATCGCGCCGGCCGTGCAGCGCGGGATTCCCGTCTTCATCTACAACTCGCGCAACCCCGACGGGAAAGGAACGCGCATCACGTCGTCGGGCCCGCCGCGCGCCGTGACGGCGATCGCCGGCAAGAGCGGCATCACGATCATCAAGGTGCGCTCGTCGCGCATGCTGCTCGCGTTCGGCTTTCTGCGCACGCTGTTCGAGATCTTCGAGCGCCACAAGACGAGCGTCGACGTCGTCGCGACGTCGGAGGTGTCGGTGTCGGTGACGGTCGACGACCCGTCGCGTCTCGACGCGCTGCTCGTCGATCTGCGCGCGCTCGGCGACGTCTCGGTCGAGCGCAATCGCGCCATCGTCGCGATCGTCGGCGCATCGCTCGGCGCGCACAGCGAGGCGATGGGGTGCGCCCTGCGCGCGCTCGGCGACATCCCGCTGCACATGCTGTCGCTCAGCGCAACGGAGATCAACCTCACGATCATCATCGACGAGGAGCGCCTCGCGCCGGCGATTCGCGCGTTGCATGATGAGTTCTTCGCTCCCGGGGAGAGCACGTGAACGCGAGTGGCGCGCCGAAGATCGCGGTGATCGGCGACGGCAAGATGGGACACGCCGTCGCCCAACTGGCGGCCGATGCCGGGCTCGTCGTGACGGCCGTGATCGGCGAGGCGCGCAACGTTCGCGGCGCCGGCATTACCGCCGAGTCGCTCGGCGGCGCGAGCGTCGCGATCGAGTTCACGCTGCCCTCGGCCGCGGCGGACAACGTGCGCGCCTGCCTCCGCGCGAAATGCGCGGTCGTTGTCGGCACGACCGGTTGGTACGACGAGCTGGACAGCGTCACGCGTGCCGTGCGCGAGGCGGGCGGCGCCTTGCTGTATGCGCCGAACTTTTCTCTGGGCGCGAACATTTTTTGGCAGGTCGCGGAATACGCGGCGTCGCTCGCGGCGTACGCCGGCGGATTCGACGCGCACATCGCGGAAACGCATCACGCGGCGAAGAAGGATGCGCCGTCCGGTACGGCGCTCGAGCTCGCCCGCCGCGCGTCGGCGGCGTTCGGGCGCGACATCCCGGTCACGAGTATGCGCGTCGGCTCCGTGCCCGGCACGCACGAGCTGCTGTTCGACGGCGCCTTCGAGCAGATTCGCCTGGAGCACGTGGCGCGCGATCGTCGCGTCTTCGCCCAGGGCGCGCTCGCCGCGGCCCGTTGGCTTGCCGGACGAACGGGCGTGTTCACGATGCGTGATGTGCTCGCCGGGAGCCCGACCTCATGACGACATCGGCCAATCCACAGCGCCTTGCGGGATGCGGCACCGCGCTGGTCACGCCGCTTACCCTGCGAGGTGAGCTCGACGAGCCGGCGCTCCGCGCGCTGGTGGATTGGCAGATCGCCGAGGGAATTCATTTCCTCGTCCCGTGCGGCTCCACCGGAGAGGCGGCGACGATGACCAGTGCCGAGCACCGGCGCGTGGTCGAGATCGTCGTCGAGCAGACGAAGGGGCGCGTTCCCGTCGCCGCCGGCGCCGGATCGAACGACACGAAGAAGGCGGTCGCGCTCTCGCGCGAAATGCGCGACGCCGGCGCCACGCATCTGATGCACGTCTCGCCGATGTACAACAAGCCGCCCCAGCGCGGCATCATCGCGCACTTCGCCGCGATCGCGAAGGCGACCGAGCTGCCGATCATCGTTTACAACGTGCCCGGCCGCACCGCCAGTAACATCGAAGCGAAGACGACGCTCGCCCTCGCCGAGATCCCGCACGTCGTAGCGGTGAAAGAAGCGTCGGGAAACCTCGGCCAGATCATGGAGATCATCCGCGAGCGCCCGCCGCATTTCAGCGTGCTGTCGGGCGACGACGCGATGACGCTGGCGGTGATGGCGGCCGGCGGCGACGGCATCATCTCGGTGATCTCCAATGCGACGCCCAGGCTGATGGCCTCGCTCGCCGAGGCGTGCGCGCGCGGCGATCTCGCCGAGGCGCGCACGATCCACCAGCGGCTCACGCCGTGGATGAGCGCGGCCTTCGTCGAATCAAATCCGATGCCCGTCAAGGCGGCAATGGCGATGCTCGGCCGGGCAAACAACGTTTTGCGGCTCCCGCTCGTTCCGATGGCTCCGCAGCACGAAGGGTTGGTACGCGACGCGCTTGCCGTCGCCGGGGCGCTATCGTGACGGACGCATGGCACGCGCTGGCCGACCGCATCACCACGTTGTCAGCGACCGCGGTGGGGCAGGAGCTTCCGGCCGAGGCGCGCTCCGTCGTCGCGGAGTTGCTCGAGGGGTTGGAACGAGGGACGATCCGATCGGCGGAGCGCGACGCGGGCGGCGCGTGGCACCCCGTCACCTGGGTCAAGCGCGGCATCCTCCTCGGCTTCCGCGTCGGGCGTGTCGTCGAGATGCCGGGAGCGATGTCGAGCTTTGCCTTTCTCGACAAGGACACGTATCCGCCGCGCAAGTTCTCGATCGACGACGGCGTCCGCATCGTGCCCGGCGGGTCTGCGGTCCGGCGCGGCGCGTTCCTGGCCCGCAGCGTGGTCTGCATGCCGCCGATGTACGTCAACGTCGGCGCGTACGTCGATGAAGGGACGATGATCGACTCGCACGCGCTCGTCGGCTCCTGCGCGCAGATCGGAAAGCGGGTGCACCTCAGCGCCGCGGCACAGATCGGCGGCGTGCTCGAGCCGGTGAACGCCTTGCCGGTCGTGATCGAGGACGACGTCTTCGTCGGCGGCAACTGCGGCGTCTACGAAGGCACGGTTGTGCGCGAGGGCGCCGTGCTCGCGTCGGGCGTGATTCTCACGCGCGGCACGCCGGTGTACGACACGGTGCACGAGCGCGTGCTCCGCGCCGATGGCGATCGCGCACTGGAGATTCCGATGGGCGCCGTCGTCGTCCCGGGCGCGCGCCGTATCACGAGTGCGTGGAGCGAGGCGCACGGTCTTTCGGTACATGCGCCGGTTATCGTCAAGTACCGCGATGCGGGCACCGCTGCTTCGACTGCGCTGGAGCAGTGGCTCCGCTAGACGCCGTGGGCATCGTCGGTCTTGGCGCGATCGGCGGCTCGCTCGCGCGCGGGCTCGTCGCGCACGGTGTCGTCGTGCGTGCGTGGAGCGCGTCCGACGAGGACAATGCGCACGCTCGACGCGCGGGCATCGACGTCGCCGACCGACTGACGGAGGTCGCGTCCGCCGGCACCATCGTCATCGCCGTGCCGATCGGCGCGATCGCCGACGTGGCGCGGCGGCTGCTGGAGCACGCCGCTGCCGATGCGGTTCTCCTGCACGCCGGAAGTCTGCAGGGCCGCGAGGCGCTCCGTCTCGGTGAAGAGGCGCACGCGCGAGTGGTCGGAACGCACCCGATCGCCGGAAGCGCCGGGAGCGGATTTGGCGCATCGCACCCGGACATGTTCGCGGGCGCGTGTGTGAGCATTGACGATCGCGCGACCGCCGAAATCCGTGTGCGGGCCGAAGCGCTGTGGCGCGCTGTGGGAGCGACGGAGCTCGAGTACCGCGATGCCGATTCCCACGATCGGTTCGTCGCGTGGATGAGCCAGTTGCCCCAGCTCACGGCAACGGCGCTCGCCGCGACGATCCGCGGCCACGGCGACCCCGTATCCGCCGGCGGTCCCGGAGCGCGGGATACGACGCGGCTCGCCCAGAGTGACTGGAGCGTGTGGCGCGACCTCCTCGCGCACGCGTCGCCGCAGCTCCCGGCGGCGCTCGCCGCGCTCGAGGCGACGCTGCGCTTCCTTCGCCTGGCGATCGAGCGCGGCGACATCGACGCGATCGCGGAGACGTGGGAGCACGCCCGCGCGTGGCGCCGCGCGGCGGAAGCACCGCAGTGAGCGAGCCCGTCGTTGTCCGTGTGCCGGGCGACAAGAGCATCTCGCATCGCGCCCTGATTTTCGCGGCGCTCGCCGACGGCCCGTCGAGCATTCGCGGCATCCTTCGCTCGGAGGACCTGCACTCCACGGCCGGCGTTCTGCGCGCGTTGGGCGTGCGCATTCCCGAGCTCGCCGACGAGATCACGATTGTCGGCGTCGGCCGGCGCGGACTCGCGCAGCCCGCGCGCGACCTCGACTGCGGCAACAGCGGCACCACCACCCGCCTGATTAGCGGCGTGGTCGCGGCGCTCCCGATCGCTGCGCGCTTCATCGGCGACGCTAGTCTGAGCCGCCGCCCGATGCACCGCGTCGCCGAGCCGCTCACCCGCATGGGCGCGCGATTCGAGTTCGAGCACGACGACGGTCTGCCGATGACGATCCGCGGTGGGACGCTCGACGGCATCGCATGGCAATCGGCGACGCCGAGCGCGCAGGTGAAGAGCGCGATCCTGCTTGCCGGACTCGTCAGCGGGTCACCGGTGAGCGTCAGCGAGCCGGCGCGGTCGCGCGACCACACCGAGCGCCTGCTCCACACACTCGGTGCGCACGTGACGGTGAACGGCACTGAGGTGCGCCTCGGTGCCACCGAGCGTCTGGCACCCCTGCACCTGCGGGTGCCGGCCGACCCGTCGTCGGCGGCGTACCCGGTCGCGCTCGGCGTCTTGCGGCGCGGAGGCGGTGGCGTGCTGGTCGACCGCGTCTGTCTCAACGACACGCGCACCGGCTTTTTGCGCGCGCTCCGCGCGATGGGCGCCGCGGTGAGCACGGAGGACGTGCACGACGAAGGCGGCGAGCGCATTGGCACCGTGCGGGCGGCGCCGTCGTCGCTCGCCGGCATTGCCGTCGGCGGTGACGCCATCCCGGCGATGATCGACGAGCTGCCGATGCTCGCCTGCGTTGCCGCACGGGCCGAGGGCGAGACGTCGATCGGCGGCGCCGCCGAGCTGCGCGTGAAGGAGAGCGACCGCATCGCCGTCGTCGTATCCAACCTGAGAGCGATTGGCGCCGACGCCGAGGAGCGCGCCGACGGCATGGTCGTGCGGGGATCGCGCGCGCCGCTGCGCGGCACGGTGCGCACGCACGGCGATCATCGCATCGCGATGGCGTTCGGCGTGCTCGGTGCCGTCGATGGCAACGCCATCACGATTGATGATCCCGGGTGCGTTGCCGTATCGTATCCCACGTTCTGGGATGACCTTCACCGCATTCTGCGCGGCTGACGCGATTGGACTTTCCTATGGGTGTGTCGTGAGCGCGGCTACCGCGTCGCCGATCGTCGTCGCCATCGACGGACCCGCGGCCTCGGGCAAGTCGTCGACCGCGCAGTGGGTAGCGAAGAAGCTTGGCTTCCGTCACGTCGATTCGGGCGCGCTGTACCGCGCCGCCACCGCGCGCGCGATGCTGTCGGGCGGGGCGCCGGAGTCGTGGAGCGAGGGCGACGTGATCCGTGTCGCCAGCGAGATCGGGATCGTGCCGCAGGGAACGTCGTTCGTGCCGTCGATCGCCGGCGTCCCGTTGGGCGACGAGATCCGGGGCGCCGCCGTGACCGCGCACGTGTCGCGCGTGGCGCAGATGGCCACCGTGCGCGCGTGGGTGAACGCGATGGTGCAGGCGGCCGCCACGCGCGACAACATCGTCGTCGACGGGCGCGATATGGGGACCGTCGTCTTCCCCGCCGCGGCCGTGAAGATTTTTCTCGTCGCCGACCCGTGGGAGCGCGCTCGCCGCCGCCTCACGCAGCGGCTGGGTCGCGCACCCGCCGACGAGGAGATCGCCGCCGAGACGGAAGCGATCGTGCGCCGCGACGCGCAGGATGCGACGCAAACGCTTCAGGCGCGCGACGCCATCCTGATCGACACGACGTACTTGACGCAGGCCGAGCAGGTCGACCGCATCGTCGCGCTCGTCCGCTCCGTCACCGACGCGGATCGCGCCCGAGGCTGAGCGGCTACGACTCCTTGGAGCGCCTCGACCACTCCCACATTCCGTTCGTGACCTCCGCCGGTAGGCGAAGTCCCAGTTGCCGGGCGAGCATCACGATCTGTCCCCGATGATGGCCTTCGTGCGCGACGAAATAGGTGAGGACGTGGCCAACGTCCAGTGGCAAGTTGCGCCACGCGTACGCGCGCGTTGCAGGGATCCGCCCCCCTCGATCGCAGCCGAGCGCAAGGAGGCTGGCGATGCCGGTGCCGCTCCGCCGCAACGCAGGAATCAGCTCCGTGGATGTCACCCTGTGCCGATCGACGATCGGCGGCACGGCGACGCCGTGCGGCTTGCCGAGCGTCTTGATCCACCCGCACCGGGCATTGTGGATGTGACCAGCGAGCATGCGGACGGTGCGGCGTGGCGCGCCGGGCATCTTGGCGTCCCAGAGCGCCGCGGGCAATCGCTCGACCAGAAAAATCGTCACGCGATTGTTTGTCTTCCACGCATCGAGGATCGCGTCGCGCAGATCGAGCGGAGTAGGCATGCCGCACCTCGGGACTGGTGTCGGGAGATCACCCAATCTGCTTCGCCCGCGGTTCCCGCGCGGAGATTCCGCTCGCCGGTAACTGACGGACGCGGCGCGACTTCGGCCCATTGATCTCGGCGATCACCTCGGGTACGTTTCTCTGCTTCCCCGGCACCACGCCGCGCACGACCGCGCGGCCCGTTGGCGTCGAACATGATCAACCCTCTTACTCGTCGCGGCGAGCCTAACGATCCGCGGGTTCAGGAGATTGTCATCAGCATGTCCGAGCTAGATACGACCACCCCAGGCATGTCCGCGGTCATGGACCGCGAAGCCAAGCGTGACGCCGCGAAGGACGCGAGCAAGAGCCAGCTCCGCGTGCTCGCCAAGGGCGATAACCGTTGGGACGACGAGGAGTACACGGACGAAGAAGAAGCCGCGATGATCGAGATGTACCAGGGCACCCTGGCCTCGATCGACGAAGGCGAGATCGTCAAGTCCAAAGTGCTCGAGATCCGCGACAACATGGTCATCCTCGATATCGGCTTCAAATCCGAGGGTGCCGTTCCGCTCGAAGAGTTCAAGGACTTCCCCGATCTCAAGGCCGGCGATGAAGTCGAGGTGCTGCTCGAGCATCTCGAGGACGCCGAGGGCTCGGTCGTGTTGTCGAAGAAGAAGGCCGACTTCATGCGCGTGTGGGAGCGCATCCGTCAGGCCTACGAGAATGATCTGCCGGTGGAAGGCACCCTCGTCAAGAAGATCAAGGGCGGCGTGGTCGTCGACCTCATGGGCGTCGACGCGTTCCT
>JBDUCS010000406.1:0-3072 GCA_040003335.1 Gemmatimonadaceae bacterium | reverse complement strand
CCGATGTCACCGGGACGGCTCAAGCCGACCATCGCGTTCATGTTCGCGCCGTCCATGTAGACCTGCCCGCCGTTCGCGTGCACGATCGCGCACACCTCGCGGATCTCCGCCTCGAACACGCCGTGCGTGGACGGATACGTCACCATCAGCGCGGCGAGTCCACTCTTGTGCTGCTCGGCTTTCGCCTTGAGGTCGGCCAGATCCATGTGGCCGTGCGTGTCCGTCTTGACGACGATCACCTTCATGCCGGCCATCACCGCGCTCGCCGGATTCGTCCCGTGCGCCGATTGCGGAATCAAGCAGATGTTGCGGTGGCCGTCGCCGCGGCTCTCGTGATAGCGTCGAATCACCAGCAGGCCGGCGAACTCGCCCTGCGATCCCGCGTTCGGCTGCAGCGACACGTCGGCGAATCCGGTGATCTCGGCCAGGTCGCGCCGGAGCTCGTCGAACATCGCCGCATAGCCCAGCGCCTGCTCCTCCGGTGCGAAGGGATGCAGCTTCCCGAACGCCGGCCACGTGACGGGAAACATCTCAGCCGTCGCGTTGAGCTTCATGGTGCACGAACCGAGCGGGATCATCGAGTACGTGAGCGACAGATCCTTTGCTTCGAGCTTGCGCATGTAGCGCAGCATCTCCGTCTCGGAGTGGTGCCGGCTGAACACGGGATGCAGCAGGTACGGCGTTGTCCGGGCGAAGGGCGCGGCGTACCGCGCGTCGCTCTCCACCGTCGCCGCGCCGGCCTTGGCGCCGAACGCTCTCGCGATGTCCGCGAGGTCACCGTCGCGCACCGTCTCGTCGAGCGCGATCCCGACGCACGCGTCGTCGAGCCGCCGCAAGTTGATCCGTAGCGCCTTGGCGCGCTCGACCACATCGGCCGCCTTCCCTTCGCCGACGTCGACCCGCAACGTGTCGAAGTAGACGCGGTGCACGATCTTGGCACCCGTCGCTTCGATCAGCGTGGCGAGCGTCATCGCCTGGCCGTGCACCTTCCGCGCGATCGCCCGGATGCCGTCCGGTCCGTGCCACACGGCATACATCCCGGCGATTACCGCCAAGAGTACCTGCGCTGTGCAGACGTTGCTCGTCGCCTTCTCGCGGCGGATGTGTTGCTCGCGCGTCTGGAGCGCCATCCGCAACGCCGGCCGGCCGTGCGAGTCGCGCGATACGCCGATGATGCGGCCCGGGATCTGCCGCTTGTAGTCATCCTTCGTTGCGAAGAACGCCGCGTGCGGCCCGCCGTAGCCCAGCGGCACGCCGAAGCGCTGCGAGTTGCCGACGACGATGTCGGCGCCCCACTCGCCGGGCGGCGTGAGGAGCGCGAGCGCCAGCAAATCGGCAACGACGGTCACGATCGCGCCGGCACCGTGCGCCGCCGCGGTGAACGACGCGAAGTCGTGCACCGCGCCGTCGGTCGCCGGATACGAGATCAACGCCCCGAATACTTCGCTCGTGAACCGGAACGTCTCGTGATCGCCGACGACGACGGTGATGCCGCGCGCCTTGGCCCGCGTCTCGACGACGTCGATCGTCTGTGGATGGCACGTCTCGGAGACGAAGAACACCTCCTTTCCCGGCGTGCCGGCGATGGCGTAGCTCATCGCCACCGCCTCGGCCGCCGCCGTCCCCTCGTCGAGCAGCGAGGCGTTGGCGATCGGGAGGCCGACGAGATCGATGATCATCGTCTGGTAGTTGAGCAGGGCCTCGAGGCGCCCCTGCGCGATCTCGGCCTGGTAGGGTGTGTACGCGGTATACCAGCCCGGGTTCTCGAGAATGTTCCGCTGCACCACCGGCGGCGTGATCGTGTCCGCGTAGCCCATGCCGAGGTACGAGCGGAAGATCTCGTTCTTCGACGCTGTCGCCGCAAGCGCGTCGAGCGCGTCACGCTCGCTCAGCCCGTCGGCGATCGCCAACGGCTTGCGCAGCCGGATCCCCTCCGGCACGACCGCGTCGATGAACGCGTCGAGCGTCTGGTATCCCACGGTCTCGAGCATCTCGCCGACGTCGTCCGCCGACGGTCCGATGTGGCGCTTCACGAAGCTGTCGTACGCGGGCGGCGCAGCTGAATTCGCAGACATGTGTGATGACAAGTGAGCTGTGAAGGAGCGAGAAGCACCGTTTGACGGCCGAACGACGCGAGGCGGAGATCGGGCCGGCTCTGACTCGTGAATGGTCGCTCGTTCACGAATCAATTATCAGCGGTGAGAAAATGTAATAGCTTGACGACATCATGCCCCTGCGCTGGCGCTACCTCGTCTCGCCTCCCCTCGCGGGCGTTGACAACATGGCGTTGGACGCCGCGCTCCTCGACCGGGCGCGCGCGACAGGCGAGGCGACGCTCCGCATCTACTCGTGGACGCGCCCGACGCTGTCGCTCGGCCGCAATCAGCCGGCCGCCGCCTTTTACGATCGGACGCGTGCCGCCGAGCTCGGCGTGGACTTCGTGCGCCGGCCGACCGGGGGGCGCGCCGTGCTGCACCACCGCGAGGCGACGTACAGCGTGACGGCCCCGGCCGCCGCGATGGGGACACTCGGCGAATCGTACGGCGCGATCAATCGTCTGCTACTCGATGCGCTCGCTCGACTCGGCGTCAGCGCCCGTGAGGCAGAGCCCGTCTCGCCGGCGCCCAAGCCCGGCATCGCGCCGTGCTTCGAGACGCCGGTAGCGGGCGAGATCGTCGCCGATGGACGCAAGCTCGTCGGCAGCGCGCAGTGGAGGGACAACGGCGCGCTCCTTCAGCACGGCTCGATTCTCATCGCGGACGATCAATGGATGGCCAGCGCGCTTCTGCTCCACCCGGTTGCTCCCCCGCCGCCGCCGGCGACGCTCTCCGAGCTTCTCGGCCGAGCGCCGGGGGTCGCCGATGTGGCGGAGGCGCTCGTCGCGGCGCTGGACACCGGTGCGGTGCCGTTGACGCTCGACGATGACACGCTCGCCTTCGCCGCCCGCGAGCGGAGCCACTACGACGACGACTGCTGGACCTGGCGACTGTAGGCCGCCCGCGCGCGCTCCCTCTTCTTGCCCACCGATGCTTCTCTCCATGCGCTCTTCACGTCGTGCGTCGCTCGCGCTCG
>JBDUCS010000118.1:0-10367 GCA_040003335.1 Gemmatimonadaceae bacterium | reverse complement strand
GCGACATCGCGGTCGGCACGCGCCGCTTCCGCGAAGATCTGCAGCGCGAGCGCGGGCTCTCCGCGGAAGAGGCGGACGCGCTGCTCCAGGGCTACGATCGCTCGCCGCATCTCCAGGCGGTGACCGAGAATCGTGGTGAGGAGCTGGCCGTCGGCATCGAGCGCGCGGCTGCGTTTCTCGCCTCGTCGTCGCGTAGCACGAGCCGCATGAAGGCCATCTATACCTGTGGCGGCGGCTCGCGAGTTCCCGGGCTCAACGATGCGCTCGCCGCCCGTCTGCGGCTCCCCGTCGAGCATGCGACGCCGCTCCAGCGCCTCCAATACCGTGACGGTGCTTTCGATTCGCTCGTCATCGACGACGTAGCTCCGCTTCTCATGCTCCCCATCGGACTGGCGCTCCGCCAGGTCGCCTAACAGGCACCCGCCCGCATCATGATTGAAATCAACCTGCTACCAGGGGCTGGCAAGAAGCCTCGTGGTAGAAGCACAGGGTTCGACCTCGCCGGCATCTTCTCCGGGATCGGATCCCAGATCCGCGATCCCTGGCTGATCGGCGCGCTCGCGTCGCCCGTCATCGCCGCTGCGGCGGTCGGCGGCATGTGGTTCTTCCAGCACCGCACGGAAGTGGGGCTCGATGACCGCATTCAGAAGGCGGAACAGGATTCGATCCGCTACGTCGCCGTCATTCGCGAAAAGCGAAAGGCCGAGGCGCGGCGCGATTCGGTCATCCGTCAGGTCGAGCTGATCAAGGCGATCGACAACAAGCGCTTCATCTGGCCGCACCTGATGGATGAGATCAGCCGCGCGCTGCCGCCGTACACGTGGCTCACGTCCGTCGCGCAGACGAACGTGACGACGAGTCCCGCCGCTGCGGCCGCGCCGATCGATCCGAAGGACACCAGGCGGCACCTCGCGGTCGACAGCGTCGAGCCGCCGAAGGTGCAGTTCCGCGTCGTCGGCAACACAGTCGACATTCAAGCCCTGACGCGCTTCATGAAGCTCCTCGAGGCGTCGCCGTTCGTCGAGAACGTGCAGCTCGTCAAGTCGTCGATGATCCTCGTCGACGGCAAGGAAGTGACCGAGTTCCAGCTCGATGCCCAGTACCAGGTGCCCGATGCGTCGGCGATCCGCACGGTTCCCGTCTCTCTCTCGGTGAGGTAGCGGAGCCATGGCATTCAACTCACCGCTCGGCCAGCGCGACAAGGCGTACGCGCTCGTCATCGCCATCTGCGTCGCGGCGATCGGCGCGCACTACTACTTCAAGTACCGGCCGAAGCAGGACGAGTTCGTTCAGAAAGAAGACCGGATCGCGAAGCTCGTGGCCCTCAACGGCCGCGCGAAGGCCGAGCTGGCGAAGGGCAACGTCAACGAGCTCCGCCGCCAACTGGCCGAGTACCAGCAGAACCTCGAGCTCGTGCGCACGCTCGTGCCGACGAGCAACGAAGTTCCTTCGCTGCTCGAGCAGGTGTCGACGGCGGCGCGCCGCGTCGGCCTCGACGTCGCCACAGTCGACCCGCAGCCGGTGACCGAAGGCGACCAGTACGACACCTTCCGCTACAACGTCACGGTGGTCGGCGGCTATCACGAGCTCGCCGAGTTCCTGGCGAACGTGGGAACGCTGACGCGCATCGTGCTTCCCGTGAACCTCACGCTGCAGACGTCGACCCAGAAGACCGCCGGCAAGAAGGCCGCGGGCAGTGCGCACATCGAGGCGAGGTTGCAGCTCCTCACCTACGTCGCTCGCAAAGCCCCGCCCGCCGAGGTCGCGCCCTTGAAGAAGGCCGGAGCGAATTGATGATGTCCCGCACGACCGACACGAGGCGCCCGCTGGTCCTCGCCGCCGCGCTGGTCGCGTTCGGCGCGATCGCGCTCGCCAACCCGGCGCACGCGCAGGCGCAGATGCCCGGCACCGCGGCGAAGGCCGCCGCGCAGCGCGCCGTCGACGCGACGAACGCGCACACCGAGACGGTGACGCGCGATCAGGAGAAGACACCGCCGCAGGGCACCAAGGGCGGCGCGCAGCCGCACTCGTCCGCGAGCCAGAAGGGCTCCCTGCCGGCCGGCGTGCCGATGGCGCAGCCGTCGACGACGCCGGTGCAACGGCCGACGACTGGAGCGAAGGGAAGCGCGTCGGGCGCGCTCACGCCCCCGGCCGGCACGGTGGCCGGCGGTGTGGCGAAAGGCGACGGCAAGAATCCCGGCGAGCTCGCGCTGATGCGCGAGGCTTTCACCTACGAGAACGAAGCGCGCCGCGATCCGTTCGTGTCGCTCCTCGCCAGCGGCGAGCTGCGACCGATGATCCAGGATCTCCGCTTGGTCGCCGTGATTTACGATGTCGGCGGACGCTCGGTCGCGATTCTGCGCGACGTCTCGGCGAAGGAGCAATACCGCGTCAAGGTCGGTCAGGCGCTCGGCCGCATGCGCGTGGTGCAGATCACGCCCAGGGCGGTCACGTTCACTCTCGAAGAGTTCGGGTACAGCCGCCAAGAGGTGCTGGCCCTCAATGTTCAACCAAAGTGAGGATGCAATGAGGCGAGTCTGGTTGTTGGCCGGACTGACGGCGGTCGCGCTGAGTTGGAGTTCGGGCTTCGGCGCGACCTCCGCTGGCGCGGCGGCCATCACCCCGCCGGCCAAGGGCAAGGCGACCAGTGGCGAGGTCACGGCGCTCAGCGTCGTGCCGACTACGGGCCGGGCCGAAGTCGTCATTGCCGTGGGTGGCGCGGTCGAGGTCTCCGACTTCGCTCTCGCGAGCCCCGCGCGGGTCGTTCTCGACCTGCGCGGCGCGAAGCTCAGCATGCCGGCGCGGCTCTACGACCGCCAGCGCCGCGGCTCGATCACCAACGTTCGCGTCGCGCAGTACACCGACGACGTCGTGCGCATCGTGATCGACATGGACAAGGATCATCAGTACACGGTGACGCGCGAACAGGGAAGCGTGCGCGTCGCGGTCGATGGTCCGTCCGGCACGTTCACGGCGTGGCACAACACGCCGGAGCTCGCGTCGCCGTCCGCGGGCACGCCCGTGTCGTCGCTGTCGCAGGCGGCAAAGGATGAGCAGGCGACGCGCACGCGCACCGATCGCGCGACGCGGGCCGCCCGCAACGAGGCGCCGATCTTCCGCAAGGAAGGAACGAACCGCCCGGCCGGCGCGCCGGTCGAGCCCCGCATCACCGTCACGTACCAGGACGCCGACATCAAGGAAGTGATCGCCGCGTTCGCCGTCTTCTCGGGACGCACGATCGTCGTCGGGAAGGGCGTCGCTGGAACGATCTCGGCCGAAGTACGCGACCAGCCGTGGGACGTCGCACTCCGCGCGATCCTCACGTCGCAAGGCCTCGCGGCAGTCGAGGATGCCGACGGCATCATCACGGTCGACAGCTACGAGAACATTGCCTCGAAGCAGGCGACCGAGCCGCTGCAGACACGCATTCTCGCGATCAACTACGCTCGCGCGATCACGCTCGTTCCGACCGTGCAGGGCCTCCTGTCCGCCGATTGCGGCACGCGCAGCGGAACGGCCGCGGCGGCACCCGGCACCTGCGTCAAACGCGGCTCGGTGAACGCCGACACGACCACCAATCGCCTGATCATCACCGATGTGCCGTCGCGGCTCGAGGACATCGCGAACTACATTCGCGATCTCGACCTCCGCACGCCGCAGGTCGCGATCAAGGCGAAGATCATCTTCGTCAACCGCACGAACATCGAAGACCTGGGCCTCGCCTACGACCTGGGCAGCCGCAACACCTTCTTCAATAAGCTCATTCAGCGCACCGACCCGGCGACGTTCAAGCCGGTCGATACGGACGGCGATGGCGTGCCCGATGCGCTCGGCGGCGGCACGCAGTTCAATTCGAACCAGACCAACATCGAGATCGGCGGCAACTCGCTCGCCGGTATCGCCAACGCCAGTCAGCGCGTGCTCGACCCCGCGCTGTCGCTCGTCTTTTCGACCGTACTCGGCAAGTTCAGCCTCACGTCGTTCATCGACGCGCTGCAGGAAGTGCGGCTGGCAGACATTCAAGCCGAGCCGAGCATCGTGACGCTGGACAACCGCGAGGCGACGATCCTCTCCGGTGAAGAAACGCCGATCCGAATCGTCGACCTCGGCTCACAGGGCCAAGGCGCCGGACCCAACATTCCGAGGGCCACCGTCACCTTCAAGCAGACGGGCATCAAGCTCATCGTCCGCCCGCACGTCACGAACAACCGCATGGTCCAGATGACGCTGCACGCGGAGCGTTCCAATCTCCAGGCCGCAACGTCGGACCTCGGCTACACGTTCCAGACCCAACAGGCCGACAACCAGCTCCTCGTCGCCGATGGCGAGACCGCCGTGATCGGCGGGCTCACGGTGACGCAGGTGACGCAGTCCAAGGCCGGTATCCCGCTCCTCGTCGATCTTCCGCTCATCGGGCGGCTCTTCGGCCAGACGCGGACGCAGGAAGACAAGCGCGACCTCCTCATTTTGGTCACGCCTCACATCGTCGACGAAGGCGAGAAGCTGGGCACGCCGCCGGGAGATAAGTAGTGAGACGTCATCGCGTACTCCTCGCCGGGACTTCCGCCCTCGTCGTGGCCGCCATCGTGGCGGCCTGCGGCGAAGGATCGGGGCCCACCAACACCCAGGCGGATCGTAGCCCGCCCACCGTGACGCTCACGAAGGAAGTGACGGTCGTCGACTCGGTGCTGTCGTTCGACGTGGACGTGACCGACAACCTCGGCATCAAGTCGATTCACGTCGCGCTCACGGGCGGCGTGACCGCCACCTTCGACACCACGTTCACCTCGGCGCAGACGCACGTCGTGCTGCCGTTCCACATTGCCGTGCCGTCTTCCGTGCCGTTCGGCACCCGCGTCACGGTCACGGCGAGCGCATTCGATGGCGCCGGCAATGCGTCGGTGACGCAGACGTTGCCGCTCACCGTCGGCCGGCTCCCCGACAGCAAGGTCTTCATCACCAGTCCGACGACTGGAACGCCGGTGATCATTGGCAAGTCGATCATCGTCGCGATCAGCGGCGCGAGCCCGCTCAAAGTGCGCGCGTTGGGTCTCATCATTTCCGGGCCGCTCAACCGCCGGGACTCCATTCTGTTCACGAGTCCGCTGCGCGACTCGCTCGCGATCGCCGACACGGTATCCATTCCGACGACGGCGGCGGCGGGAACGCTGACGCTCACGCCGTTCCTGATCGACTCGCTCGGCCAGCGCATCGAAGGGCCGCCGATCGCCCTCAGCGTCACCACGTCGAGCACCACCCGCCCCACGGTCATCCGCGGCCACACCAACCGCATCGAAGTCACCGATACCCTGCATGTCGAGGGAAGCGCGCCCGCGGGAGTCACGCGGCTGGGCTACCAGATTCGCGATCTGACGACCGACGCGCTGATCATCGGCGACTCGATCAGCTCGAGCGGCAACTTCACCTCGCTCATCAACACGTTCAACCTGCGGCTCCCGATCACACAGTTCCCGACGTCGATCAAGATCGTGTCCTTTGCCGTCGACGCCAACAACACGCGGAGCTCCATCACCGACACCGTCGTGGTCGTGGCGGGCGTGACGCGCGCGCTGCCCACGGGCGGCGTGGTTGCCGACGCACTCTACCATCCGCGGTCGAACTCGATCTACCTCACCAACATCGAGCGCAACCAGCTCGAGGTGTTCAGTCTCGCCGACTCGAGCTTCCACCCTCCTGTCGTCGTCGGCTCGCGTCCGTGGGGCATTGCGGCGTGGCCGCGCGATCGCGCCGGCACTATGGGCGACACGCTCCTCGTCGCCAACTCCGGCGGTACGGAGATCAGTTACGTTCGAACCAACATCGCCAACCCGCGCGAAGTCTCGCGCTACTATCTCCCGAACATCATTGCCTACAGCGTGACGACGGTGCTGTCCACGCTCACCGGACAGCCAATTCCGCAGCGCACCGTCTACGACTTCAGCGATCGCCCGCAGTACCTCGCATCGACGTGCCGACTCAGGTCCGGCAATCCCTGCGGTTCGGTGATCGTTGCGTACTCCACCACGCCGACCGGTGGCCAGGGCCTGCCGTTCCCGAACAAGGGCACGGTGCGCTGGGAGAACCTGACAGACCAGACCTCCCACTTCTTCTTCGAGCACGCGATCGGCCAGACGCAAGGCCGCCTCGACACGCTCGAGGTAGATCGGTTCCAGGCGCAGGGCTTCGGCCGGGACTCGGTGCTCGTGCCGATCAAGCGCTATGGTACCTTCGTCTCCAACGGCAAGACGTACAGAGTCGTCGCGTCGACCGTGGTCGACATACCGCGCATCGGCTTCCGCGACACGACCTTCATCCGCAACTCGGGCAACTTCCGGCGCGCGGTGTTCGGCGAGGGCGGTCTCGTGCTGGGCAGCCGCGCGGGCGAATACGATGCCACGGTCGGGCTCATTCCCGACCAGGCTTCGGTGCTCGACTCGGTCACCGGCGTTCCAGTGACGTTGCCGATCACGTACAACAACGACGGCTCCTCGACGCCGGTGATCGATGCCGGCATCTCGCAGGCGTTCAACGTCAGCGACTACGTCGCCAACACGTTCGCCAGGGTGCAGGGCGTCGCCATCAACTTCGACGGCGCACTGGCCGCGATCCGTGCCGATTCCACCTACATCATCGATCCGACGCTGCGTCTGTTCGGCTTGCTCCAGACGACGGCCGGCGGCAACTCCGGATTCGATTTTCACCCGAACAACACCGGCATCAACTCGAGCCCGCTCTCGACTCGTCTCGCCTTCGCGGCGTCGAGCGAGCCGCAGATCGAGATCTACGACACCTACTGCTTCCGCAAGGTGGGCACGATCCCAACGCGCGATCCGGTCATCGGACCGATCAAGTCGGCGATCCGCCAGTCCACGGGCGAAATAGTTCTCGTCGGCGCCACGCGATTCGGCGTCGTGATCGCGACCCTGCCCAACAGCTTCGCCACCACCTGTCCTTAGAATAACGGGCGCCGGGCGTCAGCCGTCGGACGTCTCGCTTCGTTTCGATTGCTTCTGTAGAACGGCTCGCGGAATTTTCCGCGAGCCGTTTTGCATCGTACATTCACCCACGCCGCGATCGATGACGGCCGACGACTGACGACTGGTCCCAACCATGATTCGATTCACAACGGCCGGCGAATCGCACGGAAAAGCGCTCATCGCGCTGCTCGAAGGGCTGCCGTCGGGGCTGCCGCTCCTCGCCGCCGACGTGGACCACGAGCTCGCGCGCCGTCAGGGCGGCTACGGCCGCGGCCGGCGCATGCAGATCGAGAAAGACGCGGTCGAGTTTCTTGCCGGCGTGCGCGCCGGCGAGACGATCGGGTCTCCGATCGCGATGCTCATCCCCAACCGCGACTGGACGAACTGGGTCGATGTGATGGACGCCGCGCCACGTGAAAGCGATCCGGCCGCGCGGCGGCGCGCCGTCACCCGGCCGCGACCAGGTCACGCCGATCTCACCGGCGTCCTCAAGTACGACCGCGACGACGCGCGCGACATTCTCGAGCGCGCGTCGGCGCGTGAGACGACCGCGCGCGTCGCCGCCGCCGCCGTCTGCCGGCGCCTCTTGACCGAGTTTGGCGTGCGCGTCGGGAGCCATGTCGTGCACCTCGGCGGCGTCGATGCCGAGCGGCCGGCGACGATGCCGGCCGACATCAACGCCGCCGCAGATGAGTCGCCAGTGCGCGTGCTTGACAAGAGCGCCGAGGCGCGCATCATCGCCCGGATCGATGACGCGAAGAAACAGGGCAACACTCTCGGCGGCATCTGCGAGGTGGTGTGCGACGGACTCCCCGTCGGGCTCGGATCACACGTATCGTGGGACCGCAAGCTCGACGGCCGGCTCGCCGCGGCGATCATGTCCATTCCCGCCGTGAAAGGCGTCGAGATCGGACTCGGCTTCGAGGCGGCGCGCCGCAGCGGCGCCGAGGTCCACGACGAGATCGAGCGCTCCCCCGATCGTCCCCTCGCCGGCAACGTCCGGCGCAAGACGAATCGCGCCGGCGGCCTCGAGGGGGGAATGACCAGCGGCGAGCCGCTCGTCCTCCGCGTCGCCATGAAGCCGATCAGCACCCTCATGCGCCCGCTCGGCACCGTCGACTTCTCCACCGGACAGGCCGCATCGGCGGTCGCCGAGCGGAGCGACGTTACCGCGGTACCGGCGATGGGCGTGATCGCCGAGGCGATGGTGGCGTTCGTTGTCGCGCAGGCATTTCTCGAGAAGTTCGGCGGCGACTCGCTCGGCGAGCTGCGCAGAAACTACGACGGCTACATCGCCCACGTCGCAAGCCGGATCGATGGCGACGCCGGTTGAGCGCCATCTCGTTCTCGTCGGTCTTCCCGGTGCCGGAAAGTCCACCGTCGGCAAGCTCGTCGCTCGCCGCCTGGCTCGCGCCTTCGTCGATCTCGATGACGAGATCGTGCGCCACTCCGGCATGACCGTCGCTGAGCTGTTCGCGCGGCAGGGAGAGTCGCATTTTCGGCAGCTCGAAGAGAGCGCGACAGCGCGCATCCCGCCTTCGCCCGTGCTCGTGATCGCGCCCGGCGGCGGCTGGATCGCGAACGAGCGCGCGGTGGCAACTTTGCGGGCGCGCGCGAGTATCATCTATCTCCGCGTCCATCCCGCAACCGCGCTCGCTCGTCTGAAAAATGACATGACGATTCGGCCACTCATCGCCGGCGCGAACCCGCTCGAGACGCTCGATCGTTTGTTGGATGCGCGCCGCCTCAAGTACGAGGCGGCGAACGCGACGGTGGACACCGACGGATTGGACGCGGACGAGGTCGCGCTCGCGATCGTTCGCATTGCTGCCGGTTGACAGCCGGACTACGTTGCCCTCACAACGTCGGCCCGTCCTCGGCGCGTTCTAACGATGCCGGCCGCGACGATTGCGTGACGCAAACGCCGGTCGATCCATCAGAATAGGTCGGACCGCGAGCGCCCCGACTCCGAGCCCCCGCCCATCGGGGGCGCTTTCCTTGATACGGGCTTCTGCCCCGCTGAGGAAATGGCCCGAACACCGAACACCGAACACCGAGCAAATGGCCGAGAAGAAGGCGAAAGCGACAAAGACGGCGAAGAAGCGCGCAAAGCCCGCGGCGGCGTCTACGAAGACGGCGCGGCGTCCTGTCGTCGCGCGCGGCGCCAAGCGCGGCGCCAAGCGCGTCGCCGAGCAGCCGCCGGAGGAGCCGGAGATCGAGGCCGGCTCGTCGGGCAAGTCGCTCGTCATCGTCGAGTCGCCGGCCAAGGCGAAGACGATCGGCAAGTACCTCGGCCGCGACTATAAGGTGAAGGCAACGGTCGGCCACGTGCGCGACCTGCCGCAGAAGAAGCTAGGCATCGACGTGGAGCACGGCTTCAAGCCCGAGTACGTCACGATTCCCGGCAAGGAAAAGAACGTCGCCGAGCTCAAGAGCGCGG
The DNA here is from genome assembly GCA_040003335.1 of Gemmatimonadaceae bacterium. GTDB lineage: Bacteria > Gemmatimonadota > Gemmatimonadetes > Gemmatimonadales > Gemmatimonadaceae > JALZAE01. The sequence goes on along the minus strand of JBDUCS010000118.1, from coordinate 950 downwards.
CCCGGGACGCGAAGGAGATCTTCCTCGCGACGGACCCCGACCGCGAGGGCGAAGCGATCGCCTGGCACGTCTCCGAGCAGATCAAGTACCAAGGATCGCCCACGCCGCGCCGCGTGCTTTTTCACGAGATCACGAAGGAAGCGGTGAAGACGGCGATCGCCAACGCCGGCGTGATCGACGACAAGAAAGTCGATGCGCAGCAGGCGCGCCGGGTGCTCGACCGGCTCGTCGGCTACAAGGCGAGCCCCGTGCTCTGGAAGACGGTCAAGAAGGGGCTCTCGGCGGGCCGCGTGCAGACGGTGGCGCTCCGGCTCATCGTCGAGCGCGAGCGCGACATCCGCGCGTTCCGGCCGGTGGAGTACTGGACTGTCGAGGCCGTGATGGAGAAGGACGGCCAACAGTTCAGCTCGCGCCTGCATCAGATCGACGGGAAGAAGCCGGAGATCTCCAACGCCGACACCGCCAACGGAATCCTCGTCGATCTCGTCGCGCTGAAAACCTTCCCGGTCACCGACATCAAGCGCCGCGAGCGCCGCAAGAATCCGCAGGCCCCGTTCACCACGAGCACCCTTCAGCAGGAAGCCGCGAAGAAGCTGAGCTTCGGCAGCAAGCGCACAATGCGACTGGCGCAGGATCTGTACGAAGGCATCAACATCGGCGACGAGGGCGAAGTCGGTCTCATCACGTACATGCGCACGGACTCTACGCGCGTCTCGGACACTGCCGCCCAGCAGGCGCAGGACTATCTGCGCGCGCTGTTCGGCGGCGAGTATCTCGCGAAGGGATTGCAAGTCTACGGTAAGGCGACCGCGCAGAAGACGCAGGACGCGCACGAGGGCGTGCGTCCCACGGATCCAACGCGCCGCCCCGAGCACGTGCGCAAGTATCTGAAGGAAGACCAGTTCAAGCTCTACCAGCTCATCTGGCAGCGCTTCATGGCGTCGCAGATG
>JBDUCS010000117.1:0-10387 GCA_040003335.1 Gemmatimonadaceae bacterium | reverse complement strand
GACTTGAACGTCGCCACCGCGCCGACCATGCCCGCGGTGCCCGGCAGCGAGCCGGGAACGATGCGGCATGCCTCGACCGCGGGCCGAAACGCGCGCCGCTTTACCTCGGCGCGCAGCGGCTCGAACAGCGGCTCGCCAGCCTTGGTCACGCCACCGGCGATCACGACGACGTCGGGGTTGAACAGGTTGAGAATGTTCGCGAGCCCGGTGCCGAGGAACTTCGCCGTGTCGCGCACGACCTCGAGCGCCAGCGCATCGCCGTCCTTCGCCGCGTCGTAGATGATCGCCGCCGTGAGCTTGTCCAGATCGCCAGCGACGATCGTGTGCAGCGAGCTCACCTCGTCGCGCTCCAGCGCCTCCCGCGCGCGCTGGGCGATGGCCGGCCCCGACGCGTACGCCTCGAGACAGCCGTAGTTACCGCAGCGGCAATAGCGACCGGCGGCGTCGATCGTCGTGTGGCCGATCTCGCCCGCGACGTCGCTCGAGCCGTGGTAGAGCTTGCCGTCGAGGATGAGGCCGCCGCCGATGCCGGTGCCGATCGTCAAGCCGACGACGTTGCGCCCGCCCTTTGCCGCGCCCTGCCACCACTCGCCGACCGTCGCGCAATTCGCGTCGTTGTCGAGCGTCACGGGAAGCCGGATGCGGCTCGAGACCTCGTCGCGCAGCGGGAAGTTGCGCCATCCCAGGTTCGGCGCGACGATGACGACGCCGTTCTCGCGGTCCAGCGGTCCAGGCGCGCCCACGCCGACGCCCAGAAAATCGGCCGCCTGCGCGCTCTGCGTGCTCATCACCTCCGAGATCGCCCGCGCGATCATGGCGACGATCTTGTCGACGACCGCCTCGGCGCCGCGCTCGGAATGCGTCGACTGCTCGCTCACCGCGAGCTGCGCGCTCCCGTCCTCCGGCATCGCGCCGACGACGATGTTCGTCCCGCCGAGGTCGACGCCGATGATGTACTGCTGCCGTTTCGCGCGACCCATGGTTCAGCTCTCGTCGGTGGGGGAGGGACCGGTCCGGACGACTGACGACTGACGACCGGCGACGCCGTCGATGACGTTCAGAATCTCGCCGGGCGTCAGATCACGCATACACTTCCAATGTCCGAGCGGACAGCGCCGCGGCCCATGATGATGGCATGGGCGGCACGGAAGCGCATGGTGGCCCGCGCTCACGGAGTGCGGCGCCAGCGGACCGAAGCCGAACTCGGACACCGTCGGCCCGAAGATCGTCACCGTCGGCGTGCCGACCGCCGACGCGAGATGCGTCGGCGACGAGTCGTTTGTGATGATGCGCTCGGCGCGGCGGATCAGCTCGGCCGATCCAAGAAGCGAGAGCTTGCCGGTGGCGTCGATCACACGGTTGGCGCCGGCGGCGGCGACGATCGCCGCTCCGGCCGCCGCATCGTCGGCGCCGCCGATCACGGCGATGCGCGCGCCTGCCGCGAGCGTCTGGGCGAGCGCCACGTAGAAAGGCCAGCGTTTCGTCTCCCAAACGCTCCCCGGCGCCAGCGCGATCAGCCGCTCGCCCCCCTCCATCTTCGACAGGAGCGTATCGACGGCCGCGATATCCGACGGGCCGGGATACACGCGCGGCACAATCGCGCCCGACGGCGGACGCACGTCTTGGTCATGCGCGAACGCGAGGCGCCAGAGGCGCTCCGCGTGATGCACGTCGTCCCGATACTCGACGCGCGCCGTGTACAGCGCGCGTCCGGCGGCCGTCGAGAAGCCGACGCGCTCGCCGCAACCCGCCAGGGTGGCGAGCACGGCGCTCCGCACCGAGCCCTGCGCCAGGTAACCCACGCGCCGCGCGCGGCGCCCGCGCGTGCGCGGCGCTCCGATGGCGCTTGCCTCGCCCGTCACCGGCGCCGCGTCGCGCCGGCCGCGCAGCTCTCTTCCCATGCGCCAGAGTCCGCCCAGGCCGGAGCGCGAGTCGCGCTTGTCGAAGACGTGCAGGCGCCGGATCGCCGGATTGTTCGCCAGCACCGACGCCCCCTGCGGCGTGACCACGACATCCACCGGCCCGCGCATCGCGAGCTCCGCGATGAGTCCCGTCGTGAGAATCACGTCGCCGATGAACGACGTCTGGATGACGAGCGACTCCTGCCGCTCGGGCGAGGACTGCGGGGCCGGCGCGGGCTGCGGGAGCGGGTCGGTGACCGACCCTGGCGACTGACGAGTGACGACCGACGACTCGCGGACTGACGACTGCTCGCCAGTCATCAGTCGACCTGCAGCACCGCGAGAAACGCCTCCTGGGGAATCTCGACCGAGCCGACCTGCTTCATGCGCTTCTTCCCCTCTTTCTGCTTTTCAAGGAGCTTCCGTTTGCGCGTGATGTCGCCGCCGTAACACTTGGCGAGCACGTCCTTGCGCAGCGGCTTCACGGTGGTGCGGGCGATCACCTTGTTGCCGATCGCCGCCTGGATCGCCACCTCGAACAGCTGCCGCGGTATCAGCTCCTTGAGCTTGTCGGCGATCTTGCGGCCCCAGTCGTATGCCTTGTCGCGGTGGATGATGACCGAGAAGGCATCGATCGGATCGCCGTTGATCAACATGTCGAGCTTCACGAGCTCGCTCGCCCGGTAGCCGAGCATGTCGTAGTCGAGGCTCGCGTACCCGCGGCTGATCGTCTTCAGGCGATCGAAGAAATCGAGGATGATCTCGCCGAGCGGAAATTCCCAGTCGAACTCGACGCGCTCCGTGTCCAGATACGTCATGTTCTTGTAGACGCCGCGCCGATCGGTGCCAAGCGTCATGATCGGCCCGATGTACTCGGCCGGCGCCATGATGCGCGCCTTCACGAACGGCTCCTCGACGCGGCTGATCGTGTCCGGCGGCGGCATCTTCGAGGGATTTTCGATCAGCTCCATCGTGCCATCGGTGTGGTAGACGTGGTACTCCACGCTCGGCACCGTCGTCACCAGATCGAGATCGAACTCGCGCTCGAGACGCTCTTGCACGATCTCCATGTGCAGCAGGCCGAGGAAGCCGCAACGGAATCCAAAGCCGAGCGCGGTCGATGTCTCGGGTTCGTAGTTGAGCGACGCGTCGTTGAGCTGCAGCTTGGCCAGCGCGTCGCGCAGCGTCTCGTATTGCTGCGTGTCGGTCGGGTAGATGCCGGCGAAGACGAACGATCGAACTTCCTTGTAGCCGGGGAGCGCCAGGGACGCCCGATTGGTCGCGTCGAAGATCGTATCGCCGGCGCGCGTCTCGCGCACCGAGCGCACGTTGGCGACGACGTAGCCGACTTCACCGGGACCGAGCTCGTCCGTCTCGACCTGGCGCAGCTGGTTGTAGCCGATCTGCGCGACCTCGTAGACGGCATCGCTCGCGCCGAAGGTGATCTGCGTGCCGCGTCGGAGATAGCCGTCGACGACGCGCACGCTCGGGATCGCGCCGCGATAGCGGTCGTAGTACGAATCGAAGATGAGCGCGCGCAGCGGGCCCTCGGCATTACCCTCCGGCGCCCGGACGCGCGCAATCACCTGCTCGAGGAGCTCGGGGACCCCGATCCCTTCCTTCGCGCTGACGAACAGCACGTCCTCGGGATCGCATCCCAAGAGATCGACCACTTCCTGCCGCCGCCGCTCCGGCTCGGCGCCCGGCAGGTCGATCTTGTTGAGGACGGGGAGAATGTCGAGGCCCGCGTCCATCGCCAGGAAGAGATTCGACAGCGTCTGCGCCTGAATGCCCTGCGATGCGTCGACGACGAGGATCGCTCCCTCGCACGCGGCGAGCGAGCGCGAGACCTCGTACGTGAAGTCGACGTGGCCCGGCGTGTCAATGAGGTTGAGCTCGTACGCGCTGCCGTCGCGCGCCGTGTACGTCATGCGGACCGCGTTCAGCTTGATCGTGATGCCGCGCTCGCGCTCGAGGTCAAGGGTGTCGAGCACCTGATCCTTCATCTCGCGCTTCGTGATCATGCCCGTCGCCTCGATCAGCCGGTCCGCGAGCGTGGACTTGCCGTGATCGATGTGCGCGACGATGCAAAAGTTGCGAATGTGATCGAGCTTCACGAGATCCGGTGATCGATGTTCGGTGTTCGGTGCGCGGGCCGCTGTCGCCGGCGCGCTCTGCGGAGGGAGTGATGTGAAGTATACATCCGCTCAGGGAGGCGCGACGAAACAGTTCACCGTTCGCCGTTCACCGTTCACCGTCGGAGTGGCGCGGCGTGAACGATGAATGGAGAGCAGTTCAAACGGGCCGACGGGCTTCGATTGGTCCCGTGACGACGGCCGGGGCCCGCGCGCTGCTCGGCGGACGGCGTGCCGAAGGATGGTTACGGAATTCTGCCCTTGGGCGGCGTGCGAGGCTTCTTGCATGCCCGCTCGCGCGCCGACGTCGAATCGAGTTCGCCGCGGTCGGGATCGGGCTCCCGGCGGATCACGGTCGCCGCCGGGTCATGCCTCCACCGCTTGTTGCCGACGAATGTGACGGCGGCTGGCTTCCGCGCGATCCGCTCGGCTCGGCGTGGATCGTAATCGGCGCGCTGCGACTCGGCGGCGACGAGCGTGGCTCGGCGCGCGGCACGCGTTCCGGGACGCTTTGCACGGCGGTGGGCGGCTCACTCGACCGCCGGCGATCATCGCTGCGCGGGTCGCTGCGCGGGTCGCTGCGCGGGTCGCTACGCGGGTCGCTGCGCGGGTCGCTACGCGGGTCGCTACGCGGGTCGCTACGCGGAAGGCTGCGCGGGACTTGCAACGTGGGATCGCCGTAGAAGCGATCGTCGTGCTGCGGATCCGGCGCGCGGGGAGGCGCGCGACGTTCGTCGCTTTGCGACGATCCTTGCGACGTCCCCTGCGACGTGCCAGGGTTCGCGCGTGCTTCGTAGTCGGGTGCGCCGTCGTCGGAGCGGCGCCGAACGGGTCCGCCGTCCTGGCCCCGCGGTCCAACCGGCACGCGCTCCGCCTGGCCGTCGCCGCCGCGACGATTGTCGGCACCCGTCCCGCCGCCGCGCCGCAGGTCATCGCCATCGGTGCGGCGCCGGCGCTCGATGAAGTTCGTCGCCGTCACCGCGACGCCCGCCTGTACCTGCTTGAACTCGTATCGGGCCTGCCCGCCGTAGCCCCCGCGGTTGCCGGCGTATACGACGCGGCTCCCCGAGTAGATCCCGCCGTAATAGCGACGCGGATACGAGTAGTAGAAGTCGTCGTACACGACCACGCGATACTGACGGCAGAACACCGAGTACGGATTCCAGATGGAGTAGGCGCGATACGCGTGGCAGTCGTAGCAGAGAAAGCGCGGGTAGTCGACGTGGCGATCGACATAGTACTCGGCGTAGTCGAGCGAGTACGGCGCGCGGCGGTCGTACACCACCTGTCGCGCAAAGTCGTCCATGGCGCGGAATGGGTCTCCGTGCACGCGCTCGTAGCCGGCGCGATGGTAGTCGTACGCGCGGCCGTCGCGACTCAGGACGTCCATGTCGAAGCGATCCCAGCTGGCGATGGCAAAGACGTACCCCATCCCCGGAGAGTTGTCGGCGTAGAACGCATCGCCGCCGCCGTCGGCCGTGCTGTAGGTGACGCCGGCGCGCACCCACCCTTCGTCGCGCGGGTTGTCGGGATAGAGAATATGGAGACGGCCGTCGGTATCGATGCGCACGACCATCACGTACGCGTCCTGGTCCGCGCGGAAAAAAGCGCGCGAGCGCTCGCCGCGCCGCAGCACCCGGTCGCCGTCCATCCAGATGCGCGCAGACGGCGTCCGGTCGTCTCGCGCCCGGTCGGCACGCGGGTCGGCGCGTGCGCCATCGCGCGGGTCGAGCTGCGGGTCAGGGCGTGGATCCACCCGGCGCTCTTCTCGCGGCGCGGGCGGCCGCGCGGGCTCTTGTGCGGCGGCCCCGATCGTTCCCGCCACCGAGAGCCAACCGAGGGTTGCCAGCGTGCGCGCTACAGGCATCGTCGAGAGCGACAACATGGAGACACCTCGGAGCATCGGCGGTGATTGTTCCACGCGACAAAGGCACGTCGCGTGCCCGCCCCTGCCCATCAGCAAGTCTTTGTTGAATCTGACGTTAGTAATTGGACCGCGGAGCTGCAACGAGACGTGTGTCTCATCTGCTGGACGCCGCGCGTGCAACGTTCGGGACAGCATGCGCGCACTGGTCGGTAACACTTCTCCCCGTAGTTACCTTGAGCCTCCATGCCCCACTCCGCCGACCTCCTCGATCCCGCCGATGTCGCCGCGCTCGGCCACATCGAGATCGTCGCGCGATGGATTGTCGACGGCTTCCTCACGGGGCTGCATCGATCCCCCCGTAAAGGATTCTCGGTCGAGTTCGCCGAATTCCGTCCCTACCAGCCGGGCGACGAGCTGCGCTACCTCGATTGGCGCGTGGCCGCCCGCGCCGACCGGTGGGTCGTGAAGCAATTCGAGGAAGAAACGAATCTTCGCGCGACGCTGGTGCTCGATGTCAGCCGGTCGATGGCGTGGACGGGCGATCCGGCGCGTCTCACGAAGCTCGAGTACGCGGAGCGCCTCTCAGCGGCGTTGTCGCTCCTCTTCCTTCGACAGCGCGACGCGGTCGGCCTCATCCGATTTGATGAGCGCGTGCGCAGCTCCATCCCACCGCGCGTTCGCACCGGACAATGGAAGCGCATCGTCGCGTCGCTCGCCGAAGCGGGGAGCGGCAAGGCGTCGCACGCGCCCGATGCGCTCGAGCAAGCGGGTCGCATCATCCAGCGCCGCGGCTGGGTCGTGCTCATCTCCGATCTCTTGATGGAGCCCGACGAAGTCGTGCACCGCGTGCGCGGACTGCGACGCCTGGGCCATCACGTCACGGTGCTCCATATCATCGATCCGGCCGAGCGCGAGCTGCCGTTCGGCCACGACGCGATCTTTGTCGATCCGGAGAGCGAGGTGTCCGTGCCGGCGACGATCGCCGACGTTCGCACGGCGTATCGCGCGACGGTCACCGCCGCGATCTCCGAATGGCGCGCGGCGCTCACCGGCACCGGTGCCGCATACGAGGTGATCGCGACCGACATGCCGTTTGGCGTGCCGCTGCGCCGCGCCTTCTCGCATCGCGCGCGACTGCCGTGATCGCGTTTCTCGCGCCCATGTGGCTCCTCGGGGCGCTCGCCGCCGCGGTCCCGCTGCTGATCCACCTCATGCGCCGGCGCATCGGCACGCAGGTCGAGTTTCCGGCCGTGCGCTATCTCGCGCGCGCCGAGCGCGAGCACAGCCGCAAGCTGCGCCTGCGAAACCTCCTGTTGATGGTGCTGCGCGTGTTCGCCGTGCTCCTCGTCGCCGCCGCCGCCGCGCGGCCGATCGCGCGTGTTGGCTCGGGCGGTCATGCGCCAACGTCGATGGCGATCGTGCTCGACAATTCGCTCTCCAGCTCGGCGATCGTGAACGGCCATCCCGTGCTCGACGATCTCAAGGCGCGCGCGCGCGACGTCGCGTTGCGCGCCGGCGCCGAGGATCGGCTGTGGCTCGTCACCGCTGACGGCGCCGTGCACGGTGGCTCCGTTGGAGCCGTGGTGCAGGCCGTGGAGCACGTGGACGCATTCGGCGGCGCCGGCGACGTGCCGCGCGCGCTCGCGCGCGCCGGCGGTTTGGTCCGCTCCGGCGTGCTGAACGAGCGCGAGATCGCGATCATCACGGACGGGCAGGCGACGACGTGGCGCGCTCCGGTCGCGCTCGCCGCCGCGACGGTGCTCGTCTACCGCCCGAAGGGCGATCCGCCGCCAAACCACGCGGTGATCGAGGCATCGTCGGCGCCGTCGCGATGGACGCCGCGGGGCGCGGTGCACGCGCGCGTGCTCGTCGCCGATTCGGCGACGTACCGCATCACGCTCGAAGGACGCACGCTCGCCCGCGGCTCAGTGGCCAAAGACGGCGAGATTCTGGTGCGCGCGACGCCGCCGGAGCGCGGTTGGGTCGCGGGCACGGTCGAGCTGGAACCCGACGAGCTGCGCGGCGATGATGTGCGGCACTACAGTGCGTGGATCGGCCCGGCGCCGGCGGTCGCCGTCGCGCCCGCGGTCGGTCTGTTCGCGCGATCGGCGGTCGACGCGCTCGTGCAATCGGATCGCGTCAGTCTCGGGAGCGAGGTCGCGTTCGCGCCGGCCGACGAAGCGTCGAAGCTGCCGGCCCTCTTGGTTGCGCCCCTCGATCCGGTGCGCATCGGCGCCGCCGACCGGGCGCTCGAGCGGCTCGGCGTGCCCTGGCGGCTCGGTGCCGTGCGGCGCACCGCGAGCGTGGTGCGCGGCGAGCGGATCGACAACGCGACCGTGTCGATGCGCTACGCGCTCACGCCCGTGGCCGGCGCCCCGCGCGGCGACACGCTCGCCACGGCGGGCGGCGAGCCGTGGATCGTCAGCGGTCCGGGCTTCGTGCTCATCGCCTCGCCGCTCGTGCCCGAGGCGACAACGCTGCCCGTCCGCGCCGGATTCGTTCCCTGGCTCAACGACGTCATCTCGCAGCGGCTCTCGGCCGAGGCGGGGAGCGTCGTGACGACGGTGCCCGGCGCGACACTCACGCGTCCCGCGTTCGCCGATGCGCTCGAGGCGGCGCCGGGACAGAAGCTCGCCTTCGCGGGCGACACGCTGCGCGCGCCCGACCACGCGGGCTCGTACTTTTTACTCAAGGGCGACAAGCGGGTGGGCGCGCTCGTCGTCAACGCCGAAGGCGACGAGTCGGCGCTCGCGCGATTGTCGAGCGACGCGCTTGCACAGCGGGTTCGTGCCCGCCGCGTGCGCTCGCTCGACGACGCGCCGTCGTGGACCGCGCTCACGTTCGTGTCGTCGCCGCGTCGCGCGCTTGTCGCCCCGATCTTGATGCTCGCGGCGCTCCTGCTCATCGCTGAGTCGGCGGTCGCGGGCGCGGGTCGAAGGAAGCAGGCGTAGTGCCGCTGCCGGCCCTGCTCGACGCCGTCGAGTCGCTCCCCGCGTTCGTTCGCTTGTATAACGACCTCCCCGGTCTCGGCGCGCGCATCAGCGTCGGCGGGCTCGTCGGCTCGTCCGATGCGGCCGTCGCCGCGGCGCTGGCGCGCCGCGTCGGCGCGAACCGCTTTTTTGTCGTCGTCGCCGAGTCGCTCCCCGAGGCCGAGCGTTGGCTCGCCGACCTCGAGTCGCTGATCGACGAAGGGGAAGTGGCCCTCTATCCGCCGCGCGAGGGATTCGGCGAGGTCGAGCCGCACCTCGAGGTGGCCGGCGAGCGCGTCGACACACTCGAGCGGCTGGGCAAGGGCGAGATTCGCGTGCTCGTCACGACGGCGCGTGCCTGGCTGGAGCGCACCCGGCTTCCGCGGGCGATGACGTCGGCACGCCTCGAGCTGCGCGTCGGCGATCTGCGCCGGCTCGAGGATTTGTCGGCGCATCTCGAGGCCGTCGGCTTCGAGCGCGTGCCGCTGGTGGAGGACGTCGCGCAGTTCAGCGTGCGCGGCGGGATCGTCGACATATACGGCTTCGGCATGGCCAACCCCGTTCGATTGGAGCTGTGGGGCGACGAGATCGCGTCGCTCCGGCACTTCGACATCCTCACGCAGCGCTCGACCAGAGAGGCTGAGCTGGCGCTCATCCTTCCTGTGCACGGCGGGCCCGCTGCCGACGACGAGGTGGAGGAGCGCGGCGCCGTTGCCGACCTCTTTCCACCCGACACGATGGTGATCGCGCCCGCGGGCGGCATGCTGCGCGACGACATGCAGCGCACCTGGGACGAGGCAAACCATCACATCATCATCGCACGCCGCCGCGGCGAAGACGCGCCGTCGCGCGAGGAGCTGTACCAGAAGCCGGACGACGCGCTGCGCTCGCTGGCCGCGTTCGGCACGATCGCGATCGCCGAGAGCGGTGCCGCGACGAGCGCCGCCGACGTCGTCTTCCCGCTGCGTCCGCCCGACGACATCGACCGCGACATCCGCCGCCTGCGCCGTCTCGTGGACGACGGCATGCCGACGCTCATTCTCTGCGACAATCGAGGCCAGTGCGACCGGCTCGACGAGCTGCTGAACGAAGATGCGCGCGCGCCGTCGCCGGCCGCGCTCACCGTCGGCGTGCTCGACGGCGGATTCATCGTCCCGCCAACCAGCGACGCGCGGTCGGTCGGACTGCGCGTGCTCACCGACCATCAGATCTTCCGCCGCGAGCGGCGCATCCGCCGGCACCGCCGCTACGCGACGGGCATGCCGATCGAGTCGCTCAACGCGCTCAAGCAGGGCGACTACGTCGTGCACCTCGAGCACGGGGTTGGGATCTACCGCGGCATCGAGCAGATGTTCGTGCAACAGAGCACGGTCGAGGTCGCCGTGATCGAGTACGAGGGAGGGGACCGGCTCAACGTCCCGCTCTATCGCATCGACCAGATCGAGCGCTACCGCGCCGCCGGCGATGGCGACGGCGACGCGCCGCCGCCTCGCCTGCACAAGCTCGGCGGCAAGC
>JBDUCS010000116.1:0-10445 GCA_040003335.1 Gemmatimonadaceae bacterium | reverse complement strand
ATCCGGCGGCGACGCCTCAGACACTGGACGCCGTGATCTTCGAGCTGACGCCGATCGTATCGGGCCCGGCCGGTCTAATCATCCGACTCAAGGGGGAGATAGCGACGGGAGTCCAGACGATTCCCCTCGGCGCCGACGCGACGCTGGAAGTGACCGCCGAACTCGCGCCGCCGATCGACACCGAGGTGACGATCTTGACCGACGGCACGGTCACCTTCGTGCCGCCGTCGCCGGCGTTGCTCAGCGGCACGATCGGCGCCAAGGTCACGGTGCAGCGCACCGATCCGCCGGAACCCCTCGTGCTCTTCGGCGTCGCCGGCGGGAGCCGGCTCGAGATCGGCCAGGTGATTCTCGGCGTCGCCGCGCAGCTGCTCGACGACGGTGCCGAGGCGCACGGTGCGCTCGACATCAGCGGCACGGTCAACGGTGGCAAGGTCGTGATCGACGCGAGCCAGAGCGATGGCTTCGTCGGCAGCGCGCTCGCCGCATCGCACTTCGAGGCCGACTTTTCGCTCGTGATGGGCGTGTCGACCGAGCGCGGCTTCTACTTCGGCGGGAGCAGCGCGCTCGAGCTGCGCGTGCCGACGCACATCGCACTCGGGCCCGTGTCGATCGAGGCGCTGACGCTCGATGCCGCGCTCGCCGGGGGGGAGATCCCGCTCAGCATCGGCGCCGACATCCGCGTGCTCCTCGGCCCGATCGAAGCCGTGGTGCAGAACATGGGCGTGAAGGCGACGCTCTCGTTCCCGCCACAGAACAGCGGAAACCTGGGCCCGGTGCAGCTCGACATCGGCTTCAAGCCGCCGAGCGGCGTGGGACTGCGCGTCGATGCCGGCCCGATCAGCGGCGGCGGATTTCTCTCGTTCGACTCGGTGAAGGGCGAGTACGTCGGCGCGCTCGAGCTGTCGTTCAAGGGGATCTTCTCGCTCAAGGCGGTGGGCATCATCAACACGAAGTTGCCTGACGGGAGCAAAGGCTTCGCGCTGCTCATTCTCGTGACCGCCGAGTTCACGCCGATCCAGCTCGGCTTCGGCTTCACGCTCAACGGCGTCGGCGGACTGCTCGCGCTCAACCGCTCGCTCGACAGCGAAGCGCTGCGGCTCGGTGTGCGCTCGGGCTCGGTGAGCAGCGTTCTCTTTCCGCCCGACGTGATCGGGAACATCACGCAGATCGTCAGCGACCTGAAGAGCTTCTTCCCGATCGCGCAGGGGCACTTCATCGTCGCTCCGATGGGGAAGCTGGGGTGGGGAACGCCGACGCTGATCTCGCTCGAGCTCGGGATCATCCTCGACATTCCGTCGCCGCAGCTCACGGTGATCGGCGTGCTGCGCTGCATTCTCCCCTCGGTAAATGCCCCGCTCCTCAAGCTGCAGGTGAACTTCGCCGGCGGGATCGATTTCGAGCGCGGCTCGGTCTGGTTCGACGCGTCGCTGTTCGACTCGAGCCTGGTGGGATTCACGCTGACGGGCGACATGGCGCTCCGCATCTCGTGGGGCGACCAGAAAGTGCTCGTGATCAGCGTCGGCGGATTCCATCCGGCGTTTCACGAGGTGCCCTCGGACCTAACGGGCATGCGGCGCCTGACGATCGCGCTCCTCTCGGGCGAGAACCCGAGACTCATCGCGCAGACGTACTTCGCCGTAACGTCGAACACGGTGCAGACGGGCGCGCGCGTCGAGCTCTACGCCGCGGCGTGCGGCTTCAACATCTACGGCTTTCTCGGCTACGACGTGCTGGTGCAGGTCATTCCGCTGCACATCGTCGCGCAGCTGTCGGCGGGATTGGCGCTGCGCCGCGGCACGAGCGTGATCGCCGGGATCAAGGTGACGGCCGAGCTGTCGGGACCGACGCCGTGGCGCGCCCACGGCCGAGGGAGCTTCAGCGTTCTGTTCTTCAGCATCAGCATCGGCTTCGACGTGACGTGGGGCGACCCGCTGTTGGGCCTCGCTGAGGATGTTGCCGACGTGCTGTCGCTCGTGCTCGACGCGGTGCGCGACGTGCGCAACTGGCGCGCCGATTTGCCGACCAACGTCGCGCAGACGGTGTCGCTGCGTCGGGTGGATGGTACGGACGCGCTGCTGTTGCATCCGTTCGGCGTGCTCACCGTGAGCCAGAAGGTGGCGCCGCTCGAGCTGCCGATCGACCGCTTCGGCAACAAGAAGCCGACGGGCGACACGACCTTCACCGTCGCGCTGATCGGGAGCGGCGCGACGGAGCCGGCGCGCGAGGAGTTCGCGGTCGCGAACTTCGTGTCGATGACCGACAGCGAAAAGCTGGCGCGGAAATCGTTCGAGGAGATGCAGAGCGGTCTGCGCTTCAGCGCGGCGGACGGCGCACTCTCGGGCGCGTCGGTGGGCAAAGATGTCACGTACGAGATGAGCTACCTGCGCCACGAGCATCCGCAGCCCGCCGGCCGCCGCGACTTGTTCGGCACGCTGTTCGACACGTTCAGCCGCGGCGGGGCGATCGAGCGAAACAAGCTCTCGGTGTCGGCGCGCAAGCGCGGTGGCAACGGTCCGTCCGCCGTTGAAGTGGACGTCGGCGAGTTTCATGTCGTGAACGTGATCGATCTCTCTCCGGCGACGGCCGGCGCCGTCGCGCGGACGCAGGCCGAGGCGTTCGCGATGCGCGACGCGCTCGTGCGCGCCGACCCATCGCTCGCCGGAACGCTGCAGGTGGTGGCCGCGCACGAGCTCGTGGTCGCGGGCGCCGCATGAGCCTCACGGTCGGGAGGTACACGTTCTCCGCTTGGCTGCGGAAGGGGATCGCCGGATCGATCAGCCAGCCCGATACGCTCGGCGCCGACGGGGGCGCGGTGAAGGAGCGCGCGACGATTCCGGTGGACGTGAGCGTGAACGCGACGCCGGTACACCAGGACTTCACGCTCTTGGGCCCGGGCGACGTGCTCGGCATCAACCTGGATACCGTCGTCCGCACCGAGCCGCGCGATTGGGTGACGGACTTCGAGCCCAACTATCTCGCCTTCGTCGAGTTCTACGACGAGGATTTTCTCTGGCGCTACACACCGGCGCGCGCGGTGGGCGACCGGCTGCGGCCGTGGCTCGCCCTCGCCGTGCTCGAGGAAGATTCCGCGGACCATCCGGGCGAATTCACGCGCAACGATCGCCGCGTTCCGCTCGCGTCGATCACCGTCGCATCGTCCGCGTCGTTGCCGCCGCACACGCAGACCTGGGCGTGGGCGCACGTGCACACGAACGAGGGCTTCGCCAGCGCGACGGAGTTCGAGCGCTTCCTCGAGTCGCTGCAGACCGAGGACAGCCCCAACGCCGACCGGATCATCTCCCGCCTGACGAGTCCGCGCAGGCTCAAGGCGAACACGGCCTACGGCGCGTTCGTCGTGCCGGCGTTCGAGACCGGACGAATCGCCGCGCTCGGACAAGACCCGAAGGAGGTGAGCGCGCAGCAGCCGGCATGGACCGATGCGCTGGGCCCGGTCGAGCTGCCGGTCTACTACCAATGGCGATTCCGCACCGGCGAGGACGAAGACTTCGAGTCGATGGTGAAGCGGCTCGTGCCGCAGGCCGCCGACTCGCGCGTCGGCATCCGCGGAATGGACGGGGAGCAGCCGGGCTGGGGACTGACGACTGGCACGGACATCGGCCAGATCCTGCCGCCGAGCGAGAAGCAGAGCGTCGTCGGACTCGAGGGCGCGCTCAAGGCGCCGACGACCGAATCGCGTCCGCTGGCGATCGACAGCGCGCGGCCGTTTTTCCAGGAGCTCCAATCGGTCCTGAATTTTCCCGACGCGATGCGGAATTCGCCGTCGACGGAAAACCTTCCGGTGGTCGCGCCGCCGATCTACGGTGAGTACCACGCTCTGCGGCATACCATCGACGTCACGCAGGGCGACTGGGTCGATGACTTGAATCGGGATCCGCGGCTGCGCGTGCCGGCGGGCTTTGGCGTGCGGGCGATTCGCGAGAATCAGGAGGGATACGTCGCGCGCGCCTGGTCGCAGGTGCAGACGGTGCTCGAGGCAAACCGGCTGATTCGGCTCGCCGCGTACGCGATGCGGGCGAGCGAAGCGGTGTACGTGAACCTCGCCGCGCGCTTGGCGCCGGAGCAGGCGCTCGCCTTCTTCGCGCCGGTGCTGCGCAAGGTGCGCGGCTCGCCGACCACGCTCCAGCATCTGGTGGGCGAGAGCACGCTTCCGCCGGCGGCGGTGAGTGGCGCGATGCGGCGGCTGATGCGGCCGCGCGGCGCGATCGCCCGGCGCATCGCGGCGGCCGACGCGCGCTTCACGCATGGCGCGCTCGTCCGCGGCCTGGCGAGCGGGCGACTCACGGCCGCGCCGCCCAAGCAGCCGGCCAAGGATCTGATGACCGACACGGCCGTCGTCGACAAACTCCCGGCGCCGCCGCGGCCGGCGCCACGCCCGTGGTGGATTCGAAACCTTATGCTCGGGCTCGTCATCGTGCTCCTACTGCTTGCGCTCTGGGCGCTGAGCACAGGCACGTGGACGATTCCGACGGTGCTCGCCGTGCTCGCGATTGTCGTCTACGTCGCGCTGAACGCGTGGTTCGGCAAACCGCGGCCGTCGCCCTCGGCGACGACCGGCCCGGCGTCGATCGTGCGGCCGGCCGATGTCGCCGCCGCGCTGCGCGCCGCGCCGCCACGCGACGCCTTCCGTTTCGTCGAGAGCGATCCGGTCGTGACCGCGCAGCCGCGCGCCGGCACGCAGATCACGACGGCGATCGAGAAAAGCTCGGCGTCGCCGAACGCCGTGTCGTTCACGCAGGTGACGACCGTTACCCCCGCGGGCGTTGGCGCCGACACTGTCGAGGCGAGAACGTTCCGGCGGGCCGCGATCGCTCTCGAGCAGCGCCTGAGCGTCACCGTCGCCGAGCGTGCTCGGCCGCCGTTCGACATCGCCAATGCGCACGCGAAGCTCACCGCGGCCGTCGATCCGCTGCGCGCCTTCCCACGGCGCGTCGCCGCGGGCGTGCGATTCATCTTCGATCCGCAGTGGCTCCAGCAGGCTGAGCATCTCGTGCCGGCGATGGCGTACCCGGACTTCGACGATCCGATGTACGAGAAGCTGCGCGACCTGTCGTCGGAGCTCCTCCTTCCCAACCTCGAGCTCATCCCGCCGAACAGCATCACGCTCCTCGAGACGAATCCGCCGTTCATCGAGGCGTATCTCACCGGCGTCAACTACGAGTTCGGCAAGGAGCTGTTGTGGCGCGAGTATCCGACGGATCGGCGTGGGAGCTACTTCCGCCAATTCTGGGATGTGCGCGGCATCCTCGCCGAGCAGACGGGAGAGAGCGCGGCCAGCGTGTCGGAGCGGTCAAAGGACATCACGCCCCTCGACACGTGGGGCTCGGCGTCGCTCCTTGGCACGCACCGCAATCCGCAGCGGCCACCGGGCGAGCAACTCGTGCTCACGGTGCGCGGCGACCTGCTCAAGAAGTATCCGAACACGCTCATCTACGCCCAGAAGGCGCACCTGGCGCGCGACGGGTCGGGCAATCCGCGGCCGTCGGATGATCCGGTGATCGCGCCGGTTGCGAGCGACGCCGACGTGCAGCGCGAGATCAGGTTTCCCGTCTTCAAGGCGTCGGTCGATCCCGACATCCGCTTTTACGGATTCGACCTCAGCGTGGAGCAAGCGCGGGGCGACGACCAACCGCAGGCCGACAGCGACGACTGGGGCTACTTCTTCATCATCCAGCAGCTTCCCGGCGAGCCGCGATTCGGCATGGATGTCTCTTTTTCGCCCGACGACGATCCGGCGACGCCGCTCACCTGGAACGATCTGGCGTGGACGCTCTTCCCCGACGCCCAGGAGTTCATCGATACGACGCTGCTGCCGCAGAGCTTCGTTCCCGCCGGCACAGGTGAGAGCCTGTCGCAGTGGGGCACCGACTCGGCGCAGATGGCGTCGATCCTTTATCAGAATCCGGTGATGATCGCCGTCCACGCCAAAGAGATGTTGGCGGGCCTCGCATGAGCGCCTACACCGATTCGGCGACGGTAGTTCGCGAAGCGCGAGCCGCGCGTGATGCGGCGCGCGACGCGCTCTATGCGCTGGAGATGCAGGGCGTGCGGCTCGCTCGCGCGGCGCAACGTGAGGCGCGCGGCGAGAGCGCCCCGAATGCCGCGGACGGGAACGCCGGAGACAACGCCGCCGCGATCGCCAAGCAGCGAGAAGTGGTGAAGGCGCGAGAGAGCGCCGTTCGTGCGGCGACGGACGCGCTCGCCGGCCGGCGCTCGCCACCCGAGCTGATTGCCGAATGGGACGATGGCCTCCCGATCGTCCTCTTGCCGCTGCGGCTCGAGACGCGCTGGAAGACCGACGCGCTTGCGCCCGCAACGCCCGAGCTCTGGGTGCGCGTGTATCCGGACGACGTCGCGATCACGACCCACGAGCCGGTACTCACCGACGCCGAGGTGGAGCACGGGCGCGCGTATTGGTCCGCGATTCGAGCGGCGACTGCCGATGTGCAGGCGGCCGCGTGGCGCGCGCTCGCCGGCCGAGTCGGCGCCAACCGTGCCGCATGGGTCGCGCTGCAAACGCGACCGCTCAATTGGGCCGCCGCGTTAACCGATGCTTCCATCGCGCTGCAGTTTCCAGAACCCCCCATCACGAAGCCCGATGCCTGGACCGTCGCGCCGCACACGCGCCTGCTCCCCGACCGTTTCGTGCTGCTGGCGTGGCGCGGTGAGTCGTTGCGAGTGACGCAGGTCGGCAACCCGATCGACGACGTGGTGGTCGTGGGTCCTGCGCCAATCACGGACCTCGAGGGCGACGAATCGCTCACGCGCGACCCGGCCGACCAGACGCTGTCACTCGGCGACTCTTTCAGCTGGGTGCGCGACTTCGAGCGAGCGGTGGAGAAGGGGATGGCGTTCCGCGTTCCCGTCGCCGCCGATGACGCCGCGCAGGGCTTCGACCGGTTGCTCGTGCTCGGCCTCAAGCTCTCCGCCGACGCTCCCGACGCCCAAGCGTTGGTCGAGCAGCTGATCGACGGGCACCACTATGCGCAGTCCGGCTTCGAGCTGCTGCGGCAGGGAACGCCGACCAACAACACAGACGGCGGCGATTCGGGATACAGCGCGCGCGAGGGCGACAGCGACGAGTCCGCCGTCGCCGAGTCGGGGCCGCCGCTCTTCGTGCCGGGGGACGATCGGAGCGCGGCGGCGGACGGACAGCGACTCGCCGACTTTCTCGGCATCGCGTACACGCCACTGCTCCACGCGCGCGGCGCCGACAACGCGGACAACGCCGAGGCGGTGGCGATGAATCGCGCGCTGTACGCCGGCACGTTGGGCTATTACCTCGATCACATGCTCAACGAGGTGGTGAACGAAAACTCGTTAGGCGCGCTGCGCCGGCAGTTCACGGATCACGTCACCGGACGCGGACCGATCGCGGCCATCCGCGTCGGGAGCCAGCCGTACGGCATTCTTCCGACGAGCGCGCTCGACCGCTGGCGTCCATCGCCCCCGACGCGCGGCGTCCCTGAAAACGGCGGCGTGATCGAGCTCGCGCCGCCAGCGACGTTCGAGGCCACGCTGTTGCAGGTGCTGCGCCGCTTCGATCTGGCGTGGACCGCGGCACTCCCGTCTGTTGCCCAGGTCGGAAGCGCCGGCGAAGGTGCGGCGCGCTTGCTCGAGGTGCTCGGACTACAGCCGACGTCGGCCGAGTTCTATCAGCGCGTCGGCTACAGCTTCGACTACCTCAAGAATCTCGAGTCGCTCACCTGGGGCGGTGCGACGTTCAGCGACATCATCAAGATGCTGATCGAGGGGCAGGCGACACGGGATCTTCTCACGCAGCTGGGCTACGCCGGGCAGCGCGCCAACGGAACGCCCAAGCCGCTGCCGCTATTGCTCCAGCTCATCTGGCGGCACTATCAAACGAGACTGGATCCCGCGCAGCTCATCGATGGGCAGCCATTCTCCGAGACGGCGCTCATCAAACCCTATGATGCGACATCCGGCGCCACATATGTGGACTGGTTGATCGCGCACGCGGCGGACGCCGCCGCCCTCGAAGCACAAGATTTTGGCGTGGGCGTGCCGCGACCCGGCGCGCTCCTCTATTTGATGCTGCACTTCTCGATCGTGATGGAGGCCGCGCGCGGCATTCGCACGTGGCTCGGCACGCGCGGCGTGAGCGCGGATGAGCTCGTACGCTCGCGCAAGTTCCTCAACATCGGCACCGAGCCGTCGCCGTCGCTCTGGGAGGTGTTTCGCGCGCCGGCCAACGCGATCGTGTCGAGCGAGCCGTCGGCTACAACGCTGCTCGAGTTGATCCACGCGCCACAGGTCGTGAGCGACGCCGGACAGAGCGTCGACGAGCAGCGCACCGCGATCGCCGCACTCGGCCACCTTCCCACGGCGCGGCTCGAGCGCGCGCTCGTCGAGCACGTTGACACGCTGAGCTATCGACTCGACGCGTGGACGACGTCGCTCTTCGCGCGACGGCTATTCGAGCAGCGCCGGTTGAGCCAGCCTGTCGCCGAGCGACGCACCGGCCTCTACGTCGGCGGTTACGGATATCTCGAGCACGTTCGGCCGGCGGGCGCGCGGCGGCAAAAGATCAACGAGAGCGCGCTGCCCGCGGCGCTCCGGCAAGGGCTGGACAACTTGTACGAGGAGTCAGCCAACGGCGGCTACGTGCATGCGCCATCGCTCAATCACGCAACCGCCGCCGCGCTGCTGCGCAGCGGCTATCTCACGCACGCCAGCGCCGGCGACGCCAGCGCGCTCGCCACCAATCTCTCGTCGGGGCGCGTCCGGCGCGCGCGCTATCTGATCGATGGCATCCGCAACGGCCAATCGCTCGAAGCGCTGCTCGGCGTGCAGTTCGAGCGCGGTCTCCACGACTGGACCACTCGGGCGGTGAGCCCGGTGATTCTCGACCAACTCAAGCCGCTCTTCCGCACCGCGTTCCCGATTCTCCGCACGCGCGTGCCGCAGGCGAACGATTCGGCGAGCGGCGCGACGGTGGTGAGCGAGGACGATCAAGTCGTGAACGGCTTGACGCTCGCCCGCGCGACGACGCCATTTCCCTTCGGCATCAACGAGCTCACAGCGCTGAGCACCGCGCAGCAGGACGCGATCCGCAGCGAGAAGGCGGCGATCGAGAACACGCTCGACGCGTTGCGCGATGTGCTGACGACGGAGGCGGCCTACCAGTTGGCCCTGGGCAACTTCGATCGCGCGGCCGCGGTGCTGCAGTCCGCCGGCAATGGCACCCTCCCGCCCGACATCGAAGTGCTCGGCACACCACGCGGAACGGGAATCTCCGTCACGCAGCGGCTCGCGGTACAGCTGACCACGGCAGCGGTCGCGAATCCGTGGCCCGCCGTTCCGCTCACCGAGCGCGCGCGGCTCGAGCCGTCGCTCAACGCGTGGCTCGGCGACCTGCTCGGCGCCCCCGATACCATCCGCTGCCGCGTCGCCGCGCTCGACGCCGACGGAAACGTCGCGGACAACGGCGTGGTCACGCTCGCCGACTTGCGACTCCAGCCGATCGACTTCGTGTACATCGTGCGCAGCCAGGTGGACGAGAGTGGCGCGGCGCCGCTGGAGACGCGTCTGCGCCTGCGCTTCGCGCGCGACCGGGCGCTGGCCGACGACGTCGTCGTCCGGATCTCGTTCGCCGACGCCGGTGGCGACGTCGCGGCGCGGTCGTTCGCCGAAGTGCTGCCGCTCGCCGACCGACTGCGCAGAGTGCTCGGTACGGTGCGACCGCTCGACGCGCGCCACTTCCAGAGCGCGTCGAAGGATGCGCCGCCCCCGCCGGATAATCCGGGGCGGATGGATCTGCCCGAGCTACGTACGAGGGTCGGCGCGCGGATCACTGCCGTCCGCGCCCTCTTCCCGATCGTGGAGAACGCCGCCAACGCCGCGCGCGCCAATGCGACCGTCGCGACGGCCGACGCGCTGCGCGACGCACTGGTCGCCGTCGCCGACGCCGGCGTCGCCTACGCGCTTCCGCGATCCACGGTCGGCGCCGGGCCGGAGCAGATCGCCGCACTCACGCTACAGGCCGACGCGGTGCTGGCGCGATTCGCGGTGCTCGGTCCGGCGACCGACGATCAGCTCGCCGCGGCCGACGCGGCGCCGGGCGCGGACGAGAAGGTGCGGCTCCTCGCCGACGCGGTGAAGGCGTGGATGGGAAGCGACGTGCTATTGCTGCCGCGCTTCGCGTTCCATGACGCGGCCGCCGTCGCTCAGGCCGACGCGGCGCGTGACACGTTGCTCGCGTACGTGCGCGACACGGTCGGTGTGCCGCTGCCCGTTGACGAATGGCTGCACGGCGTGTCGTGCGTGAGGCCGCGCGTGCACGATTTCGAGATGGTGCGCGCGATGGCCGATGCGGTGCGCGATGAGGCGCTCCTCTTCTCTCCGATCCAACTGCCGTTCCGCACGGGCGACCGATGGCTCGGCGCCGAGTACCCGCCGGCGAC
>JBDUCS010000115.1:0-10453 GCA_040003335.1 Gemmatimonadaceae bacterium | reverse complement strand
CCAGCGTCAGCTCATCGTGGTTGCGCAGGAAGATCGCCCACTGGCAGTCGGGCGGGATCTCCGGCGTCCGCTCCATGATTTCGACGATCGGCGTCCGGTCCTCTCGCCGCAACGCCATGTACATCCGCGGCATCAGCGGAAAATGGAACGCCATGTGGCACTCGTCGCTGTCGCCGAAGTACGGACGCACGTCGGTCGGCCACTGGTTCGCCTCGGCGAGAAAAACGCGGTCGTGGAAGTCGGCATCGAGTGCGGCCCGCAGCTGCTTCAACACGACGTGCGTCTCGGGAAGATTCTCGCAATTCGTGCCGTCGCGCTCGATCAGATAGGGAATCGCGTCGAGGCGTAGCCCGTCGACACCCATGTGCAGCCAGAAGCGCATCGTGTCGATCACCGCCTCGAGCACCACCGGATTGTCGAAGTTCAGATCGGGCTGATGGCTGAAGAAGCGGTGCCAGTAGAACTGCTCGGCAACCGGATCCCAGGACCAGTTCGATTTTTCCGTGTCGGTGAAGATGATGCGCGCGCCCGAGTACCGCGTCGGGTCGTCGCTCCACACGTAGAACGCGCGCTCCGGCGAACCCTTCGGCGCGCTGCGCGCCCGCTGGAACCACGCGTGCTGGTCCGACGTGTGGTTGATCACCAACTCGGTGACGACGCGGATGTGGCGGCGGTGCGCCTCGTCGAGAAAGCGCTTGAAGTCCTCGATCGACCCGTACTGCGGGTTGATCGCTTCGTACTCCGCGATGTCGTAGCCGTCGTCCTTCAACGGCGACGGATAAAACGGCAGCAGCCACAGACAGTTGACGCCCAACGACTCGACATAGTCGAGCTTATCGATCAATCCCGCGAAGTCCCCGAAACCGTCTTTGTCCGAATCCCGGAAGGCCTTGATGTGCAGCTGGTAGATGACGGCGTCCTTGTACCACAAACTGTCTGGCATTCTTCACCCGGTGAACTCTCTAATGGAAGAACGGAGAACTGTAAGCCGCGAACTGAAAACGCAGAGCGTGCAAACCGCGAACAACAGTCATCCTCTGCTGATCCGGAAGATGTGCCCCACTTGATGGCCGGGGTCCAGCCGCACGTAGTTCTGCGCGCCGCGCCACTGATACGACGCACCGGTGAGCAGATCTTGGACGACGTACGATTGCTCGCGACCCAGGCCCAAGGAGTCGACCGGAACGGTGACCATCGTCTCGTGGGTCGCGTGCGGATCCGCCGTGACTGCGATCAGCAGCTGGTTGTCCGCATCCGGCGCCGACTTCTTGTAGAAGAGAATGTTCGGGTCGCCCGAATCGTGAAATGAGACATTGGTGAAGTGGTGCAGCGCACGGTTCTCGCGGCGGATGCGATTGATGATCGCCACGTCCCACTGAATGTTGCCCGGCGCATTCCAGTCACGCGGCTTGAGCTCGTACTTCTCGCTGTGGAGATACTCTTCGCTCCCCGGCTTGAGCGGCACGTTCTCGCACAGCTCGTAGCCGCTGTAGATCCCGTACGACGCGCCCAACGTCGCCGCGAGCAAGAGCCTGATGCGAAACGCGGGTCGGCCGCCGTGGGCGAGATACTCGTGCAGAATGTCGGGGGTGTTGGCGAAGAAATTCGCGCGGAAATATTCCCTCGCTCCACCGTGCGCTAGCTCCTCGACGTAGTCCCGCAGCTCGTGCGCCGAGTTGCGCCAGGTGAAATACGTGTACGACTGCGAGAAGCCGAGCTTGCCCAGATGTTTCATCACCTTCGGCCGCGTGAACGCCTCGGCGAGAAAGACGACGTCGGCATGCTCGCGATGCACCTCGTCGATCACCCACTCCCAGAACGCGAACGGCTTCGTGTGCGGGTTGTCGACGCGGAAGGTGCGCACGCCGTGCTCGATCCAGAACGTCAGGATGTCGCGGCAGGCGTTCCAGAGCCCTTCGCGATCATCGCACCAGAAGTTCAGCGGATAGATGTCCTGATATTTCTTCGGCGGATTCTCGGCGTACTTGATCGTGCCGTCGGGGCGCACGAAGAACCATTCGGGGTGCTGCGTGAGCCACGGATGATCGGGCGAGCACTGCAGCGCGTAGTCGAGCGCGATCTCGAGGCGCAACGTTGCCGCCGCGGCGACAAAGGCGTCGAAGTCGTCGATCGTGCCGAGCCGAGGGTCGACCGCGTCGTGGCCGCCGTGCTCGTTGCCGATCGCCCATGGGCTCCCCGGATCGCTCGAGCCGGCGACGAGCGCATTGTTGCGCCCCTTGCGATTCGTCGTGCCCACAGGATGGATCGGCGGCAGATACACGACGTCGAACCCGAGCTCGGCGACGCGCGGCAGCGCGCGCGACGCGTCGGCGAAGGTGCCGTGCCGCGCCGGATCGTCCGTCTGCGAGCGGGGAAAGAGCTCGTACCACGCCCCGTAGACCGCGCGCTCGCGGTCGACCCACACGGTGTGCTCGCGGGTGTAGGCGGTGAGATCGGTCGGCAGCAAATTCGCCGCCATCAGCGCCTCCAGCTGCGGCGACAGCGCGACCGAGGCCCGCTCGGCGCTCGATAGCGCATCGTTGGCGAGCGTCGCGGCGGCGGTCTTGAGCGCCGTGCGCACCTCGCCGAATCGCGACCGCCGCGCCGCCACGTCGACGAGCTGCGCGATCTCGAGCAGCTCGAGCGCGACGACCTGGTCCGCGCCGATTTTCTTTCCGAGCCCGCTGCGCTTGGTGCCGAAGACGTCCGTCCACGCCTCGACCGTGTAGCGCCACGCACCGATGGTGTCGAGCAGGAGCGATCCACCCCACCGATCGATCGTCGGATCGTGCGTCATCGGCGCGTAGCGCCATTCGTTCTCACCCGGCGCCCGATAGCGGATGCGCGCCGCGATCAGGTCGTGCCCGTCCTTGAAGACGTCGGCGCCGACGATCAATCGGTCGCCGACAACGCGCTTCACCGCGAACCGCCCTGCGTCCAGATCGGGACTCACGCACTCGAGCACGATTGCGTGGGAGGGACGCGCCGATCGGGGACGCTGCTTGCTCGCTCGTTCGCGATTCATTTCTTGTCGTCAAGATAGGCACGCACGGCGTCGTATTGTCCGCCTTGATTCGCGTACATGACATAATTTCTCGCCGTCGCGAACCAGTCTCGCGTCGACGGCTTCATCTTCGCCAGAGCATCCATCAAGTCAGTGGTCCGCAACGGCGCGGGCGCGCCGGTGCGGAACGCGTCCTGAAGCTTTCGCTCCACGGCCACGTCGACCAGCCCCTTGAGGTCGGCGCCGGAAAAGCCATCGGTCTTTGCGGCGAGCCGGTCGTAATCGATCCCATCCAACGGCTTGTCGCGGAGTAGCAGCCGCAAAATCTCGATGCGGGCCGTCGCGTCGGGTGGCGGAACGAACACGAGCCGGTCGAAGCGGCCGGGCCGTCGGAAGGCGTCGTCCAGATGCCATGGCGCGTTCGTCGCCGCGACGACGAGAATCCCCTCGTTCATCGAGTCGATCCCGTCCAGCTCGGCGAGGAACTGATTGATCAACTGCCGGCCGGCGCTCCCCCGCAGGTCGGCGCGGCTCGCGGCGAGCGCGTCCACTTCGTCGAAGAAGAGCACGCACGAGCCCGCGCTCTGCGCGTCGGCGCGCGCCTGCTCGAACAGGTCGTGCAGGTTCCGCTCGCTCTGGCCCACCCACATGTCGAGCACGTCGCTGATCCCGACCGACACGAACGTCGCGCGGATCTCGCCCGCCGTCGCGCGCGCGAGATACGTCTTGCCGCACCCCGGCGGACCATACAAGAGAATCGCGCCGCCGGCGCTCTTGCCGTACGCGCGATACAGCTCCGGATGCTCGAGCGGATGGATGATCTTGAGGCGGATCTCCTCCTTCACGCTCTCCATGCCGCCGACGTCGGCGAAGGTGATCTTCGGCCGGCGCGTGCGCGTCTCTTCGCGCTCGCCCTGCGGGTCGTACGGCTCCGGCCGGTCGGGCGCGGGCGCGCGCTCGATCGGACGCGTGGCGCCGCCGTCGGCGGTGGCCCCCACGGCACCGGCGCCCAGCCGCCGCGCGAGCGCGATGTCGGCGCGCGTCGGATCGACCGCGAGCGCCGACCGGTACGCGTCCCGCGCGCGGTCCATCTCACCGATGCCGAGCAGGAGCCGGGCATGCGTGAGCAGCGCCGACGCGTCGCGCGGCGCGTCGGCGAGCACGTCCTCGATCACCACCAGGGCCGCCGAGTGCTTGTCCTGGCGCTCGAAGATCGATGCCAGCGCCGTCTTGAGCGCGGCGTCGGTGGGCGCGAGCCGCAGCGCTTCTTTCAGCTCCCGCTCCGCCTCTGGGAGATCGCCGACGTCGGCCAGCGCCTGCGCGAGGAACCCGCGCAGCCCGGCATCGTCCGGCGACATCCGCACCGCCTCGCGCAGCGCTCGCACACGACCTTCGCTCGACATGACCCAAAATACCAACAAATGAGAAAAGAGAAAAAACCGACGGGCGAAAAAACTGAGAGGGAGAATGCGTCTTCTATTGCTTTTCTTTTCTCGAACTCGCAGGTGCATCGCTCAGATGCTCGGCGATCACGCCCCATTTGCCGTTCGTCCTCTGGAAGAGGAGCGTCATCGCGCCGGCGATGTCGTGCGGCATTCCGTCCGGCTGTAGGTGCGGAATGTGGTACGTCGTCGTGAGGACCGCGGCATCGCGGGAGAGCACATCCACGTGGGTGTAGACGCGCTCGAAACGCGGATTGCCCATGTTCTGTCCGACGAAGTGCCAGAAGGTCTCGATCTGCGAGCGGAGCGAGTCGCGCGACGTCGTCACCCGGCCCCCGGCGGCTGACGTCACGGAGCCCGTGACCGGGTACAGTCCCATGAGACGCGACACGACGTCGCCACGCGAAAGGTCCCACGCCGCGTCCACCATGCGGCCCAGCGTATCGGCGATCGCTGCGCGCTCGCCGGGCGACGGGACGGCATCGCCGGATTTTCCGCAGGCGCCGAGCGCCGTGACGCCGAGCATACAGGCGAGGTTGAGCAGACGGCGGCGGACGCTGGCCATTCGGTACTCCGAGGAAGTAGTGTCTCGCGAACGGAACAGTCGGATTCTCGGTTCTGAGACGGGGCGTAGCGGAATCGGCTGCTTGGTGCCTAATTGAGAGGCGGGACGAGTGGCGCGGCACGTGCCCTGTCCCACGGTAGTTAGTAGCACACGAAGCTCGTGCGCCGGAAGGAGCAAGCGCCACGCCGCGTGCCGGCCTGGTCCTCTATGTGGAGAAAGCGAATGCGCTATCGCACCCTGGTTCTCGTTCCCGCCGCCGCCATCGTCGCGGCCTGCGCCGGCAAGGATCGCGCGTCCAGCTCGGGCGCCAACGACGACCTCAAGCGCGACCTGGCTCTGGCCTCGTCGCCGGGTCTCGAGCTGGCGAACGGCTCGCGGGCGAACACGCAAATCGTTTCGGCCATCGAGCGAGTTGCCTCGGCAGCGCCGCAGGGGCGGACCGCACCGCGGCCGAAGCCAAAGTCACCCGAATCGGCTCCCGCGCCGGTGGCGCAAGTCGCTGAGGCGCCGGCTTCGACAGTCGTTGCCGTCACGCCCGAGCCAGCGCCCGCGCCCGGTCCCTCGGCGCCCGACCCTGTCATGGCGGGAGGGCGTCCCCACGCTCCGGTGATGGCCGATGGTCCCGTTGCCGGCGGCGACGGACGTGGCCAGCGCGATGGCGGTTGGGGCGGGACCGGCGTCATCATCCGCGGTGGCACGGCGGATGGAGATCACTGCGATCCGCGTGGCGGTCGGCGCGGGCGCGGTGGAAATATCGGTGGCATGATCGGCATGATCGGCATGGGTGGCGCGGGCCGCCTGGGTGGTCCGATGGGTCCGGTGTTCATTCCGGCCGACACGTTTCCGCGGCGATAGCTTCTCGGCGCGGAGTGTGGCGCAGGGGTGAGATCGCAGCCGCGATCTCACCCCTTCGCTATTTCCGGCCTACCTTCCGAGTGGGTGCGAGCTGCCGACTGACGACCGACGACTGACGACGACAAAGTGGACTTCTCCGATCTCCCAGCTCGCCTAGCCGGCAATCCGGGGCTGGCGATTCCGCTCGTCTTCTTGGGCGGCGTACTCACCAGCTTCACGCCGTGCATCTATCCGATGATCCCGATCACGGCGGCGATCGTCGGCGGGCAGACGGCGGGGGGCCCCAAGCAGTCGCGCGCGCGCACCGTGGGCCTCACGCTCAGCTACGTGCTCGGGCTCGCGCTCGTCTACGCCGCACTCGGACTCATCGCCGGCCTCACCGGAACGATTTTCGGCGCGATCAGCACGAATCCCTGGTTGTACTTCGGGATGGCGAATCTCCTCCTCGTCGCGGGGCTCGCGATGCTCGACGCCGTGCCGGTCCGCCTCCCGTCTTCGCTCGTCGCGCGCGCCGCATCGCTCGACACGCGCGGGCGCTACGCCGGCGCGTTCGGCATGGGCGCGGCATCGGGCGCCGTCGCCGCGCCGTGCTCGGCCCCGGTGATGGCCACCGTGCTCTCGTTCGTCACCCGCACGCACAGCGCGGGACTCGGTTTCATCTATCTGTTCGTCTTCTCGCTCGGCATGAGCGCGCTGCTCGTCGCCGTCGGCCTCGTCTCCGGTACCGCGTCGGCGCTTCCCAAGGCGGGCGCGTGGATGCTGTGGGTGAAGCGGTTGTTCGCGGTCGTCATGTTCCTGGCCGCCGAGTACTATTTGGTCAAGATGGGGCAGCTGATCGTTTGATCAGGCTTGTAGACCGTTGTACGCCACTTTGAAATCAACCCTGTAAACCAATGAACCTCCGAACCCTGTTCGCGACCGCGGTGCTGGCCGTCGCACCGCTCGAACTCCAAAGCCAGGATTCCGGAATTCCGATCGGAACGAGGGCACCGGCGTTCTCGATCGAGGATCTTGACAGAAAACCGGTCGACGTCGGCCAGTTCATCGGCAAGACGCCGGTGCTGATCGAGTTCTGGGCGACATGGTGCGAGAACTGTCGCGCGCTCGAACCGGCGTTGCTCGCGGCGCAGAAAAAACACGGCGCGCGCGTGAAGTTCATTGGCGTCGCGGTCTCGTTCAACGAGAGCGTCGAGCGCGTGAAGCTGTACGCCCAGAAGCATGGGCTCGCGCACCAGATTCTCTACGACCGGAAAGGCGACGCGACGACGGCGTACGAGGTGCCCGCGACGTCGTACGTGGTCGTGATCGACAGAACGGGCAAGGTCGTGTACACCGGACTCGGCGGCGATCAGAATCTCGAGGCCGCGCTCGCCAAGGTCGACCCCGCGCGCTGAGCGACGGTGTCCGTCGCCGGTGTCTCCTTCGTGTCTTCACGAGGAGCACGCGATGCGCACGATCTTTGATTCGATGCTGGCACGACCCCCGCGCGATCCGTTGCCGGCGAGTACGCCGTGGTGGGGCGTCGTGATCGCGCGCGTCGCCACGCTGATCGCGCGCGCGGGCGTAGCGATCGCGATCGGGTGGGCGGCGCAGCGCGCTGGTGCCGCCTGTGCCCGCTAGGCGATGCCGAGCATCCGGATCAACGTCACGCTCAAAGCGAGCAGGAGCAGGAGTGAGCCGCAGACCGTCGCGACCACCGGCATCCCCACCCGGCGAATCGCCTTCAGGTCCACGCCGAGTCCGAGCGCGGCCATCGCCCACACGGTGAGCCAACCGGAGATCGAGCGCGCCGGCGCGACGACCGATGCTGGAATGAATCCGGCCGACCGCGCGGCCGCGAGCAGGAGAAAGCCGGTGAGAAACCAGGGGATCAGCCGCGCGATCGAGACGCGCGGCGTCGCCGCCGCCGTGCCGGCGCGGCGGTGCATCAGCGCGAAGAACAGCACCACCGGTCCCAGCATCAACACGCGCACGAGCTTCACCATCGTGCCGATCTGGCCGCTCACGAGGCTCACGGGAAAGGCCGCGGCGAGCACCTGTGGCACGGCGTAGACCGTGAGCCCGGCGAGCACGCCGTACTGATAGTGCGACAGGGCGAGCGGCGCGATCAGCAGCGGCAGTCCGAGCACCACCGCCACGCCGAGGATCGCCGTGAAGCCGATCGCCGACGCGACGTGCTCGTGCTCGGCTTCGATCACGGGCGCCACGGCGGCGATGGCCGAGTTGCCGCAGATCGCGTTGCCGCAGGCGAGGAGCACGGCGAGTTTGGGCGGAAGTCCGAGCGCGCGACCGATGAGCAGCCCGCCGGCGAGCCCGAGCACGACGAGGATCACCACGCCGGCCGCGAGCGCGACACCGGCGCGCATCAACAGCGCCACGTCCACCGACGCGCCGAGAAGAAAGACGGCGACCTCGAGCACCGAGTTGGCGGCGAAGCGAATGCCCGGTGCGGCGTGCGCGTGCGGCGGCGCGAGCGTGCGGACGAGCGTGCCCAGGACGATCGCCACGACCAGCGCTTCGATCACCGCGTGTCCGAAGAGCCGCTCCTCTCCCCAGGCGACGGCGATCGAGGCGAGCGCAACAGCGAGCCCGAGCGCCGCGCCCGGAGCGAGCCGGACGAGAGTTCGCGCGGGCGCCGCCGTCAGAGCTCCGCCGCGACGAGCCGCAGACCGTCGAGCACGGCCGCCGCGTGCGCCGCGGTCGTCCGCGGATTCATCACCGTCACGCGCAGCACCCGCCGCCCGCCGAGCACCGTGGTCGTGATCCAGCCGCGACCCGATTCGTTGTAGCGCTCGCGCAGCTGGCGATTGATCGCATCGAGCGCCTCATCGTCGCGTGTGCGGTCGCCGACCCAGCGAAAGCAGAGGATGTTGCACTCCGGCTCGTGGAGCGCGACGAAGTCCACGGACTCGCGCACGGCGTCGTGCAGCGCGCGCGTCACGTCGCAAAGATGGTCGTACAGCGTGCCGATGCCATCAGCGCCGTAACGCTGGAGCGCGACCCAGAGCTTGAGCGCGTCGGCGCGACGCGAGCACATGAAGCTGCGCGTGCCTTGATCGGAGGCGCGTTCGAGGTCGCCGCCGTGAAAGAGGTACGGCGCCTCCTGCGAGAAAGCGCGCTCGAGCGCGCGCTCGTCGCGCACGAGGAGCATGCCGGCTGCGAGCGGCATCAGCATCATCTTGTGCGGATCCCAAGCGACCGAGTCGGCGCGCTCGAGGCCGCGCAGCCGGTGGCGGTGTCGCGCGCTCAACAGCGCCGACGCGCCGTGCGCGCCGTCGATGTGCAGCCACACGCCGCGTGGCTCGCAGACATGCCCGATCGCGTCCAGGTCGTCGAACGAGCCGGTGGCCGTTGAGCCGGCCGTTGCGACGACTGCGATCACGCGAGCGCCCAGCGCCGTTTGCTCGCCGAGCACGCGATCGAGGGCGGCGACATCCATCCGATGATCGCGCGACGGTACGGCGATGGCGTTGCGCGTTCCGAGTCCGAGCTGGCCGATCGCACGCGAGACGGCGTAGTGCGCGTGCTCGCCGTGCACGACGACGGCGTTGGCAGCGCGCACGCCCGATGCCCAGGCCTCGGGCATCGCGCGCGCGCGCGCCGCGAGCAGCGCGCTCAGCGTCGCCTCCGTTCCGCCCGACGTGAGCGTCCCGCCGGCGCCGGAGGCGAATCCGGCGAGATCGCACATCCAGCGCACGAGCCTCGTCTCGACCGCCGTGAGACTGGGCGACATCTCGCTCACGGCGAGCGACTGGTTCATGGCGCTCACCACCATGTCGGCCCATATTGCCGCCGGAAGCGGCGCCGACACCTGGTGGCCCATCGCCATCGGGTGCGCGAGCCGGTTCATGTCGCTCAACACATCGCGCGCGATGCGTTCCGTGACGCGCGCGAGCGGGCTGCCGTCGCGAGGCAGCGGCTCATCGAAGCGGTGCGCGAGCTCGGCGGGCGAGCGCGCCGTCGACACGGGACCGTCGCCGGTCGCCGTGCCGGCGAGATCGCCGGCGGCGAGGTCGACGAACAGCGAGGCGGAGTCGTGCGTAGCGTCCGCTTCGAGTGCGGCGAAGATGGGATCGGTCACGCGACAAAGATACGCGCGGCCGGACACGCTGGAACGGACCCCTGCACGGAGGCTTCATGCTCAGTAAAGCGCGCATCGGCACG
Organism: Gemmatimonadaceae bacterium; assembly: GCA_040003335.1. Taxonomy (GTDB): domain Bacteria; phylum Gemmatimonadota; class Gemmatimonadetes; order Gemmatimonadales; family Gemmatimonadaceae; genus JALZAE01. The sequence goes on along the minus strand of JBDUCS010000115.1, from coordinate 423 downwards.
CACCCCATTCATCCCATGCTGATTCCCTTTCCGCTCGCGCTGTGGACGGGCGCGGTGCTGTTCGATGCGGTCGCCAAGTACACCGCAGGACACTGGCATCTGCACATCGTCGCATACGACATGATCCTGCTCGGCTGCGTGGGCGCCGTCATCGCCGCCATACCGGGCTTCATCGATCTGTTCGGCGCGACGGAGCCGGGCTCGCGCGCGCGCAGCATCGGCTGGACGCACGCGCTGCTCAATCTCACCGCGCTGGCCGTGTTCGCCACCGGCGCCTACTCGCGTCACCTACGCCACGGCACGCCGTCGGTCACCGGCTACATCACCGACATCATCGGCGTGCTGATCATCGGCTTCTCCGGATGGCTCGGTGGCGCGCTGGTCTACGAGCACCGGGTGGCGATCCCCGACGCCGGAGACTAG
>JBDUCS010000114.1:0-10484 GCA_040003335.1 Gemmatimonadaceae bacterium | reverse complement strand
ATCTGGTAGCGGGCGATGTCGTACAGCGTCGCCGGGTCGCCGCCCTCGAGGTTGTACGTGAGAATCGGAAAGAGCGACGGCGTGAGCCGCTCGATCTGGATGTCGAGCCCTTGCGGCAACTCGGCGCCGATCTGGTTGACGCGCTGCTGCACCTGCTGCAGCGCGACCTGCATGTCGGTGCTGGGGGCAAAGTAGATATTGACCTCGCTCGCGCCGCGGATCGAGCGCGAGCGCACGCGCTGTACGCCGAGCACGATTCCCACCGCCTCTTCGAGCGGGCGCGTGATGCTGAACACCACTTGCCGCGCGCCGAGCGACGAGCCCTCGGCGACGACCGTGATCCGCGGGAAGAGAAGCTCCGGGTAGATGGCAGACGGCAGCGACAGCGCCGCCCAGATGCCGGCGGCACTGACGAGCGCAAATGCCAGATAGATGAACCGACGCTGCGCGCTCAGAAGGTCGAACAGCTTCACGGCTTCTTGCCCGCCGGCTTCACCGCGGCGCTGTCGGCCGTCGTGCTGATGGGCACGACCTTGGCGCTGTCCTGCACGCCGTAGGCACCGTAGGTGACGATCGTCTCGCCGCCGGTGAGCCCGCCGGTGATCTCCGCCTCGCGCTCGGTGCGCGCGCCGACCTGCACCGGCGTGCCGTGCGCCACGTGCGCCGAGTCGAGCACGAACACCTTGAAGCCCTCGCCCTCCGGCACCAGCGCCTCCACCGGCACGACGACCGCATCGCGGCGGACGCCGACGATGATGTTGCCGAATACCGTCTCGCCGATACGGAGTGGCCGCGTGCCGCGCGTCATGCGCGCGCGGACGAGCACGCCGCGCGACGCGGTGTCCACCGTCGCGCCGACGTCGGTGACGGCGGCAGTGCCGAGCGGCTCGCTCCCGGCCGCGGACGCGCTCGCCGAGTCGCTGCCGCGCTGGCCGGCCGACACGGTGACGATCGCGCCGCGCCGCACGCGGGCGGCCGCCGCCGGCGCCACGGTCATCAAAATGTCGAGCTGCGACGGGTCGGCGACTTCGACCATTGGCTGGCTCGGGTCGGCGGCGGCGCCGAGCACCGCGCTCAGCCGCGTGACGACGCCGGGAATCGGCGACCGCAGCGTCGCCAACGATTGCGCCCGCTTGGCCGCGACCTCGCCCGCGCGCGCCTGGGCGACGTCATTGGTCGCTTGGTCAACATCCTTCTTGGCGAGGATGCCGGCGTCGACTAAACGCCGTGCGCGCTCGAACGCCCGCTGCGCGGTGGACAGGGCCACTTCGGCGCTCTGCGCTTGGGCGTCAAACGTCGCCCGGTCGAACGCCACTAACGGCGAGCCGACGCTGACGCGCTGGCCGACGGCGACGAAGATGTTCGTGACCCGCGTCGGCGATGGCGCGCTGAGCTGCGCGAAATGGCCGGGTCGCGACGCCACGGCGCCGATCGCATCGATCGTCTCGGAAAAAGGCCGCCGCGCCGCCGTCGCGGTGCGCGCGCCAACGATGGGGGTGGCGTCGGCAGGCTTCGCTTCGGCGTCATCGCCGCGCCTGCAGCCGGCAAGGGCGATGCCGGCCGCGATGGCGATGGCGGCACAGATCGAAGTCTCGCGCATCATCGGTTGGGAGTCGAAGGGAGCGGCTCATCGCCGCCGAACGCGTAGAGGCGAAGCGTCGCGGCGGCGATGTGCACCGCGGCGACGTCGGCGATGTACTGGGCCAACGTCTCGCGCGCGTTGCGCTGTGCCTCGAGCACGCTCGTGAGCGGGTACGCGCCTTCGGCATACGCTTGGAGCGACATGCGCGCCACGCGGTCCGCGCTGGCGACGAGATCGCGGTCGCGCTGCGCGCGAACCACGGCCACCTGCAGTTGACGGCGCGCCTGCGCGATCGCCGTCGCGCCTTCCACGCGCGCCAGCGCGAGTTCGGCGCGCGCGCGATCGCGGGTCGCAGCCGCAACCGCGATCTCGCCCTGATGCCGATTGAACAGCGGCAACGGAATCGAGATGCCAATGGTCGGGAGAAATCCGGGCTGGCCGGGATCCCGCCATTCTCCGCCGGCGCTGACGGCGAAGCCGCTCCACACACTTCGCCGCTCGAGCGCCAGCGCCTGCTCGGCGGCGCGGAGGTCGCGCTCCGAAGCGGCGACGTTGAGCGGCATCGCGCCGGCGCGCGCGATCGCCTCGACCGCCGACTCGGCGGCGGCGGCCAGACGCGACAGCGAATCCGGCGACGGGATCAGCACCGAGTCCGCGAGCGCGATCACCGGCTCGCGCGACGCGACGCCGAGCGTCGCCTGCAGGTCGAGGAGCGCACCGATGCCGCCCAGCGAGTCGCTGGCCGACGCGATCTCGGCCTGGCCGGCGTTGACGACGGCGAGCTCGACATCGAGGTCGCTCGCATCACCGGCATCGCGGCGTACGCGCGCCACGGCGAGCAGGCTTTCGGCGGCGACGGCGTTGCGGTGCGAGAGACCAGCGCGCGCCGCCGATGCGACGGCGCGCGTGTACAGCGTGTCGACCGTTACGCGGACGGCGGCCGTCTCGAAGGCGAGCCGGAGCCTCGCCGCCTCGTTAGCGGAGGTAGCGGCGGCGATTCGCAGGGAGCGGATCGTGAGAAAGTCGAGTGGTATGTCGACGGCCGCGTGGTACTCGGGGAACGACGTGCTGCGGCTCGCCGAGATCGCCGGATTCGTGAGAGCGCGCGCGGCGAGGAGATTGCCGGCCGCGATGCGCGCCGTGGCACCGGCGATCGCGGCGCGGCCGCCGCTCGCCAGCGCCAGGCTGAGCGCGCCGGCGCGAGTGATCGGGCCGGTGGATGCCGGTTGCTGCGCGCCGAGTGGCGCCACTGCCACAAGGGCAATCGACAGGGTCGCGCGACGGGCGCGCGCGCGGTGGAGACGAAGGTGAGTCATCGGTGCGAGTGAAGGCTACACGTCCAACCTGATGATGTCATTACATCACAGCTTCGAGGTCCGGCGCGCGTTGCGCGGGAAGGTCGCGGACACGGTCGTACCCTCGCCTTGTACCGACTGCACGGCGAGACGCGCCCCGTGCGCGTCGGTGATCCAGCGCGCGATGGAGAGGCCGAGTCCAGCGCCGGTGCCGTGGTGTCGCGCGTCGCTCCCGCGAAAGAAACGATCGAACACGCGCGGGAGCTCGTCGGCGGCAATGCCGACGCCGCTGTCGCGCACGGCGATGACGGACTCGTCGCCGGCAGCTCGGACGTCCACGTCGACGGTCCCGCCCGCGGCGGTGAACTTGAGCGCGTTGTCGAGCAGAATCATGACCAGCTGGCGGATGAGCGCCGGGTCGGCGAACGCTTCCGCCTCATCCGCAAGGCCGATGGCGAGCCGCACGCCGCGGCGATCGGCGATCGAGCTGGCGGATGCGACGGCGTCGATCACGACGTCGGCGAGGTCGAGCGGCTCGCGCGCCAGCGGGCGTTCGCCGGCATCGGCGCGCGAAAGCGTGAGCAAGTCTTCGACGACCGCGCCCAACGCTTCGGCCTCGCGCCGCATGCGCGAGATGGCGTCCGTGTACTCGGCGCGCGCCCGGTCCTGCTGTAGTGTTACGTCAGCGCGGCTCCGTAACACGGCGATCGGCGTGCGCAGCTCGTGCGCCGCGTCAGCCATGAAGCGGCGCATGTGCTCGACGTTGCGCTCGACCGGACGCGTCGCGACGCCGGCGACGAGCCAGCCCCCGGCCGCGATCAACAGCAGCGATGCGAACGCGGCCACGGCGAAGGTCGCGATGAGCTGGGCGTATCGATCCTCGAGCTCGACACGGTCCGCGGCCGCGACGGCTACGTAGGCGTGGCCGGCCGGCGTTGTGAATCGCTCGGCGTGCGCCTGCAGCGTGCGGTCGTGCGGGAAGTCCATCTCCGCGCTCGCGCTGCCGGTGTGCGCGGCGCTTCGCGCGATGGCGACGAGCAGCGTGTCGCCGTCGCGGCGAACGAGCGAGTGGCCCGACGTGTCGAACAAGTAGAGCGCGCGGTCGGGGATGCGGAGCTCGTCGAGCGCATCCACGGCACGGCCGCCCGCGGCGACCGCTTCGACCTCGCGCGTCGCCGTCGCCCGCGCGACCTCGCGCGTCGCGGCGCTCAGCGACGACTCCAGATCGCTCGACATGTTGCGTGTGATCGCGACGAGAATCAGCGCGCCGAGTGCGAAGACGATCAGCGCGAACGTCGCGCCATACCACGCGGTGAGCTGGAGCCGAAGCCGCGTGAGCGGCTTCACGCGCCGAAGCGGTAGCCGGCGCCGCGCACCGTGTGGAGGAGCTTCGACTCGAAATCGTCATCGATCTTTCGGCGCAGCCGGCGCACCAGCACCTCGAGCACGTTCGTGAACGGATCGTGGTTTTCGTCCCACACGTGCGCCGTGATCTCGGCGCGGCCGAGCACGCGATTCGTGTTGAGCACGAACACTTCGAGGAGGGCGAACTCCTTCGCGGTGAGCCGGATATCGCGTCCGTCGCGTGTGACCTCGCGCGACTCGAGGTCCACCACGAGATCGCCGACCGTGTGACGCGCCGCGATGAGTGCCGGCCGGCGTCGCGCGAGCGCGCGCACGCGGGCAACGAGCTCGGGAAACGCGAACGGCTTCGTGAGGTAGTCGTCAGCGCCGAGCTGCAAGCCGCGCACGCGGTCGCCGACGGTGTCGCGCGCGGTCAACATGAGCACGGGCGTCGAGTGCCCGCGCGCGCGCAGCTGCTCGCAGAGATCGAATCCCGAGCCGCCCGGGAGCATCACGTCGAGCACGATCACATCGAATCGGCCGAAGACGATTCGTTCCCACGCTTCCGGCGCGCTGCGCGCCAGCGTCACGTCAATGCGCTGCTCACGCATTCCTTGCATGAGGAGCGACCCGAGCTCCGGATCGTCCTCGGCGATGAGCACGCGCATGACGAAGGGGGCTACGGCTTTTTCGCGGGTGTCATCGCGTCGTGCCGCTTCTTGGCCATCGCCGCCTCTTTCTTTTTTTCCTTTGCTTCGCTCGCGGCCGACTCGTGCTCGACGGCGATCACACTGCCGTCCATCGCGTTGATGTTTACTTCCTCGATGCCGTCAGCGCCTGGAATCTTGATGTCGTACGAGTACATCAACTTGCCCTTCTCCTTCTCCAGCTCGACGCCCTGGATCGTGCCGTTGGGCACCTTGGCCTGCGCGGTGACGGCCGCGGCAGCCTCGGTGATCTTCGCCTGCTTGGCGAGCTTCGCCGGCAGCTCCTTCTTGTACGTGCCCTGGGCGGCGAGCGTCCCGGCCGACACGAGTACGGCGAATGCGATGGTGGCGGCGCGAGCGAGCTTTTCGTGTTTCATGACAGCCTCTTCTGAGATGGTGGAGCTCCGATCCATTCGAAGCTAGGAGCTGCACCTGTCGCGACGGTGACGTATGCCAGCGCTGGGCACCACGTTACCGCCGGCTGTCTGGCCCGTGCCAGGCACGATCGTTATTTGCGCGCAGCGCCCCCTCCGGCCGGCATCGGACCCGCCACCCTCGCCACCCGACTCATTGACCATCTGTTCAATGGGGATCGATGGATGGCGGCAACGCTCCAGCTGGGGCGACGGAAGTCAGCGCGGGAGACGAACGGTGAAGACGGTACCCGCATCGTCGGACGATTGCACGCCGATCGCGCCGCCGTGCGCGGTGACGATTCGCTCAACGATGTAGAGTCCGAGTCCGAGGCCGAGGCTGCTCGACGCAGTGCCGCCGACATCACCAGTATGGAGCCGCTTGAATGGATTGAAGAGACCAGGAAGGTCGGACACCGGGATTGCCGGGCCGCGGTTGTGCACCTGCAGCACAACGTCCGTTGAATCACCCCAGACCCTGACGCTGATGATCGTCGTTGCGGAGCCGTGCTGCACCGCGTTGCCGAGAAGATTCGAGAGCACCTGGCTCAAGCGCGCCGGGTCCCAGTTGCCGTGCAGATCGCCAGACGCATCCAGCTCGATCACGCTCCCGGGGTGCGCCGCTAATATCTCCTCGGCAGCCTGCTGTGCCTCTTTCCCCAAGTCCATCGGCTGGCGCGTGATCGGCACACCGGCACCGAGCTGGCTGCGCGTGAAGTCGAGCAGATCGCCGACCATCTGATTCATGCGCCGCGCGCTGCGAACGATGCGGGCCGTGAGCATGCGCTGCGTGTCCTCGAGCGTGCCCGTCTCGAGCATGAACTCTGACGCCGTGATGACGGCGCCAAGGGGCGTGCGAAGGTCGTGGCCGAGAATCGCGAGGAACATCTCCTTGGACCGATCGATGTCCAGCGTATATCGCGAGATGGATTCGGCGAGCGACTGATCGATGGCCTCGTTGAAACGCATCAAGTCTTCGAGGTCGGCGCCGGTGAGGCTTCCCTGCGCCTGTGTCCAGAGCCGGATAACGCTGGCGCGCAAGGCGCGATACTCCGAGACCATTTCGCCGACGGTGAATCCGCTCTCGGCGCGGCCGGCGCCGTGTTCCTCCGCGGCCGTATCGGTCGCGGCGTTGCGGGGGTCCGCGTTCCCCCTGGACTTCTCTGTCTGTTCACTCTTTGTCTGTGGTGTGCGCAGGTCGGCGACGAAGTTCCCGAGCATCTCCACGACGTCATCGCGCAGGTCCGCGCGATCCATCGACTGGCCGGCGGGGCCGCAGGTTTGGGCGAAGGCTATCCACTCGGCGAGGATCGGCTCGCCATTCGTCGCGATAAAATCAGCCAGTCGCACGGGGACCCTCGACGCCTCGAGAAGGTAAACGGCGCTCGGCGCTAGTCGGCGAACGCGACGCGTTGAGTATCTGAATGTCCCGAATTGGACGCGACAAGAGTGCGAGCATCGTGCCCTCGGTTATTCGAGTCCCGCCAGGTATCGCTGCTTTCAGGCTTGCGCTGCTTTGTAGAGGACCTGACTGCTCACAGTAAGCGCGCCGTGCTCCGGCGTTCCGTGTCGTCGCGCCCGCCCAGGAACTCTCCGATCGACGCCAGCGATTGGATGTGGTCGCAGAAGATCTTGAACGTCGCGAGGAGCGGCACGGCGATGAACGCACCCGGAATACCCCAGATCGTGAACCAGAAGGCGAGTCCGACGAAGAGCGCGACGGGGTTGAGCGACAGCCGATGGCCGAGGAGCAACGGACTGACGACGTTGTTCTGCACGACGTTGATCGCGAGGAAACTTGCCGGTACGAGGAGCGCGAGACCGACGCTCGGCATCGTGGTGACCGACGCGACGCCAAGTACCACTGCCATCACCGTCGCGCCGACGTACGGGATGAACTCGAGCGCCGCCGCGAGCGCGCCCCAGAGGAGTGGGTTCGGCATGTGCCACAGGTACATCGCGCCAGCGACGACGAGTCCCTCGCCAATGTTCACCATCGCGGTCGTGAGCAGGTACGTGGAGATCGACACTTCCGTCGCCCGCGCGATCTCGACCGCGGTCCGCTTGTCGCGCAGCCGCGGCAGCACCTTGATCAGCTTTTGCAGGAAGAGATCGCCGGCGGCGAGCAGGAAGTAGAGCAGCAGCAGCACTTCGAGCAGGCCGCCGAGCAAGCGTTGTGTGGTCCCGAACGCGCGCGCGATCAAGCTCGTTGGCTGCACGACGACCTGCGCCGGCTTCGTCGGCTCGCCGAGCGTCGCGGCCTTCTCCACTTGCGCCGCGGTGGCGCTGGCGCGCGCCAGTGGCTTGAGTACCGTGCGCAGCTTCGTGGTCGCCGTGGCGAGGGTCGCGGGAGCCGAGGCGGCGAGCGATTCCATCGGGCCGGCGAGCCCGTACCCCGCGGCGCCGATCGTGGCAAGGAGGGCAAGCAGGACGAGCGCCGCGCCGGCGGGCGTGGGAATTCGTAGCCGGGCAAGCGCGCGCACCAGCGGGCTCAGGAGAAAGCTCAGCAAGAGCGCGAAGGTGATGGGCATGAGGAAGTCGCGCGCGAAATAGAGCGTGTAGAGCAGCGCCAGCACGACGAGAATGGTCATGCCGACCGAGCGGCCACGCGGACTCGCCAATCCCGCCGCGCTCTTTGCCAGGTCGGGCACCGCCGCGCCCGGCTCGGCGGGCGTCGCTCGCGCGGTGGGGTCGACGTCCGGCGCGAGCACCGATGCGCCGGACGGTGCGCGCCTCGCGTCCGCGTCGGTCAGCACAGTGGAATCTCCGCGCGCGTGTCGCGGAAAAAAAAGAGTGCCATACGTCTCGAGTCGAGTGAGGGCCAGTCGGACGGCGGCAGCTTCTGACGTGCGTCACACACGTGATCCAGCCTGGGCCGCTCCGAATGGGCGACCCTGTTTGAGCAGGACCCTACGCTGCCGGCGGAGCGAGGTTGCCGCAGGCGACGATCGTCTCCGAATTCGCAGCCGAGGCCTGCACGGTCACGAAATAGTTGCCCGACGTCGGCGTCAGCATCGGAATCGTCGCGGTCACGGAGCCGCGGCCGTTGTCGCCGATCTTAACCGGCTTGTACGACTCGGCGGAGGCGACCACGCCTTCGTCCATGCCGCACTGGCCGCGGCGCACCTGCCACGGGTGGAGGCCGCCTGGCGTCGCGTTCCCGATGTTCAGCGAGAGGTCCGTAGTCCCGGTCGTCCGGCCCGGCTGCATGATGGCCGTGCCGTTCATCTGTACCGCGCCGGCGAGGCTGGCGGGGGTGACGAGCGAGGCGCGCCAGCGCGTATTCGCGTACGCGTCGCGACTGACCTCGGTCACCGGATCGTGATGAAACGGGTTGCAGGCGCCGAGCGCCAGGCTCGACGCCGCGGCGGCCACCGACAGGATGTTGGAAGTGCGCATTGATCCTCATTATAGACCAGTTGGATACTAAAAGTACGCTTGCTTATCCAACTGTTCAATGACAGCCGGCGGTTGTCATTCGAGGCGCTCCCCGCTAGGAGCCCGGACACGGCCACACTCCGTTATTATTCGGTCGAGGCGCATGCGGCGATCCGCCGCGCCGCGCGCGTCTAGCATCGAGGAAACTTCTTTCCTCGCGAATTGGAGGTCCCCGTGACGTTCCTGAGTTCTGACGACGCAGCTCCGCTCCCGCACCGCGATGTATTGCTGGCGGGCACGCTCGCCGCGCTTGCCGTCTCCGCCGGCGCCTTCGCCCGCGCCGCCCGCAGAGAGCGGACAGCGCATCTGGTGACGCGTCTCGCCGCCGCCGCGTTCGAATCGCTGTTACACGCCATTGACGCGAACGATGCGGAAACGGGGGCGCACGTGCGCCGCGTCGCGACGTATGCCGTCATCCTCGCCCGCGCGGCCGACAAAGACGAGGACTGCCAACATCGCGTCGAACGCGTCGGGCTATTCCACGACATCGGGAAGATAAACGGCGCGCTCTTCGACGTCATGCGCGGCACGGTGGGACTGACCCCGGCCGAGCGCCGGCTGATTGCCACGCACACTGATCGGGGCGCCGAAGTGGTCGAGCCGCTAGCGGCCTTTTATCCGGAGCTGCCGGCCGCCGTCCGGGCGCATCACGAATGGTGGGACGGGCACGGATATCCGCAGCGGCTGCGCGGGAACGCGATCCCGTTCGAAGCGCGCGTCGTGTCCATTGCCGATGTCTTCGACGCACTCACCCATCGGCGCCGGTACAAGGACGCGTTCGCCGTCTCGCGGGCGGACGAGGTGATCGCGGCCGGCCGTGGAACACAATTCGATCCCGACCTGACGGATCTTTTTCTTTCTCCGCCCGTGCGGGAGGAGATCGCGCAGGCGCAGCGCACCCAACGCGCCGGAGCCGCGCCGACGCACCATGGAGGGACGCGAAGCGGCCGACGCCAGCCAGTGGCCGCGCGTGCCAATACGCCCGAGATCGCCTTCCGCTGGCGCAGGCTAAGGGCCGACTAGCCCACCGTTCCCTTCGCCCGCCTAGCACGCCGCTGACACCGCCGCCACGTTTCGATCGTGATCAACTTCGACGACAAGCGAGGCGACGAGCCCGGCGACGAGTTCGACCTCGACGAGGAGTTCCCCCTCGGCGACGGTACGGCGGACACGAGCGCGACGGTTCAGTGTCCGTACTGCGGCGAGCCGTGCGAGCTGTCGATCGACCCGGGAAGCGGCGCCGCGCAGGAGTACGTCGAGGACTGCCAGGTCTGCTGCCAGCCGTGGCGCGTCTCGGTGCACTATGATGCCGATGGCACCGCGCACGTCACTGCCGAGTCCACGGATGGCTGACTGACCAGTTTTCGGCGCTCGCACCCCTACCCGACCCCGTCCACGCCTCTCATGGCTCGTCTGTTCTTCTCGCTCCTCGCCGCGGTTGTCGTCACCCGGGCGCTCCCGGCCCAGCAACCCGACTTGGCGGCGCGCCTTCCGGTCGACTCGCAGCTGGTGGTCGGCCACCTGGCAAACGGACTCACGTACTATGTCCGTGCCAATCCGAAGCCCGAGCACCGCGCCGAGCTGCGGCTGGTGGTGAACGCGGGATCGCTGCTCGAGGACGAGTCGCAGCGGGGGCTCGCGCACATGGTGGAGCACATGGCGTTCAACGGCACCGAGCACTTCGCCAAGAACGAGCTCGTGAGCT
>JBDUCS010000113.1:0-10523 GCA_040003335.1 Gemmatimonadaceae bacterium | reverse complement strand
GATCTGTAGCGTGTCGTCGATGATGCGCCAGCCTGCCTCGGTGTTCCACATCTTGGCGATCGCCGCCTCGAGGCGAATGTCATACCCTCCCTTGTCCGCTAGCGCGCTCGCCAGCTCGGCGATCGCCTCCATGGCAAAGATGTTCGCCGCCATCTTCCCGATCTTCTGCGCCACGGCCTCGTGCTTTCCGATCGGCTGGCCCCACTGCACGCGCTGGTTCGACCACTCGCGCGCGATGCGCAGCATCGCCTTGGCGCCACCGGCGGCGCTGGCGGGGAGCGTGAGACGTCCCGTGTTCAGGGTGATCAGCGCCAGCTTGAGGCCTTTCCCTTCGCCCCACAGCATGTTCTCGCGCGGCACCTTCACGTTCGTGAAGCGAATCACGCCGTTCTCGATCGCACGCAAGCCCATGAATCGGCTGCGGTGCACCACCTCTACGCCCGGCGCGTTGGCTTCGACGATGAAGGCAGTGATCTGCTTGCGCGTCTTGCCGCTCACCACCGCGTCAGGTGTGCGCGCCATGACCACCAGAAGCTCGGCGCGCGTGCCGTTCGTGCACCACAACTTTTCGCCGTTGAGGATGAAGTGCGTTCCGTCCTCGGTCGGTACCGCGCTGGTCGTCATGTTCGCCGGGTCGGAGCCGGCGTCCGTCTCGGTGAGCGCGAACGCGGAGATGGCCCCCTTCGCCAGCCGCGGGAAGAAGCGCCGCTTCTGCTCATCGGTGCCGAAGAGCTTGAGCGGCTGCGGCACGCCGATGGATTGGTGCGCCGAGAGGAGCGCGGTGAGCGAGCCATCCTTCGAGGTGACGAGCGCCATCGCACGGACGTAGCTCGTCTGGTTGAGTCCGAGCCCACCGTACTCCGTCGGGATCTTGATCCCGAACGCGCCCATGTCGCGCAGCTCCTGCACCACCGATTCCGGGATGTCGCCGGTACGGTCGATCTCTTCCGAATCCACCGTATTCATGAAGGCGCGCAGCTTGTCCATGAACGGCTTGGCGCGCGCCCCTTCGGCCGGATCGTACTCGGGATGCGGATGGATCAGGTCGAGCCGCAGCTCGCCGAGGAACATGAAGCGGAGGAAGCTGGGCTGCGCCCATTCGCTCTCGCGTGCGCTCTCGGCGACGTCGCGGGCTTCACTCTCGGTGGCGAGGTCCTTCGTCGCGTCGGCCATGATCGTCTCGTTCGGCAAGGCGGGTATGCGGCGGTGCCTGCCCCTCGGGGTCAGGTCGGGCACCGTCACGGCGTGCCATACCGCAAGCTATCGCGTTTGCCGCGCCAGGGACACAGCGACACCGCAGCTCCGACGTGCTCGTCTGGGAGCCTACTCCCTGACTGTCATAGTTGCCGGCTGCCCCTTGAAGGGTTGCGGATCGGCACTCAGATTGGTCACGTTCCAGTCCGTTAGCGGCTCGTAAGGGAACAGTGACCGTCGGCTCACCGGATGGGTTACATTGTGGTGACGTCACCGTGCCGTGTGACCGGTCACCGTCCTGAAGTGAACAGTGGCATTCGCGGCGCGCCGCGCCTAAGCACGCGTTGATGAAGGCGGCTCGCGTCGACGATGACGGCGCCCCGCCCTGAGCGACAGCAGGATACACTCGCACCAGTTCGGGCCGGCACCCCTGATCCGGCACCGCGACTCTGGCTCATCACTTCACGGAGGCACGGCGGGCGACGGCCCGCGACCAGGGTTTGGAGGAAGCGCTTTGATGCGCCTCGAAAACATCCAGGAGGAGACATGAAGGGCATGTTGTTTCGTAAGCTGTGGTCTGTGACCGCAGGACTCGTGGTAACGGCGTCGGCGCTCAGCGCGCAGGGTGCCGGAACGATCACGGGTCGAGTGACGACGGAAGCGGGCGCTCCCCTGCAGGCGGCGAGCGTTACGGTCGCCGGCCTCGGCCTCGGCGCCTACAGCAACGAGACGGGTGCGTATCGCATCGCCGTCCCGGCCAATTTCCTCAACGGTCAGTCGGCGACGATCACTGCGCGCCGGATCGGCTACCAGCCGAAGGTCGCGACGATTCGCCTCGTGGCCGGGAGCAACGTCGCGCAGGACTTCCAGCTCACCGAAGCACCGACGCAGCTGGGCGGCGTCCTCGTCACCGCCCTCGGCGTGACGAAGGAAAAGAGCCAGGTCGGCACGGCCGTGCAGCAGATCTCCAGTGAAGAGCTGAACACGACGCACGATGCCAACATCCTGAACCAGCTCTCCGGCAAGGTCTCCGGCATCAACATCACCGGCTCCGGCACGCAGGGCGGCTCGACGAACATCGTCATCCGCGGCTCGAACTCGATCACGGGCAACAACAGCCCGCTGTTCGTCGTCGACGGCGTGGTGATGAACAACCAAGATCGCGGCGGCGCCGAGCGCGGCGGCGGCTTGGGCGGTGGCGGAATTGACTACGGCAGCAACATTGCCGACCTGAATGGCGACGACATCGCCAACGTGTCGGTGCTGAAGGGTCCGAACGCGGCAGCACTGTACGGCTCCCGCGCCGCGAACGGCGTCGTGCTCATCACGACGAAGAAGGGCGGCGCGTCCAACGGCAAGATCAACACGCAAATCACGACGAGCTACACGTTCGACAAACCGTCGATTCTTCCGACGTACCAGAACTCCTACGGCCAGGGTTCGGCCGGAGATTTCGCGTTCCTCGACGGAGCGGGCGGCGGTGTGCACGACGACCTCGACCAGAGCTTTGGCCCGCGCTTCCGCGGCCAGCCGATCGACCAATTCACGGGCAAGGCACAGCCGTGGGTCGCGCGCCCGAACAACATCGAGTCGTTCTTCAACACGGGCAAGACGTTCAACGGCACGATCGCCTTCAGCGGCGGCACCGAGCGCGCGAACGGCCGCCTGTCGTTGGGCACGGAGCAGATTTCCGGCTACATCCCGAACAGCCAGTTCCAGAAGTTCAACGGGATGCTGAACCTCGGCTTCCAGGTGAACGATCGCCTCTCGACGTCGGCGAACCTGCAGTACATCAACAACAGCGCTCGCGACCGGCCCGGCGTCGGCTACAACACGGGCATTCTCGAGCAGTTCATTTGGTTCGGCCGCCAGGTCGACATGAACGCGCTGCGCAACTACCGGCTCACGAGTGGCACGAGTGGCGGCTTCGCGAAGGATTGCTGGGGCGGCCAGTTCAACTGGAATTGCAACTTCCACAACAATCCGTACTGGATTCAGTACGAGAATCCCGAGAAGGACGGCCGCGACAACTTCCTCGGTTCGGCGAGCGCGACGTATAAGGTCGCCGACTGGCTGAGCTTCCGCGGCACTACCGCCTCGAACGTCTTCCGCAACAGCACGGAGCAGGACATTGCGGCGGGCAACTCGAACTACGCCGACCCGAGCTACAACGGCGGCTTTGCCTTCTACAACGACTATCGCAACGAGAACAACACCGAAGGTCTGTTCCTCGCCAACAAGCAGGTGTCGCAGCGGCTGGCGCTGAACGCGAACTTCGGCGGCAACCTTCGCGTCGAGAAGTTCAACAACGCGACGACGAACACGACCGGCATTCTCGTCCCGGGCGTCTACAACGTATCCAACGCGGCGATCACGCCGACGCTGACCAACTTCAAGTCGCAGCGCAAAGTCAACAGCGTCTACGGCTCGGGTTCCTTCACGTGGGATGGCTGGTGGACCGTGGAAGGCACGGCCCGCAACGACTGGTCGTCGACGTTGCCGAAGGGGAAGAATTCCTACTTCTATCCCTCGGTGAACTCGTCGGTCGTCCTGTCCGACATGATGCCGTCGATCCGCAACAAGTTCCTGTCGTACGCGAAGGTTCGTGGCGCGTACGCGCAGGTCGGTAACGACGCGGCGCCGTACCAGCTCCAGACGCCGTTTATCGGCAACCCGCAGAAGTACGCCGGCTCGCAGCTCTACCGCTTGAGCGACGCGCTGTCGAACTTCGCGCTCCGTCCCGAGAAGACGACGTCGGGCGAAGGCGGACTCGAGCTCGGCTTCTTCAACGGCCGCGCCTCGATCGACGCCAGCTACTACAACAAGAAGACGACGGACCAAATCATCAACCTGGTCGTGTCGAACTCGACGGGGTACGGCACCCGGGCGACGAACGCCGGCGCGATTCAGAACAAGGGCTTTGAGGCGACGGTCTCCGTGACGCCGCTCGACATGCAGAACTCCCTGCACTGGTCGTCGACGTTCAACTACTCGGCGAACAAGAGCAAGGTGCTCTCGCTGTCCAACGGGCTGACGACGATCGTGCTTGGATCGGCGACCTTTGGCGGCAACGTCGAGGCGCGCGTCGGCGAGCCGTACGGCTCGATCTTCGGCGTCTCGTACAAGCGTCAGCAGACGCCGGCCGACGCGGCATGCGTCACGGCCGCCGGCGCCAAGTTCAGTGCGGCGACGATGTGCTACAACTCCGGACCGCTGCTCACGCGGAACGGCCTGCCGCAGAAGGGACCGCGCCACATCCTCGGCAACATTCAGCCGCAGTGGACCGGCGGGTGGAGCAACGACGTCCGCTTCAAGAACTTCTCGATCAGCGCGCTCGTCGACTTCCACATGGGCGGCAAGCTCCTGAGCGAGAGCAACATGTTCGGCAACTATGCCGGCGTATTCCAGGAGTCGCTGCGCGGCCGCGAGGTCGATTGGGACAACCCCGGTATCGTCGTAAAGGGCATCGATGAGCCGACGGGACTCGCCAACACGACCAACGTCACGTCCGAGGTCTACTTCGAGGACGGCCTGTTTGGACTACACCAGGCGCACATTTACTCCGCGACGTACGTCAAGCTCCGCGAGCTTCGGTTCGGCGTGGAACTGCCGCAGCGGTGGTCGCAGCGCTTCAACGCGCAGGCGATGAGCCTCGCGTTCATCGGCCGCAACCTGCTCACGCATGCGAACGTTCCGAACATCGATCCCGAGTTCACGTATTCCACGGGCAACGCTCAGGGCTTCGAGTTTGCCGCGCTTCCGAACGCGCGCAGCCTCGGTGTCAGCCTGCGTATCACGCCGTGACCCGCTCAGGAGACTATTCACAGATGCGATCCTACAAACTGGCTTCGTTCGTGGCCGCCACCGCGCTCTCGTTGAGCGTAGTGGCGTGCAACAACGACAAGCTCACCAGTATCAATACCGATCCGAACAACCCGACGGATGCTCCAGCCGGCGCGCTCTTTACGAACGCCACGGTGACGTCGGTGCAGCGGTGGCTGGGCGGAGGGTACAATCTGCGCGTGGCGCAGTTCCTCGTGCAGTTCCAGACCGAAGACCAGTACTCAGACGAAGACCGCTACGTCCGCTTCGACGCGACGTCGACGGCCGGCTTCATGACGACGGCGTACTCTTCCGAGCTCGCCGATCTCAACCGCGTCATTCAGAAGGGTATCGCCT
This sequence comes from Gemmatimonadaceae bacterium, assembly GCA_040003335.1. Lineage (GTDB taxonomy): Bacteria > Gemmatimonadota > Gemmatimonadetes > Gemmatimonadales > Gemmatimonadaceae > JALZAE01. Next base: position 5,150 of record JBDUCS010000113.1, on the reverse strand, counting down.
CGGCCGCGCCCGGCATTTACGGGCCGGCGCGTGTGGTGACGGCGTGGGACTTCTCGTTCATCACGAACACCTTCGGCGATGTGCCGTACTCTGAGGCGTTGCAGGGTGACTCGGCGAAGTTCTCGCCGAAATACGACGCGCAACAGGATATCTTCACCGACCTGTTCGCCAAGCTGACGGCGGCGTCGACGGCGATGAACGCCGAGCCGACGAACGCGCCGCTCGGGTCGAACGATCCGATCTACGGCGGCGTGGAGTCGAAGTGGGTGAAGTTCGCCAACTCGCTCCGCGCCCGTCTGGCGATCCAGATCATCAACGTGGCGCCGGCGAAGGCCGGGACCGAGCTCACGGCGGCGCTGTCCGCGCCGGGTGGCGTCTTTACGTCGAACGCCGACAACGCCAAGATCACGTGGCCAGGCGACGGCATCTTCAATAATGGCTGGTCGGACTTCTTCAAGACCCGCGACGACAACCGTATGTCGGCGCAGTTCCTGAACCTGCTGATCGGGCTCAACGATCCGCGCATCACGGTGTTTGCGCAGCCGGCGACGAAGACGTTGGTGGGTTGCAAGACCGGGACGCCCGCCGGATGCACGGCGCCCGCAGCGGCATTCGTGCCACTTCAGGGCACGTTCGGCGGCAACTCGTACTTTGGCGAGCCGAACGGCCTCACCACCGCCGACGCTACGTCGTGGAACTCGGCGTCGCGCATTGGCGCCATGTTCTTCCCCGGCGCCACGGCGTACGGCACCTTCGGTGGACAGGGCGCGAAGGCGCCCTCGTACATCATGACGTACGCCGAGATCGCCTTTATCAAGGCCGAGGCGGCCAACCGCGGACTTGCCGGCCTCACGGCGGGAATGGCCGCGGGATTCTACAACGACGGCATCACGGCGTCGTTGAACCAGTGGGGCGTCACGGACGGGGCGACGATCGCGGCGTACCTGGCGGGGCCTGGTGTCGCCTACACGCCGGGCACCGCTGGACTCCTCCGGATCGCGCAGCAGAAGTACATCGCGCTGTTCGGCGATGCGGGCACGGCGTGGACGGAGTGGCGGCGTACCTGCGTTCCGGTGACGGTCAAGGCCGGTCCGGCCGCGCAGATCAACACGGTGCCGCGTCGTCTGATGTACGCGTCGAACGAGTTCTCCGTGAATGCGGCTTCGGTCAACGCGGCCATCGCGGCGCAGGGACCGGACCTCTTCCAGACGCGTACGTGGTTCGACAAGGCTCCCACGGTCGCGCCGACGTACACGGCTGGCTGCAACGCCCCGTGATGGCCGACTAGCACTCTGTAGGAAAAAAGCTCCCCGGGAAACCGGGGAGCTTTTTTCTACTCGCTCGTGGCGCGACGCCGCTTGCGCATGTCTTGCCAGAGCAGCGCCGACACGCCCACGACGGCGATGAGCGCGAAGCTAAACCACTGCACGGCGTACCCGGCGTGTGGCCCCTCGTCAAGCGTGGGGAACGAGCGCCGCGCCGGATGACCGACAGGCGTGAGACTGTCGGCACCCGGCAGCGCGACGACATAGTACGACGTGATGAGGGCGGGACCGGCGTCGCGCTGCAGCGCCGGCGTTGCGGCGAGCGTACGGCGCGCGCGGGCCGTGTCCTCGTCGGCGGCGCCAGACGCAGGGCGCGGAAACGGTTCGACATAACCGATCAGGCCCGAGGGATCTGCCTCGTGCGTTTTCGCTAAGTCAGCAGTGGCCGCATCGGCGGCGTACACCCAGCCGCGATTGACGAGGAGCGTACGACCCGACGCCAGCTCGATCGGCGTGACGACGTCCACGCCAGGCGAGCCATGATACGTGCGCCCGATGGACGCAAACTCGTGCGCGAAATCCCAGCTGCCGTCGAGCAGAACGTGCCGATAGCGCGGCATCGAGTCGTCCGGCACCACCGGCGCGAAGCCCGCCTGCGCTACGACCGCCGCGTTCAGCGCCCGCCGCTGCGCCAACCGATCGAGCTGCCAAAAGCCGAGCCGTACGAACAGCGCGGCGCCGAGCACGGCGGCGAGTATGGCGAGAAGAGACCGGCGGGGCATGTCGGAAAGTTATCGCCTGTCGGCTGTCGGCGGGACAACAGTGGGGAGGGACGGACAACCGCGCTCAAAACAGCGTCATCTGTTCGCCAAGCTCGCTCGGATCGACGGCGCGCTGGCCGAGGAGACGTTGCAGCTCCCGCGCTGACGAAGGCGAGTGGCCGGCGAAATGATTGTTCACGTAGCCGTACGCCGTGTGCACGCGCTTGGCGAGCATCGCGATCGCCTGCGCCCAGAGCTCGAGCTCGCGCGAGCGGTCGCGCTGGATGCGCGAGTAGTCGACGATGTCGCGGTCGGGCCCCATCCACCGCAGATACGCGAAGTCCGCCGTCGGGCGCTCGGCGAGCGCAAGCATCATCTTGCGCGGGATCCAACGGCCGTCGCTCAGCGCAACGGCGACGTTGTGCTCGGCGAGCAGCGCGAGGATCCCGTCGTGGATCCAGCCGCGCTGCCGGAACTCGACGGCAATCTTGATGTCGCGCGGCAGGAGCGGGAGGAAGGCCGCGAGCGCGGGGAGCTCGGCGGGCCCGAACTCCGGACCAAGCTGTATGAGCACCGGCCCGAGCTTGTCTCCGAGTAGACGCGCGCGCTCGAAGAAGAGCGCCGTGGCGTCGGCACTGTCGCGCAACTTGCGCTCGTGCGTGATCTCCTGCGGAAGCTTGAGCGCAAACGTGAATCCCGCCGGCGTCCGCTCAGCCCATCCGGTCACGGTCTTCGCCGGCGGGATCGCGTAGAAGGTAGAGTCGACCTCGACGGTGTCGAAAGCGCGGGCGTAGACGGACAGAAAATCGGTGGGTCGTGTGCCCACCGGGAAAAAGGGCCCGACCCACGCGTTGTAGTTCCACCCCTGGGTGCCAACTCTCACGGTCATCTGTTGAAAGTGAGAAAGAGGGACAGTCACCGCAAGAAAAGGAGGGAAATAGGAGGCCTGCCGGCGACGGGCCCCGATCTTGCCTTTTCCACGGTCGTCTCGAGATAGGAGCAGCGATGGGCGACATGAAGGATGGAATGGGCGGTCCAGCGTCGAGCGCGCGGCATAACACCGAGCCGTCGGCGGGCGATCTGGTTGGCGAGGGCGTAGGCGGAGTGTCTGGCGTGGTCGCCGGAGCGGCGATCGGATCGCTGGCCGGCCCGATCGGCACGATCATCGGCGGAATCGCCGGTGCCGCAAGCGGATGGTGGGCGGGCCGCACGGTGTCGGAAGCCATGACAGGCTATACGCCTGAGGACGACAAACACTACCGCGACAGCTACGAGAAATCGTCAGACCGGCTCGCCGATCGCAGCTACGACGACGTGCGTCCGGCGTACCAGCTCGGTCACGTCGCCGCAGCCAATCCCGACTACTCCGGCAAGAAGTTCGACGAGATCGAGGGCGATCTCCGGAAGGGATGGGACAGCGCCGGGCAGAAGGCGAAGCACGAGTGGGAGCACGTGCGCGGCTACGTGAACGATGCCTACACGCGCAGCGGTACCCGTCGCTCGTCGGCGGCGAGCACGTTCTCAGCGCACGCGCCGAACGCCGTTGGCGGATTGAACTCGGACGACACCAACGGATGATGTGAGGGCGCCGGCATCCGGCGCCGACGATGGGCAGAATCGCGTTGGCTCAAACTGATGACCGATCCCGCAATTCACCGTTGGGGTCGGCCGTCAGAACGCGAAATACCCCCTGGCTCTTGGCCGAAGCTCCGCCCGCCTGCCGGAGGACGTCCTCGACGACGTCCTAACGATACGTCTCGAAAAATCCGGTCCCCTCTCCGCGAATGGGCGCGCCGCCGACTCGGCCCGTGATTCGCGCACGACCTTGCATCTGGATGAAATACGGCGTGCGGATGGTGCGCGCGGCGCTCAGGTCGCCGCGCTCGACGAGCGGACGGCGCGTGTCCGTGCCGATCGCGTCTTCAACCATCAGGTCGACGCGGAGCGAGTCGTTGCCGCGAACGTCCTGCATCACCGCCGTCGCCGGCACGCGAACGACCGCTGCGCCGACCCGGATCGTGCGCGCATCCGTGTAGTCGATCGTCCTCGGTCGGAAGAGGGCGCGGAAGCCGAGCGAGTCGACGAGGTAGAGAAAGATCGGGGCGGCATTGGATGAGCCATCGGGTGATCGCACGCGGCCGTAGAGCACGCTGAACGAGCCCGCGCGCACGGCGCCCCACTCCCACGTCACGCCGCGCCACACTCCCCAGTTATGGTCGTGATACGACTGCGCGCCGCGGTACGCCTCGCACGGCGCGCCGGTAACGCAGAGCGTCCCCGACGCGTTCGCGCGCAAGCCAGGCACGGTGTAGCCCGACACGAATGAGCCGCTCGATAGCGAGGAGCCGGGAAAGTATTGGCGCGGTGCCGGCGACACGATGAGGTCCAACGCGACTGTCGCGCTGCCGTGCTCTTCTCGAGCCGTCCCGCGCACGGCGTATCGTCCATCGTCGAGGAGGGTGACCGACGACGCGCCGATCGTGACGTCGGCATCAGTCGTCGAGAAACGGGTGCCGGCCGCCGGCGCGCTCGCGACGAACTTGCGCGTGCGCGCGCCGTGCGGACCCGCCTCCTCGCGTAGCGTCACGGCGAGCTGTCCACCCCACGCGCCGCTCGCGCCGTCACCGGATCCTACATCGCCGGCGACGATGTAGGAGATGAATGCCCAGCGATGGCGATCGTCGCTGATGACGTTGAAGTAGTGCCACTCGCCCCAGCTCTCGCGATGTTCGGCGTCGGCCGGTGGACGATGAAAGCGATCGATCTCGCCGTAGAGCTGGCGCGGCGCGGGCGCGATCCAGGCGCGGTCGCCCTCGTCATCGCTCCACGCGCCCGCGGCGAGCGACGCCGGCACGCCCACGCCGGCCGAGCGCGACGGAATTTCTCCGGTCGCCCGCACCGGAATCTCGCGTCCGGCCGCCCGCAGATAGAGGAGCTTGCCGTCGATCTGCGGCGCGACCGAGGCGACGAGCGGCTCGAGCCGCGGCGCGGCGAGGAGCTGGCGGTAGATGAATCGCGCGCGGTCGATGCTGAAGAACAATCCGCCGACGCCGCCCGTCTTCATCACCTCGACGTCGAGCCCTTCCGGCAGTACCGTGATCGCGCCGCCGCCGACGAGCCGCTC
>JBDUCS010000112.1:0-10643 GCA_040003335.1 Gemmatimonadaceae bacterium | reverse complement strand
GACTATTTCGCGGTGATGGGGCTCGCGCTGGGCCGCATGGTGCAGCTGATGGCGACGCTCGGCGTGCGCTACCGCTTCGGCGTGCTGGAGCGCGACTCGGCACCGGCGCGGTAGTGCGACTCCCAGACGCTCACGCGGTCGAGGACATCGGCGACGGTGATGCGCGTCATGCGGCCGGGACGCGTGTCCAGAGCGATCTCGTCGCCATCACGCTCGTCGTGATACGCGTCGACGAGGAGATCGTGGAATTTTCGGTACGGGCCGACGCGGCGGGGGTCGGCGTACGCGATGAGCGCGATCGTCGGCGTGTCGACGGCGACGGCCATGTGGAGCGGACCCGTGTCGAGCGAGATGACGAGCGGCGCCGCGTCGAGAATGGAGACGAGACGCCGCAGTCCGCTGTCGAGCATCGAGATGACGGGATGCTTGACGCTGGCACGTATCTCCCGCTCGGTGGCCCGCTCGCGCGGCGACGCTCCGCCGGCGAGCACGGGTTGCAGCCCATGCCGCTCGTAGAGCGCGTCGGCGACGGCGGCCCAGCGGTCGGGGAGCCAGTCCTTTGCCGGCTTGCTCGACCCGATGACCAGCGGCACGATCGGCCGGTCGAACCGCGCCAGGAATTCGCGCTGCCACGCGCGCTCCGCGGGCCACGGTCCCAGCGTCCACTCGAGCTCGCCGCGTGGCACGCCGATGGCATCGAGGAACTCCAGATATTCGTCCTGGATGTGCGCGCGCGGCCGCGGCGCAAGCTGCCGGTTGGTGAAGAGCCAGTTGAGATCGCGCCCACGGGCGCGATCGTAGCCGAGCTTGACCGGCGCGCGCGCGAAGCTCGTGAGCAGTCCCGCCTTGAAGTACGTCTGCAGGTCGAGCACCACGTCGAAGGGGCGCGAGCGCAGCGCGTGCCGCGCGTCGGCGAAGGCGCGCCAGCCGCGCGCACGATCGAACTCGAGTACCTCGCTCACGGACGGATGCCCGCGCACGAGCGTCGCCGGTCCCGGCTGGAGCATCCAGGCGATGGACGCACCGGGCGCGTGCCGCTTGATCGCGTTCACGACCGGCAGCACATGGACCGCGTCGCCGACGGCGGTGAGCATGATGATGCCGATGCGAGCCTCGGGGTGCATGCGCAAAACTACCATAGTGAACTCGACACGTGGATACAGTGGCACACTTCAGTCTGAAGGCACTCGAACACAGCTGGAAGCGGGTATCGATGCGCGCGCTCGCGGCGACCGTGCGCACGCCGCCGCGCGGCGCCGCGCCCGATTGGGATGCGCGGCCGTGGCGCGTCTTGTACATCCGCTACGGCCGGATCGGCGACATGATCATGTCGACCGGCGTGCTGCGCGCGATCGCGGACTCACACACGACGATCTGGCTCGACGTGATCGCCTCGCCGGCGAACATCACGGTGCTCGACGGCATCCCCTTTGTGCGCGACGTGATTCCGTTCGATCGGCACGATTGGCGTTCGTTCCCGCGTGTCTGGCGTCGGCTCCGCCGCGCGCGCTACGACGTCGTGATCGACCCCATGGTCCTCACGCCATCAGTGACGACGCTCCTCCTCCTCGCGGCGAGTGGCGCGCCCTATCGCATCGGCATCGGCGGGCGGAGCAACGATTTCATCTACTCGATGCCGGTGCAGGCGCGCGACGCGTCCGCGCACCACATCGAGCAGGAGGCGGTGACGGCCACGCCGTTTGGCGTGCCGATCGAGGGTACGGATTGGCGTCCGGAACTGGTGCTGACGACGGACGAGCGCGCGCGCGCCGAGCTGGTGTGGCGCGCCGGCGGGGGCGCGGGGGTCGAGACGCCGCGCCTGCTCGCCAATATCTCGGCGTCGCTCGCCCACCGTGCGTGGCCCGATGACCGCTACAGCACCGCGTTGCGGCACGTGCGCGCTCGGTGGCCGCAGGTGCGCGTAATCGTGGTGAGCGCGCCGCACGACGCGGACCGCGCGGTACGCATCGCGACGGCGTCGGACGTGCAATACGTGCCGACGCCCAAGCTGCGCGACGCGCTCGCGCTCGTCGGAACGGCGAGCGCCGTCTTTACGCCCGACACCAGCATCGCGCACGCGGCGTCCGCGTTTCGGAAGCCGGCCATCGTGATGCTGGTGCGCGGCTCGAGCATCTTCTCGCCCTATCGGAACGCGGGGCACGCCGTCTACAGCCAGGGCGGGCTCCTCACGTCGCTGGGAGCTGGGCCGGTCATCCACGCTCTCGACGCCGTCATGCGCGAGCTAGCGGTTTGAGTTGTGAAACAACGACCAGCGATTGACGGCCGAGGAGACGATTGACCGGTCGCGAAGTCGGCAGCCAACTCCCATCTATTCGGCTGTGATGCTGGCCGATCGCTCGCCCACCGATCACACACGAGAGCCGATAGCGGGGCTCGTGACGCCTCGATACAATGCACGAACGCCACCCGTATCCCGCCAGGGCAATGCCACGACTCTCCGCGGTCTTGATCGTGCACAACGAGGAGCGGCTACTCCCGGACTGCCTGCGCTCGCTCGAGGGGTTGGCCGACGAGGTCGTCATTCTCGACGATGGCTCGACGGACCGCACGGTGGAGATCGCGCGCGCGGCGGGCGCGCGCGTCGAGCATCGGCCGTTCGATGACTTCGGCAAGCAATTCCAGGCGGCGCTCGATCTGGCGACCGGGGACTGGGTCTTTCCGATCGACGCCGACGAGCGGGTGTCGGCGGAGCTCAAGGCCAGCATGCTCGGGGCGATCGCCTCGCCGGGCGCGCCGGCGGGATACTGGGTGCGGCGCGAAATCATCTACATGGGTGCGCGGATGAAGCACGGCGGGCTCGGCGACGACTGGGTGCTGCGGCTCGCCAAGCGCGGCACTGTCGCCTACAACCAGGTCGTCGTGCATCCGCATCTCGTGCTGCAGGGGCGCTCGGCGCGTCTCGCTGGCGTGCTCGACCACCTTCAGTACCGCAAGCTCTCCGAGCACATCGGGAAGATCGACGGCTACACCGAAGCGATGGCGCTCGCGCGCCGCGAGCGCGGCCAGCGCTTCTCTGGTTGGCAGGTGCTTCGCATACCGTGGGAACTCTTCAACCGCCTGTTCATCCGCGGCGGCGTGCTCGACGGAAAGCCGGGCGTGATCTGGGCGGGGATGTCGGCCTTCTACAGCTTCGTGAAGGTCGCGAAGATGTGGCGCGCCGACGACGCATGACGCCAAGGTCCCCGCCACGCCGCATCCTGGTCATCCAGCTGCGCCGGTTCGGCGACGTGGTGCTCACTACCGCGCTGTTCGAGGACCTGAAGCGAGCCTACCCCGACGCGTGGCTCGACGTGCTCGTCGGCGCGCCGGCCGCGCCGATGCTGGAGCACCACCCACTGATCGATGAGCGCATCATCTATGACTCGGGGCATCCGACGCGCACGTGGCGCGCCGTGCGGAGCCGCGCCTTCGACTGGGTCATCGACGTGCAGTCGAGCCCGCGGACTGCGCCGCTGACGTTGTTCAGCGGCGCGCGCGTTCGCGTGGGATGGGACGTGAAGGGCTGGGGCTGGGTCTACACGCATCGGCTCGCTCGCGACGGGCGGCCGCACGAATACGTCGTACGGCAACGCCAGCGGTTACTCGAGCTGGCCGGGGTCCCGGCGCCGCGCGGACGGGCGCGCCTCTATCTCACGCCGGCCGAGCGCGCACGGGGTGAAGACGATCTGCGAGTCGCGGGCGTGCCGTCCGGCGCGCTGCGCGTCGGCATCCTTCTATCGACGGCGAAGCGCGCCAACGCGTGGCACGTCAGTGGATTCGCCGAGGTGGCAAACGGGCTCGTCGCGCTGGGCGTTACGCCGGTGGTGTTCGCGACGCTTGGTGACGACGGCCTGGTGCGGGAGCTGCAGCGCGAGTCACCGCGCTCGATGATCGTCCCGCCGATGGAAATCCGGCGATTCCTTGGCGCGCTCGCCGCGTGTCAGCTGTTCGTCTCCGGTGATACGGGGCCCGCGCACATGGCTGCTGCGCTCGACGTGCCGACGGTGACGATTTTTGGCGCGACGTCGCCGACGCTCTGGAACGCCGGTCTCCCGACCACGGCCGTTGTGCGCGATACGACGGTGCCGTGCCTCGAGTGCCAGCACGACGACTGCCCGATCGGACACGACTGCATGCACGGCGTCACGAGCGCGGCCGTGCTGGCGCGGATACGGGAATGTCTTGCCCTGCCGACCGTGGTGACCCTTCGCCGGCGCTAGTGCGCGGCGCGCGAGCGGTTAAGATCTACACAGCCTTCACGAGGTTCTTCATGGATTCGATCGGCTTGCTCATCGCGCAGCTCGCCCAGACGAACATCGAGCTGTGGCACGAGGAAGACAAAGCGCGCGTCGAGGACGACCATCAGGTGGCGGCGGCGAAGCGCGCGGTGGACAAGCTCAATCAACGGCGCAACGATCTGATCGAGCGCATTGACGAAGCGGTGTTGCGCACCGCGGCCGGTGCGCAGCAGGGAGCGCCGCGTGGCTGAGACGGTCGGCTGGCTGGTGGACAAGCTCAGCATCATCGAGCTCAAGATCTACCACATGCGGGAACAGGCCGAGCGCCCGGACATCGCCGCCGATTTCCGTGCGCGATGTATGGACCGGCTCGGCGTGATGCGTCTGCAGCGCGACGACCTCGCCGCGGAGCTTACGACGCTGCTCGCCGACATCGCGTCAGGCCGCGTGGTGCCGACGGTGTATCGACAGTTCAAGATGTACAACGATCCGCAGTACCGGAGCGCGCCCGGCGCCCCCGCATGACAGGCGCCCCGCGACGCGCGCTGACGGTGCTGCACGTCGACACCGAGCGCGGCTGGCGGGGCGGCGAGCAGCACATTCTGTGGCTCGCCGAGGCGCTCCGCCGGCTCGGTCACACCTCGCTCATCGCGGCGCGTCCCGACGAGCCGCTGGCCCGTCGCGCGCGCGAGCGGGGATTCTCGATCCTCCCGGTGAGACCGCGGACCGAGCTGGCGCCGATTGCCGCGCGACACATTCACCGCGCGATCGATCGCGACGCCATCGATGTCGTTCACGCGCATACCGCTCATGCCGTCGCGCTCGGAGGCCTCGCGGTTCGTCGCACGGCCGCGCGCCTCGTCGTCACCCGGCACATCGATTTCACGCTCCAGACGAATCCGTTCTCCCGATGGAAGTACGGCCGCGCCTCGGCGATCATCGCGGTGTCGGAGGGCGTCGCCCGCTCCCTCAGCGCCAGCGGCATCGGGGCATCGCGCGTCACCGTGATTCCGGGGGGCGTCGATCTCCACCACGTCCAGTCGCCGGCGAGTGATGAGACGCTGCGCATCCTCGGTGTTCCGCTCGACGCGCCGCTGGTCGTTCTCGTTGCCGCGCTCGTCCCACAGAAGGATCCCGTTACGTTCGTACGCGCCATGGCGCTGGCCCGCCAGCGAGTACCGGGTGCCCATGCGCTCATCGTCGGTGAGGGACCGCTCCGCCGCGACGTGGAGGCGGTGGCGTCTTCTCTCGGCGCGAGCGACGCGATCCACTTCGCCGGCTACCGCGATGATGCGGATACGCTTCTCGCCCGCGCCACGGTCGTTGCGCTCAGCTCGCGCAACGAGGGACTGCCCGTCGTGTTGATGAACGCCCTCGCGCTCGGGAAGCCGATCGCGGCGACGGCCGCCGGGGGTATTCCCGAGATGATCACGCGAGGTCAATGCGGCATCGTCGTACCGGTCGGCGACGCGGCGGCGCTCGGCGATGCGATCGCGCGCCTGCTCGAGGACTCCGCGCTCCGCGCGCGGTTTGGCGCCGCCGCGCGCGCGCACGCAGCCGAATACTCGATCGACCGCGTTGCCGAGCTCACCGTCGCGGTCTACCGGCGCACGATCGAGCGCACGTCAGCGGTCGAGTAGCTTCTTGAGAAATCCGACGCGCTTCGCCGCAGGGCGCGCGTGCGTGGCGTCGTCCTTCTTGTTCACGGCGAACAGCCACCCGCGCTCGCAGCGCTCGTCGGCGCGCGAGCTCTCGGTAAAGTGAAAGTACGGGAGCCCCCGCTCGGCAATGCGCGCCTCGATCGCCTTCAGTCCCTGAAAGCGGTCTTCGTGATTCGTGTCGTGGAAGAACATGAAGCCATCGTGCTCCGTGATCCGCAGGTGCTCGTCGATCCAGCTCCCGCTGCGGCGATGGTCTGCGTCACTGATCAGAAAATCATAGCCATCCGTCGGCGCCGAGCGCACGAACTCCTTCTCTTCCATCGGTGAGATGATCGTCACGCCTGCGGCGCGCAGGTCACGGGCGATCGGTGGCTCGGCACCCTTCCAGTCGAGCCAGTTGTCGACCGACGTCAGCGATCCGCGCGTGTTGTAGCGCAACGCATGCACCACGGTCCAGCTCGCGTACCCGCTGCCGATGCCGAGCTCGAGCACGCGCGACGGCTTGCGCGCGACGAGCGAGCCAAAGAGAAAGAGATTGTGCGCGCGGTCGAGCGCGATGCCACTCGTGTTGTCGAATGTCGAGATGTAGTCGAAGTAGTGCTTCAGCGCATCCATGTGCTATCTCGCCGGATTCGGGTAGTGATCGATCACCGCGGCAGGCTCGGCGGCGCGGTATCGAGATTGCCACACGGCCACTCGGCTCAGCACGTGATCGACCGTGATGCGCGGCATGCGGTTGGGCCGGTGCGCGGCCGTGATCGGATAATCTTCGCCGGGATCGCCGTACGCGTCGACGATCAAATCGTGAAAGCGCCGGTACGGGCCGACGCGCTTGGGATTGTTGTAGCCCAAGAGGCTGATTGTTGGCCGGCCAAGCGCGACAGCCATGTGCAGCGGCGCCGTATCGAGCGAGATGACGAGTGCCGCGCCGTCGAGCACGCCGACGAGCTCGCGCAACGGAACGCCTAGCGTGGAGACGACGCGCTGGGTCGCGCGCGCATTGATGGCACGCTCGGTCGCCAGCTCGCGCGCGCTGTTGCCGCCGGCCAATATCGGCACGAGCCCGAAGCGCTCGACGAGCGCGTCGCTCAGATCGGCCCAGCGCTCGTCGATCCATTCTTTTTGCGGATGCGTCGTGCCGACGACGAGCACCGCCGCCGGTCCCGGCACGCCGAGGTAGAAGTCCCGTTGCCTTTGCCGCTCCTGCGGCCAGGGCCCCAGGTCCCACGCCACCGGCTCGGGCGAGACGCCGAGCGCGTTCAGAAATTCGAAGTACTGATCCTGCACGTGCTGCGGCGGGTGCGGCGCAATGCGGTGCGTGGTGACGATCCAATTCATGTCGCGGGCCCGCGCGCGGTCGAAGCCGAGCTTGATGGGCGACGAGATCATGCCGGTGACGATGCCGGCCTTCACGTACACCTGGAGCGCGAGGACGAGATCGAAGCGGCGGCCGGCAAGCGCGCCGCGCACGCCGGCGAACGCGCGCCATCCCTTCGCCTTCTCGAAGACGATGATCTCGTCGACGCCCGAGTGGCCACGCACGAGCGAGGCCGGGCCGGGCTGCAATACCCAGGTGATGCGCGCGTCCGGTGCGTGACGCTTGAGCGCGGTGACGACGGGAAGCACGTGCACGGCGTCCCCGATCGCGCTCATCATCACGATCGCGATGCGCGCGCCCGCGAGTTGTCGCTGGGGGAGGGCCGGCGTAGTCACCGTCGCCTCACTCGTCGCGAACGAAGATCGCTTCGGTCACCTGCTTCGGTCCCGCATACAGCTCGAACAGCTCGCGAATGTCATCGATCGGCCGCTTGCCGTAGACGCCGGCCTGCCGGGCATAGAAATGCGTAAAGAGCTCGCTGGCGATCGCGATGTACTGGGCGCGCTCCATCCCCGAGCGCGCGATGCCGTACGGCCAGAACTCGCTCACGACCGGCACGCGATGCTCGGCGAAAAAATGGCGCGCACCCTCGAAGAAGTGACCCTCGTGCCCCTGGATGTCCATCCAGATCATCGACACCTCGTCCGGGTCGCAAATACGTTGGTGGCCGAGCAGCGTGTCGAGCGAATGCACCGACACCCGGACCGTGTCGCGTTCGTCCTCGCGGTAGGCGCCCCGCATCTTCGTGCTCCGGATGCGATGGTCGCCCGAGTTGTAGTCCGACAGCTCGAGCTCCATGTGCCCCTCGCTCGACGACAGCGCGTACGGTACGCACGTGATGCGTTCGTGCAGATGGTTCTGCCGCACGTTGTGCATGAGGAGTCGAAAGTTGCCCGGCCCGGGCTCGAATGCGACGGCCCGCTCGAAGTAGTCGAGCCGCAGGAGCGCGATACAGATCATCCCGATGTTGGCGCCCACGTCGAGCACGATGCCTCGCCCGTCGCCGCGGAGGTGGCCGCCGTCCCGCAGGAGCGTGATCGAACGCGTGATCTGATCGATCTCGTAGCCGCGGTCCATGTACAGGTGCTTGCCGATCAGCTTGTCGCGGCTGTCGAAGGTGAGGCGGCCGTTCGCGGTGTCGACAGTCACGTCGTGCCGCGGCCCGCGATACAGGGCCTGCCACTGGAGCTTTTTGAGGAGCATGCCGGGATGCTTCAGATATTTCGCGTTGCTCATGTCGTGGTGTCACTCACTGGAGAACGAGGCGCCGGCCGCCGCCGCGAGCGCGCGCAGCTCACGCTCGTCAATCGGTGTCCCGTGCTCGCGGCGCCGCTTGCGCGCCGACCGCGCGAGGCGGCGAAAGTTCGCATCGCCGACCGCCGCCGCGCTCCCCGCGGCGAACCAGACGCGGTCGACGTCGATCACGAGCGCTTCGAGAGCGCCGTCGTCGTCTGCGGCGATGAGGATGTTCTTGAGATTGAGATCCGGATGGCGCGCGCCGGCCGCCGCGAGGCGCCGCAACAGCTCGGCGGCGGCGTCGAGCATCGCGCGCCGCGCACCGTCGTCGTCCGCATCGGTGAGCGCGCGGTCGAGATCGCGCGCGTTCGGCACCTCGCGCGTCACGACGTCCGCGCGGCGGAGCAGGGGGCCGGCGGGATGGGTCGCGTAAGCGATCACCTCCGGCGTCAGCACACCGCGCCGCGCCAGCCTGAGCGCGCACGCGAGCTCGTGCGGCGCGCGGGTCGGCGCGAGAAAGCGGTCGCCGGTGAGCGCGGCGAGCACACCGCCGTGCCGCGAGTGCCGCACGACGACGCGCGTCTCGCCGTCCGGGAGTGGCACCGCGTAGACGACGCTCCGTCCGGCGATCGCGCGCGCCTCGGCGTGATGCGAGGCGTACTCGTAGAGGGTGCCGCCGTCCATGGCGTCACGGACGGCCTCGAGATGCGTCGTACGCGCCACGAGTGTCGCACGACCCGGCGCGCGCACCCGGGAGTAGCCCGGCGGTGCGCTCACGCGGTCACGCTGAATACGGGGACCGGCTTGACCTTGCCCTTGAGCTCGAGCGGCTCGCGCTCCGTGAGCGGCGGCGGATCAGCGAGCGCGGCGCGCAGCTCGCCCGTGATGAGAATCTCCCCGCCGCCGGCCGCGAAGCAGAGCCGCGCCGCGGTGTTCACCGCGTCACCGATCACGGTGAACTCGAGCCGACGCTCCGAGCCGATGTTGCCGGCGAAGACTTCGCCGACGTTGAGGCCGATGCCGACCTCGAGTGCCGGGCGGCCCGCCGCGCGCCAGCCGTCGTTCAGCGTTTCGAGCTCGCGCAGCATGTCGAGCGCCGCGCGCATCGCGCGGTCGGCGTCATCGGGGGCGCCGAGCGGCGCGCCCCACTGCGCCATGAGCGCGTCGCCGACGAACTTGTCGAGCGTCCCGCCGTGGCGGAACACGCACTCCACCATCACCGTGAAGTACTCGCTCAATAGCCGCGCGACCTCGTCGGGCTTCATCGTCTCGGAGAGCGGCGTGAAGTCGCGGATGTCGCTGAACAGCACGACGACGCGCCGTTTCTCCCCGCCGAGCCGCACTTCGCCCTGCTCGCCGGCGATGCGGGCAGCGAGGTTCGGCGCAAAGTAGCGCTCGAAATTGCTGCGCACGAGCGACTCGCGCCGCACGCGCTCGGCGAGGCGCGTGTTGTCGATCGCCGCGGCGACGATGCCGGAGAAGGCGATCAGGAAGTCGAGATCCTCGTCGCCGAAGCGATGCGTCTCCGTGAGGTTGTCGACGTACAGCACGCCGTGCACGCGGCCGTCGCTCCCAACGAGCGGCGCGCACATCGCCGAGCGTACACGCTGCTGGAGAATCGATTGTCCGCCGAAGCGCGAGTCTTCCGGCGCGTTGTCGGACAGAATTGCCACCTGGGCGGAGACGACGCGACGGGAGATCGACTGGGGAACGATGCGCCCGTCGAGCGCGCCGGTGCGGTCACGCGCCAGCGTCGGCACGAGTGCTTCGCTCTCGTCGCTGAGCATGATCGCGACGCGGTCGACGTCCATCGTCTGGAATACGTATTCGGTGATGTTGTCGAGGAGACGCGTAAGCTCGACCGCGCGCGCAAGCCCTTTTGCCACCTCGACGAGCAGCGCGAGCTTCCGCTCGTTGCGCGCGTGGTGTCCGACGATGGCCGCGGGATAACCCGCTAAGCCCTGCGCCTCGGCCGGCACCGCGAGCGCGGCTTGGAGGAGCTGGGCCGCGTCGCGCATCGACCGCTGGCGCACGATCGTCGACTCAGCGTGGGGCGCGGTGGCCGCGGCGGCCGCGGGCGCGGCATCGGCCGGCGCCGTGGCCAGCGCCGGCGCGAGCGCGGCGACGCGG
>JBDUCS010000405.1:0-3184 GCA_040003335.1 Gemmatimonadaceae bacterium | reverse complement strand
GTAGCCGTCGTCGAAGCCGATCTCGCGCACGGCGCTCAGCGTCTCCTCGAACTCCGCCTCCGTTTCGCCGGGGAAGCCGACGATGATGTCCGTCGTCAGCGCCAACCCCGGCACCGCCGATCGCAGCCGCGCGACGCATTCCAGATATCCCTCGCGCGTGTAGCGGCGCAGCATGCGCTTGAGCATCCGCGTCGAGCCGGACTGCATGGGCAAGTGCACGTGCTCGCACACCGCCGGCGTCGTCGCCATTGCGTCGATCACGCGCTCGCTGAAGTCGTTGGGGTGCGGGCTCGTGAAGCGCAGCCGGCGAATGCCGTCGACCGCGCCGACCGCGCGCAACAGGTCGGCGAAGTCGTGCTCGCCGTCCGTGTACGAGTTCACCGTCTGGCCGAGCAGCGTCACTTCGCTGATGCCGGCCTCGACGATCTCACGCGCCTCGCGGACGACGTCGGCCAACTTACGCGAGCGCTCGGGGCCACGCGTCATCGGAACAATGCAGTAGGTGCATTTGTAATCGCAGCCGCGCTGCACCGGGATCCACGCGCGCGCGCCCTCGAAGCGGGCGGCGCGGAAGTCTTCGTAGTGCTCCTCGAGATCGAAGTCGACCGACGCGACTCGCTCGCCCCGGCGTGCCCCGTCGATCAACGCGGGGAGCGCGCGGTAACCGTCGGGACCGATCACGAGGTGCACGTGCTTCGCGCGCTGCAGCAAGACGGGACCGAGACGCTGGGCCATGCATCCGGTGACGCCGAGCACGGCACCCTTCTTCATGTGTCGCTTGAGCTCGCCCAACCGGCCGACGACGCGCTGCTCGGCGTGATCCCGGATCGCACACGTGTTGACCAGAATCACGTCGGCGCCATCCGGCCCGCCGACCGCATCGTAGCCGTACTCGGCGAGACGGCCGTACATGAGCTCCGAATCGGAGACGTTCATCTGGCAACCGTACGTCTCGATGTAGACCGTGCTCCGGACTTCGCTCATCGGGGGCTCGTTGGGGGCGTCGGGCGTCGCACCCTACGCCGATTGTCCGGCGCGGAGGTTCGTTCGCGTACGGAAAGCTATGCGCGCGTCACGTGCGCGGACAGCGCGCCGTCGGCCAACGCGAGCGTGGCCTTCACTCGTGCGCCACGCGGGAGCGACTCGTCGGCGATGCGCACGGTCAGAAAATCGCCGGTCAATCCTTCGCGCCTCCCAGCGTCACCGATCACGATCACGTCGGCCTCGCCGCCGGCGCGCGCGCGGCGGTAACTCGCGCTCTTGCTCGCGGCCAGCTCGCGCAGCTCGCGCGCGCGACGCGTCACGACGTCGCCAGGGACCGCGACGCCCAGACGCTCGGCGGCCGTCCCCGGCCGCATCGAGAAGGGAAAGACGTGGAGGTACGTGAACGGCATCTCGCGCACCAGCGCCATCGTCGCGGCGTGATCGTCGTCCGTCTCGCCCGGGAAGCCGGCGATCACATCGGCGCCGACGCCGAACGCCGCGCGCGCGCCAGCGATGTCGTGAATCGCGTCGGCGTACGAGCGCGCCGAGTACCAGTGGCGGCCCATGCGCTTGAGCACGCGATCGCTCCCGGATTGGAGCGGCGCGTGCAAGTGTGGCGCGAGCGACTCGGGGTGCGCGAACAGCTCGCGCAGTCGCGCATCGACTTCGCTCGCTTCGAGCGATGACAGCCGGAAGCGCGTCGCGGGGAGCGCACGCACGAGCCGCTCGACCAATCCGCCCAACGAATCGCCGCGGTCGTCGCCGTAGGAGCCGATGTGGATGCCCGTGAGCACGATCTCGGCGTGCGCATCGGCGAGCCGCGTCGCTTCGCCCACGAGCTCGTCGGCCGCGCGCGACCGGTTGGCGCCGCGCGCGAGTGTCGTCGCGCAAAAGGTGCAGTGCTCGTCGCACCCGTCCTGAATGCGCAGCACCGCCCGCGTGCCGCTCTGCCGCGCCGCGCGCTCCGCGGCGAATCGCGGCGCGATCCCCAACCAGTCGGCGAGGTCGACGAGGTCGGCGCCGGCGACCGTCCGTTCCACCGTCGGGAGCAGGCGCAGCTCGCGGTCGTGCGCCGCGGGCGCGCAGCCCATCACGACGGAGCGGAGCGACGGATTGGCGCGCGCCGCCCGGCGCACCTGCTGTCGCAAGTCGGCGACGGCGTCCGCCGTGACCGCGCAACTGTTGAACACCGCTGCGTCGGCGTCGGCCGCGGCCGCCACGACGCTGTGGCCGCTGGCGACGAGCATCGCGTGCACTGCCTCGCTGTCGTAGTGATTCGCGCGACAGCCGAAGGTCGCGAGAAAGATCTTCACGTCGCGCTCACGCCGCGCCGCGGCCCGGGCTGCACCGGGAGCACGAAGTGGAAAAAGCTCCCCTTGCCCTCTTCGCTCCGCACCCAGATGCGGCCGCCGTGCGCATCGATCGCCAGCTTACAGAAGGCGAGACCGAGTCCCGAGCTGCGCACCCGCGGTGTCTCCGGATTCTTGACGCGCTCGAACTTCCGGAAGATCAGCTCGTGATACTCGGGTGGGATGCCGGGGCCGTTGTCGGCGACCGTGAACAGCGCGCCGCCCGATGTGTCGCGACGAGCGCTCAGCGTGATCTCGGCGCCGCGCGCCGTGTAGGTGAGCGCATTCTGGATCAAATTGGCGAAGACGCGCTTGAGCAACGCCTTGTCGGCGTGGAACACCGGCGTGTCCTCGGCGACGTCGACCGTGAGGCGCGCGTCCTCCTGCTGAAAGCGAACCGACCATTCGTGCGCCACTTCGGCCAACAGCGCGCCCGGCGCGATCGGCTGCGTCGCCAGCTGCACGGTGGTCTCCTCGATACGCGCCACCTCGAGCAGATCCTCGATCAGGCCCAGCAGATCCTCTGCCTTCGACTCGGCGTCGACAAGCGTCTCACGCGCCGCGCCCGGTACCGTTCCGAAGTCACCGTCCACCACCATCTCGAGCGATGCGATCACCGACGTCAACGGCGTCTTCAGGTCGTGCACGACCATCTTCATCAGGTCGTCGCGCACCTTCTCCAACTCGCGGAGCTTGCGGTTGCTGTCCTCGAGCGCGTCGGTGGCGAACTTGAGCTTCAGCAGCGAACGGACGCGCGCGCTCAAGATCTGGCGGTTGTGCGGCTTGGTGAGAAAGTCGTCGCCGCCCGCCTCGATCGCCTTCACGCGATCGGTCGTGTCGTTGAGCGCGGT
>JBDUCS010000111.1:0-10837 GCA_040003335.1 Gemmatimonadaceae bacterium | reverse complement strand
TGCGCGACTTCCTTCGAGTGCGCGAGGATGTTCTGCCCGTAACTCGTGCGGTAGTGCATGCGGCCGACGAGCTTGATCAGCTCCGGGTGTAGCCCGTGCGCGCCAGTCTCGTACGCCGCCGCTTCGCCCATCTCCTGAATCGCCTGGTCGACTTCCTTGCGCGACTTGGCGACGACCTCCTCGATGCGGCCCGGGTGGATGCGGCCGTCGGCGACGAGCTTGGTTAGGGAGAGCCGCGCGACCTCGCGCCGCACCGGGTCGAAGCACGACACGACGACCGTGTCGGGCGTGTCATCGATGATCACGTCCACACCGGTCGCCAGCTCGAACGCGCGGATGTTGCGCCCTTCGCGGCCGATGATGCGTCCCTTCATCTCGTCGTTCGGCAGGGAGACCGACGATACGCTGATTTCCGACGTGTGCTCGGCGGCGATCCGCTGGACGGCGAGGGCGACGATCTTCTTCGCTTCGCGGTCGGCGTTGCGGCGCGCCGTCTCACGGATCTCGCGCACCTTGTTGGCCGCCTCGGCGTGCGCCGCTTCCTCCATGCGCCGAATCAGCTCCCCCTTCGCTTCCTGCTGCGACATGCCGGCGAGCTGCTCGAGCCGGCGACGCTCGTCGGCGATCATCTTGTCGAGCTCGGCTTCGCGGTCCGTGACCGTCTTCTCGCGGCGGCCGAGGTCGCTCTGCCGCTTGCCGATGTCCTTGTCGCGCTGCTCGAGGATGTCGAGCTTGCGGTCGAGATTCGACTCGCGCTCCTGCATCCGGCGCTCGCCGCGCTCGAGCTCTTCGCGGCGCTTCGACGCCTCCGCTTCCCACGTCTCGCGGAGCTTGATCGTCTCTTCCTTGCCGGCGACGACGGCGGACTTCCGCATCGTCTCCGCCTCGCGCCCGGCCTCGTCGAGTATCCGCTTCGACGTTTCTTCAGCCGTCGCTTTCGCCGCGGCCTGCGTGGAACGCTCGGCGCTGCGGCCGGCCGACTTTCCGAAAATGAACGACGCCGCGGCGGCGATGAGAGCGAGTACGCCGAGCGCGGCGAACAGAATGGTCTGACTCATCGGATCTATACTCCAGCGCGGCTGCGTCGCCGCGCGGACGAGGTAACACCACGGAGCGAACCCGTCGTTCCAGGCCGCGCACGCCGCCCGGACGAGCGCCGGCGAAGGGCGCGAGTCGGGACGGTCTAACTGCAACGAGTGCATGGAACTACGGGTTCTACGCGGTACTCTGAGAACCTAAGGCGGGGTTGGCGGAAAGGCAAACGATGGGAGCGCGCTAGGCGTCGGGCGTCAGCCCCTCTGTGGGGGCCTCTACTCTGCCGACTTATGCGCCGGCATCCAGCTCGCCACGTCGTGGCTTAGCGAGCGCATCGCCGAGGTCATTTCACCCTGCTCCTCTCGCGCTTGAAAGAGCTGGTCGGTGATCTGCAGCGCGGCGAGGATCGCCGCTTTGTGGGACTCCACGACGGTGCCGGCATTAAGCACGGCGCGGATCGCCTGGTCGACGTACTGCGCCACGGCACGCGTGTGCTCGAGCGACGCGGCGGTGCGAATCGTATACTCCTCGCCGACGATCGAGACGCGGACGACACTCTTTTTCTCGCTCATCGCTCGCTCTCCAGCTCGTGTTGCTGTCTGAGAAATTGCGTCCGGTCGACGAGCACGCGCATGCGCTCGGCGGCCGTCTCGAGGCGGCCGCGCAGATCCGCGTTCTCGCGCTCGACCGAAGCGACGCGGTCGGGGTGCGTGGCGTCGCCCTTGGCGAGCGCCGTCTCGATCTCGCGCAGCCGCGACTCGGCCAGTTGGGCGCGACGGCGCCAGAGCGCGATCTCGTGACCGAGCGCGCGCACCGTGTGCTCCAGCTCATGAAACGCGGTCAGGTCAGGACGATCGTTGTCGGACATTGTGCTCTTTCTCGAGGGTGCGAAGAATCTTCTCGCGACGGCCCGCAATCTCCTTGCTTTGGAGCGTGCGCGCCGGATCACGGAAGGTGAGACGCCACGCGATGCTGCGGAAGCCCGCGGGCACCCCATCGCCGTGATATTCGTCGACGACGACGAGCGACTCGAGCAGCCCGCCCGCCGCGGCGCGGATCGTCTCCTCGACCATCGCCGCGGGCAGGTTGCTTGGCACGAGGAGCGCGACGTCGATCTCCGACGACGGAGTCGTCGGAAGCGCGCGATAGGCGATCGCGGCGCGCGTCGGCGCCGCTGACGTGGCGGCGGGAGCGTGCGCGCCGGCCGGGGCAACCGGCGACGAGTCGACGGCCGCCAACCGGATCTCGATACCGAAGGCGGGCGCCGCCCACACGGGCGCGTCGAGCGTTACACGCGACACGCCGCCGATGTGCTCGCCGGCGCGGCGCACGTTCCACAGCACGTCGCCGTCGCCCGGCACGAGCGACGCGTCGGCGATTCGCATCGCGTCCAAGAGCTCCTCGGCGAGCGCCTTCGCGTCCCAGGCGTCGAATGCCGGTGGCGACTGCTCGGTGAAGTGCGGCGGCCGGCGCGCGCCCATCACGAGCGCCGCGACGTGAACCTCCTCCACCGGCATCGCGCTCCCCGACGGCGCGAATGTCGCGCCGATCTCGAAGAGGCGGACGTTGCGCTGCATTCGGGCCAGATTGTATTCCGCGCGGCGCGCCAGCGTGTCGAGCACCTCGCGCCGCAGGTATCCCTCGTTCGCGGCGAGCGGGTTGGCGACGCGCACGAAACCCTCGTCTGCGCCGGCGACGAAAGGCATCGACCGTGTCTCGAGCAGTCCCGCCGCGACGAGGCGGGTGCGCACCGCGCGCTCCAATGACGCGCGCGGCGCATCGGGTGACGTTCCGACGCGGAACGGACGCAAGTCGTCGGGAAACGATTCGTAGCCGCGCAGCCGCGCGACCTCCTCGATCAGGTCGATCTCGCCGATCACGTCCGAACGCCACGCGGGCACCGTCACCTCGAGCGCCACGCCATCACCGGCGGCGAAGGCGAAGCCGACGGCGGTCAGCAGTTCTTTGATGTCGCGCGCGGCGACCGCGACGCCGAGCAGGCGCTCGACGCGCGCGACGCGCAGCGGGACGTGGCGTGGCGCGCGCGGGTCGGGATACACGTCCACCGGTTCGCCGTCGATGCGGCCGCCGGCGAGCGCGACAATCAGCTGCGCCGTGCGCTCGAGCACGTGCGCGGCGTTCTCGATGTCCACGTATCGCTCGAAGCGATAGCTCGCATCGGTCGCGAGTCCGAGCGCGACGCGCGCGCGGCGGACGGATGCCGGATCGAAATGCGCGACCTCGAGCAAGAGATCGGTCGTCGCATCGCTCACTTCGCTCGTCGAGCCGCCCATCACGCCGGCGATCGCCTGCGCGTGCTCGGCGTCGGCGATCACCGTCGTGTCCGTGCGCAGCGCACGCGACACGCCATCGAGTGTGACGATCGTTTCGCCGTCGCGTGCGCGCCGAATGACGAGCGCTGGTCCCGCGAGCTTCGCCACGTCGAACGCGTGCATCGGCTGACCGCTCTCGTGCATGACGTAGTTCGTGACGTCGACGATGTTGTTGATCGCCCGGCTCCCGACGGCGACGAGCCGGTCGGTCAGCCAGGCCGGGCTTGGGGCCACCCGCACGCCGCGGATGACGACGCCCATGTAGCGCGGGCATCCCGCGGCGTCATCGAGCCGCACGCTCACGCCGCCCGTGGTCCCTCGAGCTGCCACCCGCACCGCCGCCGGTACGCTCGCCGTGAGCGCGACCGGGAGCTCGCGCGACATCGGAAGGCGCGTCGCCGCGGCGATCTCACGCGCGACGCCGACGTGCGACAGGAGATCGGGGCGATTCGGAAGCACGTCGATCACGAGCCGCGTGTCGCCCGCGGGATACGCGTGCAGAAACGGTGTGCCCGGCGCCGCGTCCGTGTCGAGCTCGAGAATGCCATCGTGCTCGTCACCGAGCTGGAGCTCGCGCGCCGAGCAGAGCATGCCGTTCGACCACTGGCCCCGAATCTTGCGCCGCTCGAGCGTCAGCCCGCCGGGTAGCGTCGTACCGACGCCGGCGAACGGATACTTCGAGCCAGCCCGCACGTTCGGCGCGCCGCACACGACGTCGAGGAGCTCACCCGTTCCCGCATCGACCTTGGTGACGTGGAGGTGATCGGAGTCCGGGTGCGCCGCCGCTTCCACGACCAGCCCGACGACGATCGTCTCCAGATCGGCGCGCAACGGCACGACATCGTCCACCGTCGCCGCGCGCGCGGTGAGGAGATCGCGCAGCTCGGCGGGCGAGTGCGGGAAGGGCACGAACGACTTGAGCCACGCGTACGAGGCGTTCATTCGGCGAACTGCTCCAGAAAGCGAACGTCGGAATCGTAGAGGATGCGAATGTCGGGGATGCCATAGCGCAGCATCGCGACGCGACCCGGCCCCATGCCGAATGCCCACCCCGTGTATCGCTCGCTATCGTGTCCGGCGGCTTCGATCACGCTCGGGTGCACCATGCCGCAGCCCATGATCTCCATCCACCCGGTGCTCTTGCAGACCACGCAGCCTGCGCCGCCGCAGTTGCGGCACTCGACATCCATCTCCGCCGATGGCTCGGTGAACGGAAAGTAGCTCGGGCGGAATCTGGTTTTTGTGCGGCCGAAAAAGCGGTCGGCGAAGTGCGCCAGCGTCGCTTTGAAATCGACGAAGGTGATGCCCTCGTCGACGGCGAGTCCCTCGAGCTGCGTGAACATCGGCGCGTGCGAGGCGTCAAAAAAGTCGCGGCGATAGACGTTGCCCGGCGCGAGAATACGAATCGGCGGCGTGTGCGCCTGGAGCGTTCGCACCTGCACCGGTGACGTGTGCGTGCGCAACAGGACGTCGTCCTCGAGGTACAGCGTGTCGTGCAAGTCCATCGCCGGATGATTCGGCGGGAAGTTGAGCGCCCCGAAGTTGTACCACTCGCGCTCGACCTCGGGACCGAGCGCGACGGTGAAACCGAGCTCGCGGAAGATCGCCTCGATCTCCTCGAGCACGATCGTGACCGGATGCTTGGCGCCGAGCCAGCGGTGGCGCGCGGGCAGCGTGAGATCGTCGCGCGCGGAGGCGGGTGCGGTGGCGAGCTCGCCGCTCTTCGACGCCAGCACGGATTCGACGGCGCTCTTCACACGATTGAGCTCTGCGCCCGCACGCGGCTTGTCCGCTTGCGGAAGCCGGCCAAGCCAGGCGCTTACGAGACGGAATCGCCCGCTCTGACGCCCGAGAAAATGCACGTGCACCCGATCGAGATCGATTGTCTCGTGCACGGTCTCGAGCATCGAAGGCAGTTCGTTTTCGATCAGACGCAGCTCGTCCAGGAATTCCTGCAGCGAGACGACGGAATCAGTCACGATTGCGGATTGCAGAAGTGAGAAAAAATTGACGGCAGCCGACCCGAGGTCAACTGCCGCCAAGCTTTCGCGTCGCCGACGCTGTGCGGTCTCGATGACAATCCGGTCAGCGTATGACGGCGTCCTCAACCGAACACCGAACACCGATCACCGATTCACGCCGATTCACGCCGCGCTGAGCGCTCCCCGAGCGGCCTCGGCGAGCACCGTAAACGCGGCGGGATCGTGCACGGCCAAGTCTGCCAGAATCTTCCGGTCGACTTCGATGCCGGCGAGCTTGAGCCCGTTCATAAAGACGCTGTAGCTCATGTCGTTCAGCCGCGCGGCGGCGTTGATGCGCGTAATCCAGAGCTTTCGGAAATCGCGTTTCTTGTTCTTGCGATCGCGGTACGCGTATTTCCAGCCGCGCTCGACGTTTTCCTTCGCGGCCTTCCAGAGCTTGCTCCGGGCGCCGAAGCCCCCGCGAGCCGCCTTCATGATCTGCTTCTTGCGCTTGAGGCGCGGAACGTTCGATACGGCGCGAGGCATGTGGTCTCCTTATGCCTGAATCAGGCGCTTGATGCGCTTCTGATCGCCCGGCGTGGCGATCAAACCCGGGCGGCGCAGGTTGCGCTTCCGCTTGGCGCTCATCTTCGTGAGGATGTGGCTCTTGTACGCCTTGTGGCGCTTCACCTTGCCCGAACCGGTGACCTTGAAGCGCTTCGCCGCACCCTTGTGGGTCTTCATCTTCGGCATGCAGAAACTCCCGTGAATTCGCGTCGCGCGATGGCCGCGCGGGCGCTAATGCTTATTTCGGCGCGATGATCATCGTCATGTTCTTCCCCTCGAGCTTGGCGTCGCTCTCGATCTTGCAGATGTCCGCCAGCTCCGCGGCCACGCGATCGAGCACCGCCTTGCCCAACTCCGGATGGGCCACCTGCCGGCCACGAAACATCATCGTGACCTTGACCTTGTTCCCCTCATCCAGAAACCGCCGCGCGTGCTTCGTCTTCGTGTCGAAGTCGTGGTCGTCGATCCCCGGACGGTACTTCACTTCCTTCAAATGGATCACGTGCTGCTTCTTCTTCGCCTGCCGCGCCATCTTCGCCTGCTCGAACTTGAACTTGCCGTAGTCCATGATCCGGACGACCGGCGGCCGAGCGAGCGGTGCGACCTCCACCAAATCGAGCCCCTGCGCTTCGGCTTGCGCGAGAGCGACGTCCAAATCCAGAATGCCGAGCTGCGAGCCGTCCGGCGCGATGACACGGAGTGGGCTGATGCGGATTTGGCGGTTGACGCGAACGCGCTTGGTGGTGTCCTGCGTGTTGTTGGTGCTCGAAGAAGTCGCCACGTAACCTCGAATGAAGGAAACGAAAAACGCGGACCCAACCCTCCGGAGTCCGCGCGTCAATCGGCGCCGCGGCCGCACGAAGCGGACGGCGAGCGCCACTGAGTCATCGACTCCTGCAGCACTCCTCGGCGTGAGCCGAGGGCCGGAGGGTGGGAGCGGCTCGCGCCGCTCCACTTACTATGTTGTCGCACCGAAGTTTAGGCCGTTCGCGGCCTCGAGTCAAGGTTGGGCGAGTGTGTAGCCCTTGCCGTCGTGAGCCACCCGCCCCCACGCCACCGACGCGTCGTGCTCGAACACGAGGAGCCAGCGCTCATCCGCGGCGCGTGCGAGCAGGGTGCGTTTCGTCTCCAGCGTCACCAGCGGCTCGACGTCGTAGCCCATGATCCACGGCAGCGGCAGGTGCGCATGGGTCGGCACAATGTCCCCGAGAAAGAGGGCGACCTCGCCGCCCGACTCGATGCGCACGGACTGGTGGTGCGGCACGTGTCCGGGCGTCCGCATCACCGACACCCCGCGCACGATCTCGCGGTCGCCCTCGATCAGGTCGAAGCGGCCGGCTTCGGCGATCGGGACGAAGTTCGGCGCGAAATAGCTCGCCGCCGTGCGCTCGTTCGTATGCGTGGCGTAAGCGTACTCGCCCTTCTGCACGACGTAGCGCGCGTTGGGGAAGCTGGGCTTCACGGAGCCATCGACGTCGCGGTACGTGTTGCCGCCGGCATGATCGAAATGCAGGTGCGTGTTAATCACGAGCGCGACGTCGTCCAGCCGGTGGCCGGCGGCGCGCACGCCGTCCTCGAGCATCGTTCGCCCGTCGGCGCCTTGATTCTCAATTCCGTAGATATCGAGGAACTTGTCCGTTTCCTTGTTCCCCGCTCCGCTGTCGATCACGATCAGCCCCGCGTCGTGCTCGATGAGGAGGCAGCGCATGCCGAGCGGGATACGGTTGCGCTCGTCGGCCGGGATGCGGCGCTCCCAGAGCGGCTTGGGGACGACGCCGAACATTGCGCCGCCATCGAGCTGTTGCCCGCCGGCTTGGATCGCGTGGACACGCAGCGACCCGATCATCCGCGTGTCGATCAGGGGCACGGGCGCGCTCATGCGGTGGTGTCCTTATCGACGGACCGGGGCATCGCGGACGGACGGCGACCGCGCTTCTTTTTCGGCGGGCGTCTTCGCAGGAGCTGCTGCAAATCGTCCCAACCCCGGCAGTCGCGGTCGCGCGCATCATCGAGTAGGCGGACGAGCACGTGCGCTGTCGCCGTCGCGTCGCCGCCCGCGCGGTGCCGGCCCACGATCTCAATGCCGTAGTGATCCGCGACGTAGTCGAGGCTCCGGCTGCGGAGTTGCGGCAGCACGCGTCGCGCGAGGCGCACCGTACAGAGCCGCCGCCCGTCGAGCGTGCGGCCGCTCGCCCGATGCACCTCGGCGCAAAGAAAGCGCCAATCGAACTCGGCGTTGTGCGCGACGAACACGTGACCATGCAGCACGTCGAGGAGGCGCTCGCAGATGTCGCGAAAGGGCGGAGCGTTCCGCACCATCTCCCACGAGATATGCGTGAGCGCGGTGATGATCGGCGGAATCGACCGCTCGGGATTCACGAGCGTCTCGAACGAGTCGGTGACGACGCCATCGCGCACCACCACCGCGGCGATCTCCGTGACGCGATCGCCGTTCCACGCGCGCGACCCCGTCGTCTCGACGTCGACGACGACATACGACATCGCATGGAGCTCGTCGCGATGCGCCGGCCGCTCGTAGACCGCGTGCGGCGCCGTGTGCGTGTCACCCCGCGGCGAGAGACACCACCGTCCGATCGCGTCGCGCACGAACTCCGGCCGCTCGGCGAACAGCGCCAGGGCCATCGACTCGGCGACGACGCGCGGCGCGCCCGGCATCTGGCACACGTGCTCGATCAGCGCGATCGAGTCGGCCGGACCGGCGGTGAGCAGATCGATCGCTCGTCCCGTGAGGAACGTTTCAGCGGGTCGGGAGCTAAGCCCTAGACTCATCTATGAACGGTGACCGTTGTTCGGTGATCGCATCGAATCCGGCTCGCGACGAGCGGGCCGGCGCAACCGAGCACCGAACACCGATCACCGATCACCGTCAGGACCATGGGTCGTCGCGGACGAGCGGAAGTGTCATGCAGCGCGGGCCGCCGCCGCCGCGGACGAGCTCGCTGCCTTCGAATGTGATCACGCCGCGTTCATCCTCGCGGATGCGGTCCTGGCCCGTCAAGAAGCTAACCGCGGGGACGATGCGAAATCCCATCTTTTCCAGCTCGCGCAGCGTCGCCGTATTGCGCGCGTACGAAGTGATGAGGCCGGGCCGCATCGCGCAGAAATTGCACCCCGACGCCCACTGCTCGCGCTCCTGCATGCCACGGCTCTCCCCACCGCAAAAGATCGGCTCCATCGGCATCCCGACGGACTGCAGCGCGGCGAAGACGTTGGGCATCTCGCGCATGTGCTGCTGCCCCTTGTGCCGGTGCAGAATCGTCAGCCGCTCGGGACCGACGAAGAGCGGCGGGAAAACGGCGCACAGCTCGCGGTCGATCTGCGTGAAGATCATGTCGAGATGGATCGCCGTGTTCTCCTTCGGCATCACGACGACGATTACGTCGGTAATCGGCGTCTGGGCAAAGACGAGATTCATCAAATGGTCGATCGCCGCCGGGCTTGAGCGCTCGCTGAAGCCGATCATCATCAAGTCGGCGCGCAGCGGATGTACGTCGCCGCCCTCGAGCGTATAGTTGTGCCGCCGCTCGGCGGCGCCGTCGTACAGGATGCCACAGTTCGCCAGCATGGGATGATGCAGGAAGAGCGTCTTCATGATCAGCTCCTCGGACCAGCGCGCGCCGTAGCGCATCGAGCCGATCATGACATGCTCGCCCATCGCCATCGCGACGTCGCGGGTGAAGAACAGGTTCGGCACGGGCGGCAGCGCGTAGCCGAACTCGTTGAGCGCGCGGGCCAGCGATCCCTGCGGCTCGGCTTCGCCCTCGATCAGCATCTGCACGAGCTCGGCGGGCGGCTTCTCCCCGATCGACCGCGCCAGGTCGCTCGAGGGCACGATGTCGAGCGTCTCGCGCACGAGATGATCGCGCACGGCGCCGCTCTCAGCCACGTCGCCGAGGAGATCGCGCACGTAGAAGACCTGCGCAAACCGTTCGAGAATCGCCGTAAAGCGGCGGTGTTCCCGCTGCGCGATCTCGACGTCGATGATGTCGTCGTAGAGATAGTCCTCGCGCGTCGCGGGTGTGACGGCGAGAAGCTCGGGGCCGGGCGTGTGGACGACGACTTGCCTGAGCCGGCCGATCTCCGAGGTGACGTTGACTGCCATCGGCAAGAAACTAGCGAGCGTCGGTGATCGATGCGCTCCGGCGCGACGGCTACCAAATTCGCCGCGCGGCGCTTAACCTTGTGAATCAATTCACAAGACGTCACCACCGTGAAGCGCATCGCAGAATCGACCGTTCGACGTCTGTCGCTCTACCTCCGGTTCCTCGAAGAGTTCGAGGGACGCGGCATCGCCACCGTCTCGAGCGACGAGCTCGCGGCGCGCGGCGGCACGACCTCGGCGCAGGTGCGCAAGGATCTGTCCTTTTTTGGATCCTTCGGGAAGCGCGGCCTGGGCTACTCGGTCCCCGAGCTCGCGTCGCGCCTCCGCGAGATCCTCGGACTCGGCAAAGACTGGCGCGTGATCATCGTCGGCGCGGGCAAGATCGGCGCGGCGCTCGCGCAGTATCGCGGCTTTCGCCAGCGCGGCTTTCACATCGTCGCCGTTTACGACACCGACCCGCAGAAGATCGGAAAAAAGATCGACGGATTCCTCGTGCGCGATCTCGCGAAGCTCGAGCCCGACAACCGGTCGCAGCCGGCCGACATCGCGGTGATCACCGTGCCGGCAGAGTCGGCGCAGCAGGTCGCCGACCTCACGACGCGCGCCGGCCTGCGTGCGATCATGAATTTCGCGCCCGTCCAATTGCAGGTGCCAGACACGGTCGCGCTCAAGACGGTCAACATGGCGATGGAGCTCGAGGGGCTGTCGTTCGCGCTGACGAACATGGAATGACCATGAAATACGAAACGCGCAGCGCAAAACGAAAAACGTGACGACGTACGCGAGCCCTGCGTTCGATCGCCGATCACTCCCCGCCC
>JBDUCS010000404.1:0-3220 GCA_040003335.1 Gemmatimonadaceae bacterium | reverse complement strand
AACAATCCGTTGTTCGATGCGTACCTCACCAGCACCCGCGAACAGCTCGGCATGAAGATCGTCAGCGATCGAGAGGCGGTGCGGCGCACCGCGAAGGCGATGCAAGAGCATCGCGCGATCGCCTTCCTCGCCGACCAGGGCGCGCTCAACACCGCATCGTCGTGGGTGCCGTTCTTCGGCCGGCTGGCGAAGACGCCGAAGGGGCCGGCGGTGCTGGCGATTCGGTGGAACGTACCGGTCGTCTTCGGCGTCGCCATGCGACTTCCCGACGGACGCTATCGCGTCGGCATCGAAGAGATTCCGGTCGAGCAGACGGGCGATCGCGACGCCGATGTGGAGCGTGTTGTCGCGCGATATAGCGCGGCGCTCGAGCGCTGGGTGCGCCGCGATCCGACGCAGTACTTCTGGCATCACCGCCGCTGGAAGCACCAACAGCCCGGGACGCCGCCCGCGCTTGGTGATCCGCTTACGGAGCCCGTGCGGTGAGTGTGCGCGAGCGCGTGCGACCGGTGCACCGCGAGCGATTCGTCTCGGCATCGGAGCTGGGTGAATACGCGTATTGTCGCCGGGCGTGGTGGCTGCGTGCCGTGCGGGGCGCGGCCAGCGACGTGGCGAGCGCCCGCTATCGCGAAGGCCACGACGCCCACGAGCGTCACGGATGGTCACTCCTGCTGGCGCGTGCGCTCGCGCTGGCCGCGGCGATGCTCGCGTTGGCCGGCATCGCGGCGCTGAGCTGGCACTATCGGTGACGAGTCTCGCGCTCGGCGCGCTCGCGCTGGTGGCGGCGCTGTTGCTCGCCGTGATCGCCTGGCGACTGCGGGCCCGCGCCGGCATTTCGGGTCGTATCATTGCCAGCGACGGGCCCGTTGCCCGTCCGTCGCGCATTCTGCGTTCGGCATACTCGGGCATCTCCGGAAAGCCGGATTACCTCGTTGAAGAGCATGGCCGCATCGTCCCGGTCGAGCTCAAACCGACGCGCCGCAGCGCGACACCGTGGCTTCGCGACGTGGTGCAGCTCGCCGCGTATTGTCTGCTGCTCGAGGAGACCGAGGCGCGATTCGGCGGCTATGGTTATCTGCGCTACGCGGACCGTAGCTTCCGCATCGACTTCACCGATTCACTCAAGGCCGAATTGCTACAGACCGTCGCCGCGCTCCGTGCCGATCTCTCGGCGGCGGACGTCGAGCCCAATCACGCCGACCCTCGCCGCTGCGCGCGCTGCGCGCTGCGCGTGCCGTGCGGGCGCGCGCTCGTCGCGGGCGCAGGCGCATGAGCGCGTGGACGAAGCTTCGGGCTGACCGCCGCGCGCGGATTGGGATGGCGGTCGTCGCGCTCCTGCTTGCGGCCGCGGCGTTGGCGCCGCTCATCGCGCGCGGCGATCCGGCGCGGGTGGCGCTGAGCGAGCAGCTGCTGGCACCGTCGCGCGCGCATTGGTTCGGCACGGATGTGCAGGGCCGTGACATCTGGGCACGTCTCGTCTTTGGCGCTCGAGTGTCGGTCGCCGCCGGCCTCATCTCGCAGAGCATCGCGCTGGCGATCGGGCTCACGCTGGGACTCGTCGCCGGCTTCTATGGCAAGTGGGTCGATGAGACGATCATGCGGCTCGCCGACATCACGCTCGCGTTCCCGACGCTCCTCCTGTTGATCGCGCTGGCCGCGGCCCTCCAGCCATCGCTCGGCGTCGTGTTCGTGACGATCGGCGTCGTTGGGTGGGCGGGGATGGCGCGCCTCGTGCGCGGCCAAGTGCTCGTCGTGCGGCAGCTCGAGTTCGTGCAAGCCGCGCGCGCGCTGGGCGCCGCCGACACCCGCATCATCGCGCGTCACGTGCTGCCGAGCGTGCTCGCGCCGGTGGTGATCGCCGTGACGCTGGGGATGGCGGCGGCGATCATGGCCGAGGCATCGCTGTCCTTTCTCGGGCTCGGCGTGCAGCCGCCGGCCACGAGCTGGGGTCTGATGATCGCCGATGGCCGCGACCTGAATCAATTGCGGCACGCGCCGTGGACATCGCTCTTCCCGGGTCTGGCGATCGGCGCGACGGTGCTCGGTTTCAACTTGCTCGGCGACGCGCTGCGGGACGCGCTCGACCACTCGTCGGTGGGCAGCCGGCGGTTGGCAGCGACGGCTCCGAACGCCGGAGCGCGGGGGGCCCCCCCCGAACATCACGATGGCACACGCACCACGACAACGCGTCATCGTTCCGCCCCACCCAACACCATTCCCTCGTGACCTTCGACCCTCTCGCTCTCCGAGCCGCCGAGTTCGATCGCGTCACGCGCCACGGCGTGACGTACTTGAACAACGCGTCAACCGGCCCGTTGCCGGCCCGCACGCTCGCCGCTGTCAACGCATTCAACGCCATGCGCGCCGAGCCGCAGGTGATCACGCTCGAGCACCAGTTCGGCACGGCCGCGCGCGCGCGAGCTGGTGGCGCGGCTCATCAACGCGAAGGTCGAGGAAGTCGCGCTGATGGTGAACACCACGTACGGCATCAACCTCGCCGCGCGCGCGCTGGGGCTGCGCGCCGGCGATGTCGTCGTCGCGCCGGCGCGCGAGTTTCCGGCGAACGTCTATCCGTGGATGGCGCTGGAGAAAGACGGCGTGACGTTCGAGATGATCCCGGCGCTGGGCGATCTGGTTGACGAGGCGGCGCTCCTTCGCGCCCTCGACCGTCCGAACGTGCGGGTGCTCGCCGTCTCGTGGGTCTCGTTTGCCACCGGCTACCGCGTCGACTTGGCCACGCTCGGCCGCGCCTGCCGTGAGCGCGGCATCTACTTCGTCGTCGATGCGATTCAGGGATTGGGCCCGCTTACCCTCGACGTGCGCGATGTGCCGATCGACATCCTCGCGTGCGGTGCGCAGAAGTGGCTCCTCTCGCCCTGGGGCACCGGTTTCGTCTACGTGCGCGACGAGCTCGTGCGCGCGCTCGAGCCGCACGATGTCGGATGGATGGCGATGAAGGCGTCCGAGGATTTCACCAAGCTGCTCGACTACGATTTCACGTACTTCGACGATGCCCGGCGTTTCGAGGTCGTCACGCTTCCGTTCCAGGACATCGCCGGCTTCGTCGCCAGCCTCGAGCTGTTGCACGAGCTAGGACCGCGCGACATCGAGTCGCACGTGACGCGGCTCGTCACCATGGCCGTCGAGTGGGCGCTCTCGCGCAGCGACGTCTGCCTCGTCACGCCGCGCGAGCACGCCAAGCGCGGCGGCATCGTGTCTA
>JBDUCS010000110.1:0-10874 GCA_040003335.1 Gemmatimonadaceae bacterium | reverse complement strand
CATCAACGCCTCGACAGCGACCATCACGCAGTCGGTGGGCGTGCCGTCCACCTGGAACCGGCGCTCGCCGCGCTTCACCGGCCGTAGCGGATGGTGGAGCGTGAGCGAGTGGCTGGTCGCGCTCTGCTCGCGGTCCGGCGCGACGACGGTCACCTCGCCCAGCGGCTCGGCCGCCTTCACGAGACAATCGAGGCCATGCGCCAGAATGCCGTCATCGTTCGAGCACAGGAGTCGCAGCGCGGCCATGGTCTAGTGTGCTCCGGCGCGGTTGCGCCAAATCGTGCGGATCACGCGCACCGTGTCGCGCACGCCGTGGAAGTGGCTCGGCGCGCCATAGATGGTAGAGACGGGCACGGCCGTGATGCGGAAGCCGGCGCGCGCCGCGCGGATGAGGAGCTCGGTCTCGTACTCGTATCGGTCGCCGGGCGCGTCGCCGCAGCGCTCCAGCAGCTCGCGCCGCGCGGCGCGAAACCCCGACTGCGCGTCGGCGACGGTCAGGCCGGTGATCGCGCTCACCGCACGGCTCGACAGACCGTTGGTGAGGCGGCGCCGCGCCGGCATGCGTGCGTCGCGCGCACGCGCACCGATCGCCAGGTCCGCGCCGTCGAGCGCGGCGAGAAGGGCTGGCGCGAAGCGCGGCTCATGCTGCCCGTCGGCGTCGATCGTGAGCACGCGCGCCGCGCCGGCGTCCAGCGCGTGCGCGATCCCGGCGCGCAGCGCCGCGCCCTTGCCGCGATTGCGATCGAAGGACAGCACTTCGTCGCAGCTGGCGCGGGCGACGTCGCTGGTGCCGTCGGTGGACCCGTCATCGACGGCGATCAGCAACACGCCGGGCACCTGCGCGCGCACGCCGCGCGCGATCTCTCCCAGCGTGCACGCGGCGTCGAGCGCCGGCAGCACGCACGCGATCAAGTCGCTCACTTCGTGCCCCGCAACAGCGCGAGAATCTCGCGCAGTTCGCGCTCGACGGACGCGATGGCTTCGACGTCGAGCGCCGCGCGCGCCACCGGCTTCAGCTCGCCCTTCTTGCGATGTTCGTCCACCTTTTGCCGGGCCCCGTCGATCGTGTACTTTTCGACGTAGAGCAGCGTCTTGACGAGGAGAATCAGCTCAATCTCGCGGCGCTGATAGACGCGATTGCCGGAGCGGTTCTTCGCCGGATTCAAAAAGCGAAACTGGCTCTCCCAGTAGCGCAGGACATGCGGCTTGAGGTCGGTGAGCTCGCAGACCTCGCCAATCGAGAAGAATTCCTGAACTGGCTCGCCGCTCGTCATCGGTCCTGCTCCGGACGGAGCTCGCGCGACATGAGCTCGGTGATCGCGGCGCGCGGCGGATAGCCCTCGAACAGCGCGCGATAGACGGCGCGGACGATCGGCATTTCGACTCCCTCGCGCTGGGCGAGCGCGTGCGCGCTCTCGGTGGTGGTGACCCCTTCGGCGACGGTCTCTCGGCCGCTCAACACTTGGGCGAGCGGCGTTCCCTTCCCCACTTCCATGCCGACGGCGCGGTTGCGGCTCAACGCGCCGGTGCACGTCAGCACGAGATCACCGATCCCGGCCAGACCGGCGAAGGTGAGCGGCGACGCGCCGAGCGCGACGCCCAACCGCGTGATCTCGGCGAGCCCCCGGGTGATGAGCGCCGCGCGCGGATTGAAGCCGAGCCCCAGTCCCTCGGCGATGCCCGTGGCAACGGCGATGACGTTCTTGAGCGCGCCACCCAGCTCCACGCCGACGATGTCGTCGTGGGTGTACACGCGGAGCGTGTCGGTGCTGAAGGCGCGCTGGACGCACTCGGCCGCCGCGAGCCGACGCGCCGCGGCAACGAGCGCGGTCGGCTGCCGCGCCGCGACTTCGGCCGCGAAGCTCGGACCGGACAGCGCGACGACGTCACGACCCGGAAGCTCGTCCTCGACCACGCGTGTCATGATGTCGAGCGACCCGCGCTCGATGCCCTTGGTCGCCACGACGATCGTCGCACCGGCGGCGACGAATGGCGCACCGCGACGCGCGATATCGCGAAGCACGTGCGACGGTGCAACGAACGTCACGAGCTCGGCGCCGCCAAGCACGTCGGACAGGCTCGCTGACGCGCGGATCGCGTCGTCGAGCCGCGCGCCGGCCAGAAAGCGACGGTTTTCGTGCGTGGCGTTCACGGACTCCACGACATCCGCCTCGTGCGCCCAGAGTCGCACGTCGTGCCCCGCGGTCGCCAGGATCTGTGACAGCGCGGTACCCCACGCGCCCGCGCCGACCACAGCGCAGCGCGTCACGACGGCTCGCCTGCGCGCGCGTCGGCGCGCGAGTCGGCGCGCCGCTCACGCGAAGACTCGTCGTCGTTCTTTTTCTTCTTTCGACCGAAGCGATGCTCCTCGCCGCGACGCAATCGACTGATGTTGGCGCGGTGCGTCCAGAAGACGAATAGCGCCACGAGGAGCGCGAGCCACAGTTTCGGCGACTGCATGCCATAGCGCAGAGCGACGAGTACCGGGAGCGCGACCGCCGACGTGAGCGACCCGAGCGACACGTAGCCGGAGACGAACAGCACGACCACAAATATGCCGATTGCGGCGAGCGTCGGAAGCGGCGTCAGCGCGAGAAACACGCCGGCCGCGGTCGCCACGCCTTTCCCACCGCCCTTCCACAGCAGAAAGATCGGACGGACGTGACCGATGATCGCACAGACACCGTAGCCGATCGCGTACCAGTCCGCGTGCGCCACTTCCGCCGGCGCGAACCACTGCGAAAAGTACGCGGCCGGAATTGCCCCCTTGGCAATGTCGATCAATAGCACGGGCACGCCGATCTTCCATCCCAGCACCCGCAGCGCGTTCGTCGCGCCGAGATTGCCGGAGCCGTGCTCGCGCAGGTCGATGCCGCGCACCCACTTGCCGGCGAGAAATGCCGAGGGGATCGATCCCAGCAGATAGGCGAGCGCGGCTCCGATGAGCGGCAGCACTCAGGCCGATTTCCGCTTCAGCAGGATGCGCACGGGGCTGCCGATGAAGCCCCACGCCTCGCGGAACTGGTTGTGGATGTAGCGCACGTAGTGCTCCTCCACCAGCTCCGGATGGTTGCCGAACACCGCGAACGTCGGCGGCTGCGTCTCGACCTGCGTCGCGTAGTTGAGCTTCACTTCGCGTCCCGCGGCCTGCGGCGGTTGCCGTCGCGCGAGCAGTGCCTGCAGCGCGTCGTTCACCTGCGACGTCGGAATGCGTTTCGCGCGCTCCGTCTCGACCTTGAGCAACAGGTCCATGATCTTCGTCACACGCTGGCCGCTGAGCGCCGACGTGAAGAGAAACGGGACGAACTTGAGGAACGGCGCCTTCTCGCCCGCCTCCTTCTCGAGTTTCGCCGCGGTGTTATTCTCCTTCTCCGCCAAGTCCCACTTGTTGATCACGAGAATCAGCCCGCGCCCCTGTTCCCAGGCGATGTGCGCGATCTTGAGATCCTGGTTCTCGATTCCCGTCTGCGCGTCGACCATCAGAATGCAGATGTCGGCGCGCTCGATCGCGCGCCGCGTGCGGAGCGAGGAGTAGAACTCGATGCCGTCATCGATCTTCGACTGGCGGCGCAGCCCGGCCGTGTCGATAAAGATGAACTCACGGCCGTGGTAGACGGTCGGCGTGTCGATCGCATCGCGTGTCGTGCCCGCCACGTCGGTCACCACCAGTCGCTCTTCGCCGAGGAGCCGATTGACGAACGACGACTTGCCGACGTTCGGGCGGCCGATCACGGCCACCTTGAGCGACGGACTCTCGTCTTCCGCGCCCTCGGGCAAGCGCTGCACGATCTCGTCGAGCAGATCCCCCGTCATCTTGCCATTGATCGCCGATACCGGAAGCGGATCGCCGGCGCCCAGCGCATAGAACTCGTAGTAGTCGGTCTTCTGCGGATCGTCGACCTTGTTGGCGACGAGGAGCCACGGCTTGCCCGACGTACGCAGGATGTCGACGACGCGAGAGTCGTTGGGATGCAGGCCCGCCTTGGCGTCGACGACGAACATCAACAGATCCGCTTCGTCGATCGCCTGGAGCACTTGCTTGCGGATCTCGACGTCCATCGGGAGGCTGGGATCTTCCGTCAGGCCGCCTGTGTCGACGAGCCAGAACGCCCGCCCGCCCCACTCCGCGCGCGTGAAGTGCCGGTCGCGCGTGGTGCCGGCCTCTTCGCTGACGATGGCCGAGTCGCCGCCCGCGAGCCTGTTGAAGAGCGCGGACTTGCCGACATTTGGGCGGCCGATGAGTGCGACGACGGGAATGTTCATCGTGCGGTCTCCATCGCCTGCGCCGGCGATCCCTCGCCCTTAAGTACGTCGACGAAATCGTACGAGGGGTAGACGGGCATCGGGAGCGACTCCCGGACGGCGAGAAACGAATCGTCGTCGAGGAAGAGACCGTCGTCATTGATCGACTCGGCCGGAATCAGCGCGAGATCGAGGTCGTGCCGGTCGGCGAGCGCCCGGCGGAAATCGGCGCCGACGAGCAGTCCGGCGGTGGTCGTCGTGGCGCCGAAGAGGGAGTTCTCCAGCACGATCAGCTCGAACTGGGCACCGGTGCGCGCGGTGAGCGACTCGAGGAGCGCCGGCATCAACGCGCGCATCGAGACGCCGGTGACGACGCCGATCCGACGGCCATCGAGACGCGGAAGTGATTCGAGGCCTGCCGCGACGCGCTGCCGAAGCGACGCGACCGCGCCAACGCCATTTTCGATCTGCGAGAAATCGCCGTAGTGCTCGGGCTCCGGCAGTGCGCGGCCGGCGAGGAGGTAGAGCTCATCCGAGCCGTAGACCCACCGGTCGCCGCGCTCGGCCAGCGCGCGCCCTTCCCACCGCTCGACGGCGACGATGATCTGCTCGGCGTTATCCGAGTCCATCGACTGGCCCGTGTAGAGGTGCGAGAACTGCGTGAGGCCGACCGGCACGAGCGCCACCGAGAGCACGGCGTCGCCCAGATTCCACAGGTCGGTGAGCGACTGTTCCAGCACGTCGCCATCGTTCAATCCCGGCACGATCACCATTTGCCCGTGAAACTGGATGCCGCCCGCCGCGAGTCGCGCGAGCTGATCGACGATGTTCGGCACGCGCGGGTTGTTGAGCAGCACCTTGCGCGCCTCCCATGGCGTCGCGTGCACCGACACGTACAGCGGCGATAGCCGGTACTCGAGGATCCGCGCGATGTCCTTCTCCTTCACGTTCGACAGCGTCGCGAAGTTGCCGTAGGCGAATGAGAGACGGTAATCGTCGTCGCGCACGTACAGATTGCGGCGGAGACCCTTCGGCAGACCCTCGATGAAGCAGAACTCGCACCGGTTCGCGCAGCGCCGCACGCGGGGCGGCTCGAGCTCGACACCGAGTGATTCGCCTTCAGGGCGCTCGATGTCGAAGACGACCCGCTCACCGTTGGCCTGGCGCGCGTCGATGACGAGGTCGTCGTCGGCAGTGAGGAACTCCCAGTCGAGAAAATCCTCGAGCTCGCGGCCGTTTACGGCCAGGAGCTCGGTGCCTGGACCAATGCCGACCTGCTCGGCGATGCTGCCCTGGAGGGCGCGGGTGACGCGGATCATAGAGGCTCTACTCACTCAGCAGGGGAAGGACCACCGCCGGTGTTCGTTCCCCCGTGAAGGTCACTGCTCGTACGTCAAGTAACTTACGAACTCATGAAGCCAAAAGCAACTGGCCTATA
The DNA here is from genome assembly GCA_040003335.1 of Gemmatimonadaceae bacterium. GTDB lineage: Bacteria > Gemmatimonadota > Gemmatimonadetes > Gemmatimonadales > Gemmatimonadaceae > JALZAE01. Next base: position 5,194 of record JBDUCS010000110.1, on the reverse strand, counting down.
AACTTAAACGCTTGTCACCGTACAAATTAAGGGCGCAAAACGGCCCCGGCGGCGAAATGCCACCGGGGCCGCGCTGGCAGAGCCATGCCGGCTATTGAACTTGCGCCGCGTAGCGGTAGGACGTGGCATTCGGCTTGTTGAAGCTGACCGTGAACGGCTCTTTGCCATTCGGGTTGATCGTGCACGCCCCCGGAGCCGCCGCGGTCAGGCACTGCGATTCCGACGTCCCGACCACGCCACCGTCCGCGTCGAGAAAATCGAAGCGCAGCGTAACCTTCTTCGCCGTTTTCTGCTTGTTCTCGATGACGCCCTTTACGGTGATCACGTTGTTTTCGCGCGTCGAGCTATTGATCGCGACGACCACGGGAAGCTTCGTCTCCTTGGCCGTGTAAGCCACGGCCGAGTCGGAGCGCGACTTTTTCATTGGAGCGGCGGCGGTCGTCTTCGCGAGCTCCTGGTATGCGTACGCGATCTGGTGATATGCGAACGAGCTGTTCGGGTCGATGGCGAGGAGCTTGCCGCCCGTAACGATTGCCTCGTCGTAGCGCTTCAAGGTGCTCTGCGCATTGAGCAGGTAGAGCAGCGCTTCACGGCTATTCGTGTTGACGGTGAGCGCCGCGATGAAGTACTGCACGGCGAGCTCGCGCGACTTGTCCGTCTTCTCGTTGTACGCTTCGACGCCGGTGTTCACGATCATCGCTTCCGTGTACTTCTTCGGATTCTTCAACATGTCCAGCTTGGCCGCTGCGATCGCCGTCGAGTCACCGCTGATCGTCAGCATGCGCGTCAGCGCGCGCTGGACCGCTTCCGACTGCTCGCCGGTCGGATACTCGGCGAGAAACGCGCGGAACGCGGCAATACCGGGGGCCGCCGCGGCTTTCTTGGCGGCGGGATCGGCAATCATGTCGATCATGCTCTGATAGGCGACGCCGAGATTCAGCAACGCGTCGTGGCGCACGGGCCGCAGCACCGTGTCCTTGGATACCGCATCCGGCGACGCGTACTGGAGCGTGGTCTTGAGCGCATCGGCCGACCCTGCCCAGTCGCCCAGCTTCTGCTTGGCGTACGAGTAATAGAAATACCCTTGCGGCTTGCCGGGATTGATTTTGTTCGCGCGGTCGAGGAGCCGGATTGCCGAGTCGATCTTGACGCGGAACGCGGCGCTGTCCGCGCCCGCGGGCGTCGCGTTGAGATACGGCACCGCGAGGTTGATCGACTTGCCCCAGAGGTAGCTGCGATAGTTTTTCGTCACGAGCTCGAAGCACGCCGGCTGAGCGATCTCGACGACCTTGAGGCTGCTGTCGATCGCCGGGTAGAGCTCGACCATCGCGTCGGGGTTGGTGGCGTAACCCAGATCCGAGCGTTTCATCGTCGCCGGCGCGGCGGGCAGTTCGGCGTACCAGATGAGCTCGCGTGCCGTGTAGTACGCGGAGGCGAGCGGATCCACCTTGCCACCCTGGATGGACGCTTGGCCGTCGCGCAGCAGTTTTTTCTGCGCGTCGCCGGTCGCTTTCCCCTCGAGCACCGTCACGTACGCGAGCGTGGCCGGTTTGGGGAGCTTGTCATACTCGATCGTGCAGACGGGCTTCGCGGCTGGCGCCTGCGCGAGCACGATCGCTGGAATCGCGAGCGCATGAGCCACGCACAGAGCGCGACGACAATAGTTCATGGACGATCTCCTGAAAGGTGCGAAGTATGGGCAAGGTCGCCCGCCGCTCCGGGTACCCGATCTGAAATTATGCGTTCCGCTTCGGCGTTCGCGAGTGCTAACGCCGCCCGAAGTGTGACGCCGGTCACGTTCGCCAATCGGCGCACGTCGTCGAACTCCGGCTTGGCGCGGCGGCGGCCGTCGGGGAGGGTGACCACTTTGATCCGTACCGGCTCGCCGGCGACCTGCACCACCGACATCTCGCGTGGGAGCGAGCGGCGCTCGACGTGCGCGCGGCGCAGGCCGATCGTCGTCGTGTTGGCGAAGACTGCGCGCTCGAGCTGATCGGCGAGCGATGGCGTGGCAAGCACCTCCAGCCGCACGCCGGGTCGTCCCTTCTTCATGCTCGTCGCCACGAGCACCACATCGAGCGCGCCCAGGTCGCGCAGCGCATCGGCGACGCCGGCGAGATACTCGCCATCCATGTCATCGATGTCCGCGGCGAGCGTGACGAGCTGCTCCACGTCCACGGCGTGCGCGCCGGCGACCTCTGCGAGAATCAGCCGCAGCGCATTCGCGCGCCCCTTGGGATCTTTGGCGCCGGCGCCATAGCCGCTGCGCAGCGGCGTGTATTCGAAGGGCGGCGGCCCACTCGAGAGCACGCGCACGAGCGCCGCGCCCGTGGGCGTGACGAGCTCGCCGGCGTTCTCCGGACCAGGCCGTACACGATGGCCTTCGAGCAGCTTGAGTGTCGCCGGCGCGGGTACCGGCAGCACGCCGTGCGCGGCCGTCACGAATCCATCACCCATCTGGATCGCGCCGCAATAAATCCTGTCGACGCCGAGCAGCTCGAAACCCCAGATCGCGCCGACGACGTCGAGGATCGCATCGACGGCGCCGACTTCATGCAGGTGCACCTTTTCGATCGGCACGCCGTGCATTTCCGCTTCGACCGCGGCAATGGCGAGGAACGTCGCGTCGGCACGCTCGCGCACCCTAGCGGGCACGCTCGCGCGCGCCACCATCTCGCGGATGTGCTTGAGATGCCGCCCATGCGGCTGCGGCGGAATGTCGAAGTCGACCTTGGCGCAGGCGAGTCCGGCGCGCTGCACGGGCGTGATGCGGACCTCGACGCCGTCGAGCCCGAGCCGCGCCGGGAGCGCGCGCAGCCAGTCGGGATCGAGTCCCACCTCGAGCAGCGCGGCGAGCGTCATGTCGCCGGAGATGCCGCTGAACGGGTCGAGGATCGCGATGGGCATGAAGAAAAATGGCGGTGCCCGGTGCCGGGTGCCAGTGGACGCACGGTGATCGGTGATCGGTGTTCGGCGTTCGGTGTTCGGTGTTCGGGTGCCGAGGACGTAGTTCCCCCGAGCACCGAACACGGATGACCGATCACCGATACGATGCGCCGCTGCCCGTGTTGTAGATCACGACCTCATCATCCGCCTGCAGGCGGCCCAGCTTCCGCAGCGCTAGCGTCACGGCGAGCGCGCAGCCCCCTTCCGGAGCCGCGTCAACGCCCGAGGCGGCCGACAACTCCAGCGTTGCGGCGCGAATTACATCTTCTTCGACGGCGTATGCGTCGCCATCGCTCTCGTAGAGTGCTCGCAAAATCAGCTGGTCGCCGAGTGGGCCGGGCACACGTAGTCCGCTGGCGTGCGTCTCGGGATGCTCCCAGGCGATCGCGCGGTCGGCGTGGGCGCTGAACGCGCGCACGATCGGCGCGCAACCCGACGCCTGCGCCGTGATCATCCGCGGCAGACGCTCGTCGGCCGCCAGCCAGCCCATCGCGTGCAGCTCGGCGAACGCCTTCCACATGCCGATCAATCCCGTGCCACCGCCGGTCGGATAGACGATCGCGTCGGGCAGCCGCCAGCCGAGCTGCTCGGCGAGCTCGAGTCCCATCGTCTTTTTTCCCTCGATGCGATACGGCTCGCGCAGCGTCGACATGTCGAAGTAGCCGCTCTCGGCGGCGAACGCGCGCGCGGCCTTGCCCGAGTCGCCAATGTGTCCGGGAAGCGTGACCAACTCGGCGCCCAGCACGCGGATCGTCGCGAGAATCGACGCCGGTGTCGTGTCGGGCGCGAACACGCGAACGGGAATCGCCGCCGCCGCGCCGTACGCGGCGAGCGCCGCACCGGCGTTCCCCGCCGTCGGCACGACGAGCCCGGGAACGCCGAGCGCTCTCGCGCGCGTGACCGCCGCGCTCATGCCACGCGCCTTGAACGAGCCCGTCGGGTTCAGCGCTTCATCCTTCACCCACAGGCGCCGCACACCGATACTCGCCGCGAGACCCGGGAGCTCCATCAACGGCGTCGCCCCTTCGCCCAGCGAGACGGGGACCTCGCCGTCGAGCACCGGTAGCATAGCCGTATATCGCCACTGATCCCAACGCGCGAGCAGCGCGCTTTTCTCGCGCGGGAGGGATGCGTAGCGCACGAGGTAGGGTTGGCCGCAGTCGGGGCAGACGGCGGCGAGCGATTGGCCCGCGGCTGTGTGCGCGCACGCGGAGCACGCGAGAGACCAGGTAGGCATGGTGCCGAGTGTCAGGTGTCGGGTGTCGGTGCCGGACTCGTTGAGGCGGCGCCCTCACGTACCGGCGACGATTCCTGCAACGCACCCAATACTAGCTTGGCGGTCTTCTCGCTGAAGCCGGCCAGCTTCGCGATCTCTGCTTCCCCCGCCGCGCGCACACCCTGCACGCTGCCGAACGCTTGCAGCAATGCGCGGCGCTTGCTCGGGCCGATGCCTGGAATCTTGAGCAACTCGCTCGTCACCGTGCGCATCGAGCGGCGCTTGCGGTTGTAGGTCACGGCAAAGCGATGCGCCTCGTCGCGCGCGCGCTGTAGCAGGCGCAACGCCGGCGACCGACGCGACAGTCGCAGCGACTCGCTGCGGCCGACGACGAAGATCTCTTCATCGCGCTTGGCGAGCGAGATGGTCGGAATGTCGCCCAACTCGAGCGCATCGAGGGCGGCGCGTGCCATGCCCAGCTGTCCCTTGCCGCCGTCGATCACCACGAGCTCGGGGAGCGACTTGCCTTCCTCGGCGCGGCGCGTGAAGTACCGCGTCACGACTTCCCGCATCGACGCGAAGTCGTCCGTCCCTTCGACGGTCTTCACCTTGAACTTGCGGTACTCGGCGCGCTTCGGACGTCCGTTCTCGAACCAGACGCAGGAGCCGACGGTGTCCGTTCCCTGCGCCGTTGAAATGTCGAAGCAGACGAGCGAGCGAGGAACTTTCACGAGCCCGAGCTCGCGCTGCAGCTCGTACACCGGATCGACCGCGCGCTCGTCGGCCTCGAGCGCGGCGAGCTTGAACTCTTCCAGGAGATGCCGCGCGTTCTGCTCCGCGAGGTCGATCAGCTCACGTTTGGGGCCGCGCTGGGGCATCAGTACGTGCGTCGCGCCGAGCGACTGCTGGATCAATGCGCGGTCCGAGAAGTCGAATGGAACGAGCAGTTCAGTGGCGCGATCCTCGGCGACAAGATACGTGTGCGCGAGGTACGCCGAGAGCACCGTCGCGTCCTCGTCGCCCTCGGCGTTC
>JBDUCS010000403.1:0-3237 GCA_040003335.1 Gemmatimonadaceae bacterium | reverse complement strand
AACTTCAACTACAACCTCACGCATCACCGGCACCCGGCGATGCCGTGGCAGGAGCTGCATCGCAACAGCGACGCGCGCGAGACGCAGCCAATCTGGTATCGCTATCTGCTGATGTTCCGGCCCCCGGTGCCGTTTCCCGACGATCCGGCCGTACTCGAGAAGCGCTACTTCTAGTGGCGTCGTGATGCGGCTGGCCGACTTCGTGGCGCGCTATCCGGGTGGAGGCCTGGGGGCGCCGAGCGACAACGCGCGCATTCTCGACTTCTTCGACAATGCGCCGATGGCGACGTCATCGTTCGCCGTGCGCTACCGTCGCGCGCCGAACTTCTTCGCCCTCCTCGAGCACCAGGCGGAGCGCGCGCACGTGTTTTTGAGCGTGGGCGACGACGGCGCCGTGCGAACCGTCGGCAGCGTGTCGTTGCGGCCGGGATGGATCGACGGCCGCGCGACGACCGTCGGCTACCTCGGCGACCTGCGCGTCGGATTCGACCGCCGCGTGATCGCGCAGTGGCGGCGCTTCTACGCCGAGCTGCTCGCGCACGCGCACGAGATCGACGAGCTCGCGGACTGCACGCACTGGTACACGGCGATTCTTGACGACAATCGCGCGGCGCGGCTGGCACTCGGCCGCGAGCGCGCGGACGCGCCCGCCTACGTCCCCCTCGCGCGCTTCCGGATGCGCAACCTCGTCGCACGCCTTCCGCTCGCCGGCACTTCGTCGCGCAGCCGTCGCGTACGCCGTGCTATGCCATCCGATGCGCCGCGCATCGCGGCGTTTTTCGACGCGGCAAACAGCGGCCTCGCGTTTGGCTTTCGCGACGAGCTCGCGCGCCGCCTCTCGACGTGGCGCGGCCTCGCGATCGACGATTTCATCTTTGTCGAAGAGGGCGAGGAGATCGTCGCGTGCGTCGCGCCGTGGTCGGCGGCCGCCGTCAAGGAGACTGTCGTCTCTCGCGTGCCGCCCGCGTTGCGCGCGGCCGGCGGCGTGATGCGCGCCATGCCGCGCGCGCCCCTGCGCGTCCCGCGGGCGGGCGAGGCGCTGCGCATGCTCTACCTCACGCACCTCGCGTTTGCCGCGCATACCACCGCCGACGCGCGGCGGCGAGACGTCGCCGCTATGCTCGGCGTCGTGTTCGACCAGTGGCGTGACGCGCCGTGGCACTGCGCCGCGCTCTGCGACTTCGACGCGTGGCGGCTCGGCGACGCGCTGCGCGGCTACGTGCAGCAGACGGTGCCCATCACGGTGTACGCGGTGGTGCCGCCGAAGATGCCGCGCGCCGCGGCGCGCGCGATGGGCGCCGGTCGGCCGCCGGCCTTCGAGATGGCAATGGTATGAATTGGCGCCCCGAAGGCTTCGACGACTATCCGGCCCACTTTCCGCGCACGCCCACGCTCGCGCCCGATCCCGACCGCGCGTGGAGCGCGCGCTTCGCCGAGGCGTGGCGCGAGGGCCCGGCCGCCGCGGCCGACTCGTTCGGCAGCCGCGCGTCGCACACGACGATCGTCTGCGTGCGGGGCTTCCTCGGCCACTACATGCCCGGCTACATGTGGGACGCGCTGCGTGCGCTGCGGCGCGCCGGCTTCGACGCGTTGCTGGCGCGCAACTCGCCGGTCGACACCGTGAGCGAAAATGTCGAGCGGATCGCAGCGGACATCGCGGGGCGCCAAACGCGAGAACGGCTCGTCTTCTGCGGCCACAGCCGCGGCGGCCTCGAAAGCCTCACGCTGCTCGCGTGGCATCCGTCGCTCGCCTCCCGGTGTGACGGCGTCGCCCTGTCACAGACGCCGCGCGGATCGTCGCGCATCATGGAAAGCGTGCTCCAGCGCCGGCACGCGGCGTCGCTGCGAGGCGCGCGGCGGCGGGCGGCCGAGGTCGGGCAGCGCGTCGGCGTGACGTTGCTCGGCGCCCGTCGCGCGGGGAGCGAGCTCACGTCGCCCGCCTGGCACGCGGCCGTCGAGCGCGTGAGCGACATTGCGTGGCAGTTCCCGGTGCTCCAAACCGCGTCATGGTCGTCCACGCCGACGACGTGGCTCGAGTCGTTCCATGCGCGCCTGCATCAGATCGCCCCCGGCCGCGCGCACGACGGGCAGTTCTTTCTCGACGAGCTCATCTGGCCGGGACTACCCCACGTGTTGCTGCCCGAAGTCGACCACGCGCAGCCGGCGATGGGCGGACACGGATTCGATTCCGGACTCTACTGGCTCTGCGTGCTGCGTGTGCTGTTCGCGGTAGACTCTGTCGCGCGGAGGGCTCCGTGCTGAATAACGAACAACGTGAAACCGTGCGCGTCGCCGAGGCCCACCCGGCCGATCGCCATCTGGTGGACGATCTCGAGCGCTCACTCGACGATGCGGCGCCGCCGCGTTTGGCGCGCAACGCCGTGCCGCGCGAGCTCCTCGCTCCCGCCTCCGTGCGCGGTCTGACGCGGATGACAGCCGAGGAATGGGCGATGATGATTTCGCTCTGGGGAGCGATGGCGATGGCGCCGCGATGGCTCTGGCCGCTGCTCGTGCTGCCGCTCGCCGGCCGCTTCCATGCGCTCGGCGTCGTGCTGCACGACGCGACACACATGCCGCTCCGGCGGAAGACGGCGGGGGTGCGCGCCGTCGAAATCTTCTGCGGCTATCCGATCGCCAGCACGCTCAACGCGATGCGGTATCATCACATTCGCCACCACCGCGATAGCGGTATGCACACGGACCCGTACTTCAAGAGCGGTGACCGCGGAGCGTGGTGGTGGATCCGCAACACGCTCCTGCGGGGAGTCGTGCTCGTTCCGTTCTGGAGCATTCGACCGCTCGCCGGCGTTGTGGCGCTCGTGGTGCCGACACTGCGGAATTTTTACGGACGCGTCTTTCTCCAGGACAAGAGCGGCGACGACCTCCGTCACTCGCGCGAGCTGATCGACTGCGCGCGCGCCGAGCTCGGGCAGCTGGCATTTCTCGCCCTCGTGATCGCGGCCACGGTGCGGTGGCCGCTGGCGCTGACGGCCGGCTATCTCATTCCCGTCGTCGTCGCCGCCGTGCTCGCCGCGCGACGCGTGCTGATCGAGCACAACTACGAGCGCGTCTCCGATCGCCGCGTCGACACGATCATCGCCACGACCAACGACAACCACCTCGGCCTCCTCGGCGCGGTGATGCTGGCGCCGCGCAACATCGGCTACCACATCGTGCACCATATTCATCCGCAAGCGCGCTTGGAGTCGCTGCCGCGACTGCGCGCGTGGTACGGGC
>JBDUCS010000109.1:0-10909 GCA_040003335.1 Gemmatimonadaceae bacterium | reverse complement strand
GCGAGCACGAGATCGCGATCGACGAACTCGTCGATCTGCCACGTGAGGTCGCCCTCCCGCACCTCGTGACGGCGCTTGTGCACGCGGCAGCCGGCGGTGAGCGGCCACATCGCCTCGAACACCTCACGCGTCGTCTCTTCCTCGTGCTCGATGCGGCTGAGGCCTGCGCCCGCCTTGAGCGTGCGGAACCACCGCTCCTCACCGTCGGCGTCGCGCACGAGCCGCAGGCGCTCGTGGATCAGCGCACCTGGGAGATACCCCTGCTCGATCTCCAACACCGCGCGGTCGCGCGGCATCTCGGGAAGGGCACGCAGCAGAAACTTGCGTTCGATCTCCCGCACCGATCGCCCCGCCTCGGCGAGTCGCTCGCCGAGCGCGCGCACGTCGCGCAGGAATTCCTCGGCGCGCCCGCCGAGCCATTGTGCGCCGACAGCGTCGAACGCGACCTCGCCGCGGTGGCGCAGGCGACGCACGAGCTCGAGCAGGCCGAAGCGCGGGTCCTTGCGCTGCTCGCGCTTTACCGCCGCCCGATCGTCGTCGCCCACGAACACCGCGGTCGACACCTGACGCGCGTGCTCGCTGGCCGCGTCGGCCGACAGCGCCGTGATCGTCTCCCCAAAGACGTGCGCATCGTGCACGTCGCCGAGCAGGTCTTGCAGCGTTTTGATCGACTCGACGAGCGGCTCCACATCGCCGGTACACGCCGCGTCGGTGCGCAGCAGCTCGAGCGCGTAGCGGAGCCGCTTGCCGGCGATCCGCGCCGCGTGCGCCTCGCTCTGGTCGTCCAGCGTGTTGACCGACGCCAACGTTTCGCCCAGCTCGTCGGCGAGCTGGAGCACGAGCGCCCCGGTCACCTCGCGTCCACTCATCGCGAGCGACGGCTCGTCGAGGCGGACGGTGATGCGAAGCTTGCGCAGTCCGCGTGCGAGCCGGCGGCAGACGCGCGCGAAGTCCGCGCGCACTTCGCGCGCGAGCTCGGCGTCGCTCGACGCTTTTTGGTCGGCGAGGGTATCGCGCAGCCAACGCCACCCGTGCCGCTGCCGCGCGCTGACGGTCGCTTCCTGCTCGGCGAGCCAGGCGAGATGCACCTCGGTGTCGCGGCTCGCGCCGCTCGCCCGCGCGAGGTCGCGCAGCTCCTTGCTCGTCTTGTTCGAGACGCTGCCGTCGAGCTCGTCGGCGTACGAGCGGAGACAGCTGCGTAGCCGGCGCAGCGCGACCCGGAAATCGTGCAGTGCTTCCGCGTCATCTTCCTCATCGAGCCGCGCACGTGCCGCGGTCGCCTCGTCGAGCAGCGAGAGCGCGAACCAGCGCGCCGTCTCGGGCGCGGCACGGTCGAGCACGTCCGACGGGATCGAGTGCGTCATGCTGGAACGATAGCTATTCAACCGCGCGCGGGCCGCGTTCCTCGTAGTGGTGCTTGATCTGCTTGCCCTCGGCGAGATAGACGGCGTCTTCGCCGATGTTGGTCGCCAGGTCGGCGACGCGCTCGAGGTTGCGGCTGACGAGAAATAGCTCGAGCGCCGCGGAGATCGTCTTCGGATCCTCGAGCATGTGCGTGATGACGATCCGGAAGACGGAATCGTGCAGCGCGTCCACCTGATCGTCCATTGCGCAGACCGCGCGGCCGAGCGCGCCGTCGGCGCGGATGAACGAGTCGAGCGCGTCGCTGAGCATCTGGCGGGCGCGGCGCGCCATCTCCTCGATCTCGGGATCGGGCGTGATGTCGGCCTTGTTGGCGATCAGGCGCAATGCCGACTGGGCGATGTTCACCGCGTGGTCGCCGACGCGCTCGAGGTCGCTCGAGACCTTGATCGCGCCGATGATGAAGCGGAGGTCGCGCGCCATCGGTTGTTGCAGCGCGAGGAGCTGTATCGCCAGCTGCTCGACCTCGACCTCGAGCAGGTCGATGTCGTTGTCGCCGGCGAGCACCGCTTCGGCTTTGCCAGCGTCGCGGGCCAAGAGCGCGTCGACCGAGAGGTCGACGAGCGACTCGGCGCGCTCGGACATGTCGAGCAACCGCTGCTTGAGCGTGTCGAGCTGCTCGTGAAAGTGGCGGAAGCCGGCGCTCCCCACCGGGCCGCCGCTCGGCGGCGATTGCGAGGCGTTTGGTGCGTCGGCGCTCATCCGAATCTCCCGGTGACGTAGGCTTCCGTGCGTTGCTCGCGCGGACTCGTGAAGAGGCGGTCGGTGGTGTCGTACTCCACCAAACTGCCGAGATAAAAGAAGGCAGTATAGTCCGAGCTGCGAGCGGCCTGCTGCAGGTTGTGCGTGACGATCACGACGGTGAGCTCTTTCTTCAGCTCGAACAGCAGCTCCTCGATCTTCTGCGTCGCGATCGGATCGAGCGCGCTCGCCGGCTCGTCGAGGAGCATCACCTCGGGATCGTTGGCGAGCGTGCGCGCGATGCAGAGCCGCTGCTGCTGGCCGCCGGACAGGCCGAGCGCGCTCTGGCGCAGCCGGTCTTTCACTTCGTCCCACAGCGCCGCTTTGCGGAGCGACGTCTCGACGATCTGGTCGAGCGTCGCGCGGTCGCGCTCGCCGTTCGTGCGCGGGCCGAAGGCGACATTGTCGTAGATCGATTTCGGGAACGGATTCCAGCGCTGGAACACCATGCCGACGCGCTGGCGGAGCGAGACGACATCGGTGTCGCGCGAGTAGATGTCGCCGCCGTCGAGGAGGAGGCTCCCGTCCCAATGCGTACCGGGGATCATCTCGTTCAAGCGATTGATCGAGCGCAAAAAGGTCGACTTGCCGCACCCGGACGGTCCGATGAGCGCGGTGATGGCGCGCGGTTGGATCACCAGGTCCACCTTCGCCAGCGCCTGCTTCTTCCCGTACCAGAACGAGAATTGGCGCGCCTCGATCGTCCCACTCCGCATGGGCGCGGCGCGCGTGGTGGGCGCGTCCGGCGACATTGTCGCCTCGGTCATCCGAACCGTCCGGTGATGTAGGCCTCGGTGCGCGAGTCCTTCGGCGTCGTGAAGAGGTCGGCCGTAGGGGCCAGCTCGACCATCTCGCCGGCGAGAAAGAACGCCGTCGCGTCGGAGACGCGCGCCGCCTGCTGCATGTTGTGCGTGACGATCACGACGGTCATGTCCTTTCGCAGCTCGTACACGAGCTCCTCGACCTTTTGCGTGCTGATCGGATCGAGCGACGCGGTCGGCTCGTCGAGAAGCAACACCTCGGGCTCGGTCGCCAGGGCGCGCGCGATGCAGAGGCGCTGCTGCTGCCCGCCCGAGAGTCCGACGGCGCTCGTCGTCAGGCGGTCCTTCACCTCGTCCCACAGTGCGGCGCGATTGAGTGCGATCTCGACGATCTCCGCCTCGCCGCGGTGCGCGCGCGTCTGGCTCTTCACCTTGAGGCCGGCGAGCACGTTGTCCTTGATCGACATCGTCGGAAAGGGCGTCGGGCGCTGGAAGACCATCCCGACGTGCTTGCGCACGGCGATCGCGTTCACCGCGCGGTCGAAGATGTCACGGCCGTCGAGGAGCACGCGGCCGGTGACGCTGGCGCCGGGAATCGTCTCGTGCATCCGGTTGAGGCAGCGCAGGAGGGTCGACTTGCCACACCCGGATGGCCCGATGATGGCCGTGACGCGCTTGTCGTAGAACGGCAGCGTCACGTCGCGCACGGCCTTGTGCGCGCCGAACAAGGCCGTCAGCTGCTCGGCCTGGATGCGAGGCGGTAACGCGGGGCCGGCGTCCTGGCCCCGGTGCGAGACGACCATCGTGGGGCGGACAGCCGTCCCCACGCGCGGGCTACCGTCAGTCGCCACTGCCACCGGCGAACTTGGCGCGTGTTGCGAAGCGGGCGAGGACACTGATCACGAAGACGAGGCCGATGAGGACGAGCGCGCCGGCCCATGCCAGCGCGTGCCACTCATCGTAGGGACTAACGGCGTACGTGAAAATCTGCAGTGGAAGCGCGGCGATCGGCTGGTTGAGCCTCGTCGACCAGAACTGGTTGCCGAACGCGGTGAACAGGAGCGGCGCCGTCTCGCCGGCGATGCGCGCCACGGCGACCAGCACGCCGGTGACGATGCCCGCTGCCGCCGTGCGGAGCACGATCTGCATCGACGTGCGCGCGCGCGAATAGCCGAGGGCGAGCGCCGCTTCGCGGAGCGACACGGGAACGAGGCGCACCATCTCTTCGGTCGTGCGCGTCACCATCGGGATCATCATCGTGCCCAACGCCAGCCCGCCGGCCCACGCCGAGAAGTGCCCGAGCGGCCGGACGAAGAACTGCCAGGCGAAGATGCCCATGACGATCGACGGAAGTCCGTTGAGCACGTCGGAGAGATAGCGCACCGTGTTCGCCAGCCGCGTGCTTCGGTATTCGGCCAGATAGAGTCCGGCGCCGATACCGATCGGGAGCCCGAAGGTGCACGCCGCGCCCACGAGGATCAGCGTGCCGACGATCGCGTTCGCCATCCCGCCGCCCGCTTCACCGACCGGCTTCGGCATGCGCGTGAAGAACGCCACGCTCATCGACGACGCGCCCGTCTTCAGCAGATGAAACAGGATGAAGACGAGCGGGAGCGTCGCCAGCACGGCCGCGAGGCCGACCAAACCGACCATGATCGCGTTGACGATCCGGCGGCGCCGGATGCTGCGAATGGTGCGCGCCGCGAACGCGCGTTGGCGGTCGGTGACGCGCGGCCGTTGCTGCTGTTGCTCGGGCGCCGGACGCGGCGCCGTCGTGGGGTGGCTCACGCGGCCGTTCCCGGCCCGCGCGATACCTGCCACACGAGCCAGCGCGCAATGCCGTTCACGATCAGCGTCAACACGAACAGCGTCAGCCCCACCGCCATCAATGCCGAGAGATGCAAGTCGCCCGATGCCTCGCTGAACTCGTTGGCGATCAGCGACGCCATCGTGTAGCCGGGCGCGAAGAGCGATGCGGAAATTTCCTGGCGATTGCCGATCAGCATCGTCACCGCCATCGTCTCGCCCAATGCGCGGCCGAGTCCGAGGATGATCCCGCCGATGATGCCCGACCTGGCGTACGGGATCACTGCGCCCTTGATCATCTCCCACCGGGTGGCGCCGAGCGCGAGCGCCGCTTCGCGCTGCGAGCGGGGAACGGCCAGCAGCACTTCACGCGACACGCTCGAGATGTACGGCAGCACCATCACGGCGAGGATCAGTCCCGCGGCCAACATGCTCGGGCCGTATGCCGGACCGGAGAAGAACGGCGTCGCGCCCAAGTGCAGCGTGTCGCGCAAAAAGGGCATGATGGTCGTTCGCATGATCGGGACGAGCACGAAGATTCCCCACAGCCCGTAGACGACGCTCGGGATCGCGGCGAGGAGGTCGACGAGAAACGCCAGCGGCTGACGCAACCAGAGCGGCGCGAACTCGGAGAGAAAGATGGCAACGCCGATCGCGAGCGGCGTGGCGACGACGAGCGCGACGATCGACGTGACGATCGTTCCGTAGATCGCCGGCGCCGCGCCGAAGTGGCCGGCGACGGGATCCCACGTGCTCGAGGTGAGAAAGGAGAATCCGAACAAGCGAAACGCCGGCCATCCCGCGCGCGTGATCTCGACCGCGAGCAGGATGAGCAGGATCGGAATGCACGCGGCGAAGAACGTGATGACGAACTTGTAGATGCGATCGCCGACCGCGGCGCCCTCGAGCCGAATGCCGAAGCGCGACCCGCCCGTTGCCGGCGGCGGCGGCGGCGCGGCGACGAGTTCCGCGGCAACATCGGTCATTGGCGAATCGTGAATCGTGGATCGTGCAACGCCGGACCACGGCTCATTGCGCCGATCCGAGCTTGATCGTGTTGATGCGCTGGTTGAGCTGCGTGACGAGCGCCGGCGGGAGCGGCGCAAAGTCGAGCGGCGACGCGGCCGCTTCACCCTCGGTCATCGCCCAGTGCAGAAAGTCGACGAGCTTTTTACCCTTCGCCGCGTCGGCGATCGTTTGCGGCACGAGCAGGTAGGTGAACGACGAGATCGGATAGACGCCCTGGCCCGCGGCGTTCACGATCGACACGCGATAGTCGGTGGTGGGCGCGAGCGCGGCGACCGCGGAGGCAGCCGCTGCCGTGATCGAGCCGACGCTCGGCTCCACGAACTCACCGGCCGCGTTCTTGACCGACGCGTATGCGAGCTTGTTCTGCTTGGCGTACACGAGCTCCACATAGCCGATCGTGCCCGGCGTCTGCTTCACCTGACCGGCGACGCCCTCGTTTCCCTTGCCGCCCAGGCCAACCGGCCACTGCAGCTCTTTCCCCTTGCCGGGTGACGTAGCCCACGCCGGGCTCACCGCGGCGAGGTAATCGGAGAAGATGTACGTCGTGCCGCTCCCGTCGGAGCGATGGACGACGACGATGTCCGAGGCTGGGAGCTTTGCGCCCGTATTGATCGACGCGACGCGCGAGTCGTTCCACTTGGTGATCTTGCCGCTGAAGATGTCGACGATGACCGGGCCCGTGAGCTTGAGCCCTGACGCGACGCCCGGGACGTTGTACGTGATGACGACGGCGCCGAGCACGGTGGGAATGTGAAGGACGGGTCCCTTCAGCTTGGCAATTTCCGCATCGCTCATCGGCGCGTCGCTCGCGCCGAAGTCCACCGTCCCCTCGGTCAGCTGGCGAATACCGCCGCCCGAGCCGATCGACTGGTAGTTGATCTTCACACCCGTTTTCGCGGCGTAGTCGCTGAACCACTTGGTGTACAGCGGATTGGGAAACGTCGCGCCCGCGCCGGTCAGGTCCACGCCGGAGGAGACCGCCGTTCCCGTGGTCGCCACCTTCGTGGTGTCGGTTGCCGCGCTCTTTGAATCGCCGCCGCACGCCGCGAGTGCAACGGTCGCGGCGGCCAGCATCGCGAAAGCCTTCACGAGAAACGCTCCTTGCAGATTTGAGGTAGAGCCTCAAAGATGCCAGGAGCGCTTCCGACCGCAGTGACAGGCTTGTAACGAACTGGTAACTGAAGGCAACCCTAGAAATTCGCCACCCAATGCAAGAAGTACGTGGTCTGGTCGACGTTCGATGAGCCCGACTGCGGCGTGCGGCCCTGGTAATCGAGTGAGAGCGTCACCTTCGGCGTCAGCTCCCAAAAGACGCCCCCGATAATGAAGCGGTCGTACGAGCTCGATGTATTCGTGCTGGTCGACGAGGAGTTCGTGTTCGGCTTGTACTGATCGATGCGACCGAGCACGCCGAATTGCGATTTCTGCTTCGCGTCGGCCCACTCGAATGGACGCACGATCGCGAACGCGCTGATCAGCTGGCCGTTGGCCTCGGCGACGGTACGCGGGTTGGCGAACGTGTTCGCACCGCCCTCCGATGCCGTCTTTGCGTTGCCGTACTCGGCGCCGAACGTGAGCCGGCGATCGCGGTTGCCGACAAAGACGCCCCAGCGATCCTTCGTCAGCGCGTCGGTGACGGCACCGGTCTGCCCCGTGCCGCCCGAGGCGAACTTGCTGCCGGCATACCCTTTGGAAAACCACGGGCTGATGGCGAACGTTTTGAAGTAGCCGTCCATCATCTCCTGCTCGGCCAGCGGCGTGAACGTGACGCGCAGCGCGAAGTCCTTGAAGCGATCGCTCTCGGCGGCGGTGTAGCCGTTGCCGTTCACGACCGTGCCGTAGATCTCGCCCCATTTGTTGGGGAGCGTGAGCAGCCCCGCGACACCGAGGTCGGCCGAGGAAAAGAAGCCGTTGCGATCCGTCGCGACCTGCGACAGGTACCGCGGCCAAAACAGCTCTTCGTGGTCGATCAGCACGGTGTGCAGCATGCCGATGTGGCCGGTGAGGTTCATGCCCTTCACATCGCCGAGGTCGGGGAGGACGTACTGGAGGTAGCCGTACTTGAGGCGAACCGTCCACCCCTTGTAGTAGCTCGCGCTCGACTGATCGCCGTTGAAGATGTCCGTCGTCGCGCGAATGCTCGCGTGATCGCCGACGGGCATGCGGAAGGTCAGGTAGACGCGATCGATGTTGAAGCCGTTCGGATTCTGGCCGCCGAGCCCGGCCTTGGCGGCGGAGTCGGTCTTGTAGCCGTAATTGCCGAAGATGACGCCTGAGAAGTCGAGCGCCGGCGTGACGACCTTGACTGTTTTGGCTGTGTCCTGCGCACGAGTCACAGCCGGCGCCGCGAGAATGAGCATCGCCGCGCCGGCGAGCGCCCTACGAGCAATAGACATGAGTTGGGAGTGGAAGAGTAAGAGAAACCTTGAGAAGCAGAGCCTACTGCATCGCGACCATCTTGATTTGTCCGAGGCGCTTTTCGAGCATCGTCACCATGTTCGCAGGAAGCGGCGCGTAATCGAGCGCGGCGGCGCTCTTCTCGCCTTCCGTCAGTGCCCAGTGAATGAAGTCGACGAGCTTCTTGCCCTTCCCCGCGTCGGCCTGGTTCTGATAGACGAGGAGGTAGGTGAACGACGAGATCGGGTAGGCGCCCTTGCCGGCGGCGTTGACGATCGAGAAGCGATAGTCGGTGTCCGCCGGGAGGCTCTTCGCCTTCGCGGCCGCGGCGAGCGTGACCGACTCGATCGTCGGCTCGACGAACTCGCCGTTCGCATTCTGAATCGACGCGTACGGCAGCTTGTTCTGCTTGGCGTAGGCGAGCTCGACATAGCCGATCGCGCCCGGCACCTGCTTCACCTGGCCCGCGACGCCTTCATTGCCCTTCCCGCCCAGTCCGACGGGCCACTGCAATTCCTTTCCTTTGCCCGGCGCCTGCGCCCACGTCGGGCTCACGGCAGTGAGATAGTCGGAGAAGATGTAGGTCGTGCCGCTGCCATCGGAGCGGTGGACGACGAGAATGTCGCTCGCGGGGAGCGCCGTTCCCTTGTTGAGCGCGGTAATCCGCGCGTCGTTCCACTTCGTGATTTTGCCGAGGAAGATGTCGGCGACGACCGCGCCGGTGAGCTTGAGCGAGCTCGGCACGCCGGGGACGTTGTACGTGACGACGACGGCGCCCATGACCGTCGGAATGTGAAAGACGGGTCCCTTGAGCTTTGCGATCTCGGCATCGCTCATCGGCGCGTCGCTGGCGCCGAAGTCCACCGTCCCCTCGGTCAGCTGGCGAATGCCGCCGCCCGAGCCGATCGACTGGTAGTTGATCTTCACGCCGGTCTTCGTGGCGTAGTCGCTGAACCACTTCGTGTAGATCGGGTTCGGAAAGGTCGCGCCGGCGCCGGTGAGATCCTGCGCGGCAGCGGCGCCGCTGAGGGCTACTGCGGCGAGCAAGCTCGCCGAGGCGAGACGAAGGGCTCGAACGTTCACGGAGTCGCTCCTGAAGAGATGTGCGAGAGAGTGCGACGGAAAAGTCTCGGTGCTTCGTAAAGGCCAGGCGCGCACGAGGTCACGATAGTGTCACGGACGATCAGAGCTTGTTGGAGTACGAGAGAAACTTGAAACGGCCGGCGCGCTCGATGACCGCGCCGAAAAGCGGAAGCTCCGTTATCCCGTCCGGCACGGCGCCGCCGAGACGCATGGTGCATCCGATCCAGACGAGGTTGTCGCCCTGTCGCTCGGGCTCGGGCCGACAGCGATATCGCGACACGGTCACGCGGCGCCCGCCGAGCACCTTGAGGGCGCGGCCGATACCGGCTCGGTTGCGCTCCTGCATCTGGAACCACAAAAGCCCGGCGCCGAGATCGTACGGCGGGAGCGACTGCGGGCTCGTCTCGTAGAACAGGTACGCGAACTCGGCGCGTGTGAGCGCCATGCGGGCGAGGCTCGGCGTATCACTCGTCGCGAGCGCGGCAACGAAGCGATGGACGAGCGCATCGCGGCTCGTCTCGCCGCCTTCGAGCACGGTCGGACGGTCGGCGAGGTCCGCGCGAAAACGACGCAGCGATTCGTCACGCCCGATCGCGCTGTCGACGTATTGCGCGACGCGCGGAGGAGGTGTGCTCTCGCCGGTGGAGCACGACGAAACCGCGAGCCAGGGAGTGAGCGTGGTGACGAGCAGGGAAAGCGTTCGAGCCGTGCGCATGCGATTGAGTCGAGGGAGAAGCGTGGAGACGAGCACGCGGGTGCTAATTGCGGTAGTAGACCGTCCAGCCCTGCCACCACTTTGCGCCGGCGGGGTCGCCGGGGCCACGATACGCCGTGCCGGCGATCGTGCCGCCGAAGTAGCCATTGACGCGCGGCGCGATCTTGGTGCCGGTGAACGAGGCCATGCCGCCCGTAATCGCCGCGCCGGCTGCCGTCCAGTCGAGCGTTGCCACCGTCGGCATCGTCGGCTGCGCGGGGAGTGCGGTGAAGAGCGACGTAACGCCCGTCAGCTGATCGATTGCGTAGCTCGCACCGCCGGGTGCGGCGCCGGCAAATCCAATCGCGTTCTGCGCCGGAGCCGTACCGAGCTGAAACGGCGCGCCGTTGTCGACCAGAATGATGTTGCGGACCGTCACGCTGTCGTTGAGCCGGTTCGTCTCGCTCTGCTGATCGCGCAGCGAGATGCCCGCGGCCGGCCAGCGGCCGATGATGCCGTTGACGAGCGTGGCGCCGGCACCGCGGCGAATCACTGCGCCGTTGCCGTCAGCCGGCGTGAAGACACCCGCGCCGGGACCGATCACGGCGAAGTTGGCGAACACCGGCATCGAGAAGGGCGTGTTGCTGAAGTCGGCCTGACAGCCGCTCTTGTCGGACTCGCAGCCATCGCCTTCGAAGCCGCGCGGATCGCTCGACACCGAACCCGAGTTGACCCTCGGCGTGATCACGGTGGTCTGCAGCGCGATCAGGAACTGGTTGCGGCCGGAGTAGCCCTCCGTCCAATCGAAGTGGTCGTCGCCCGACTCGTACGACACAAGGTAGCGCATGTCGACCGCGCCCCCGAACCACTCGAAGGAGTCGTCCAGGCCGGCCATCGACTGGAGGTATTCCATCGTCGTGCCGCTGCCGACGGCGTACATCGAGAAGCTGTTCAGCTCCTGGCCGGCGCCGTTCGA
>JBDUCS010000402.1:0-3248 GCA_040003335.1 Gemmatimonadaceae bacterium | reverse complement strand
GAGGTCTCGGCGTGATCACCGAGTCGATCCTCGAGGCCTACGCCGACCACGTCGCGACGCTCCAGCGCGGCTACGAGGCGGCCCTCGCGGCGCAGCGCTTCATGTCGCAGCCGTTCGCGGTGGCAACGCAGTTCACGGGCATTCCGGGCCAGTACGTGAAGCTCGAGGATACGATCTCGTCGTTCGAGCGGCTCGTCGCCGGCGAGTTCGACACGTTGCCCGAGCAAGCGTTCTTCATGGCCGGCACGATCGACGACGTGATCAAGAACGCCGAGAAGCAGGCGAAGGGCTGATCGGTGGCACTCATCGTCTCGGTCATCTCACCGGATCAGACGCTGTTTCAAGGCGAGGCGACGTCGGTCGTCGCGCCGGCGTTTGACGGCGAGGTCGGCATTCTCGCTGGGCACGCGCCGATGATGACGCTCCTCGGCACCGGCGTGCTGCGGCTAGACGGCGGCGCGCCGGGGAAGCGCTTCAACGTCAGCGGCGGATTCGTGCAGGTGGTGGACGATCAGGTGCGCGTGGTGACTGAGAAAGCGAGCGTCGCTTGAGCACGCGAGCTCGCGCACGGCGATTGCACTATGAGCGGCGCGGACCGGCGTGGTCCGCGCCGCTCCTCGTTTTGTCGAGGTCGTGATGGGTTCTCGCTGGATGTCGGTGCTCGCGGCAATCGCGCTCGGCGCGGGGTCCGCGCGCGCGCAGATGCTCGGTGTTCCCGTGTTGCAGAATGCATTCACGAATGCCGGCGTGACGATCGCCGGCAATTTCGCCAGTGGAAGCGGCGGGACGCGCGCATACGGCGGCGCGGCGGCATGGTCGCCGGCGAGCGCCGGATTTCAGGTGAGCGCCGGCGCCGGGAGCTTCGATCCGGGCGTGGCCGGCAGCGGCGCGTCATTCACCTACGGCGCGCGCGTCATGATCCCGGTCTGGCACTACATGGGCGACGCCATGGGCGTTGGCGTGTTTGGCGGCGCCGGCGGCGGCAAGGTCGCGGGCGTGACGCAGACGCTCATTCCGATCGGCCTGAGCGTTGGCTACCGGCGCGCCTTCGGCGCCACGCGTGCGTTCTCCCTCTACGCAGTCCCGTTCTACGCCTGGAGCAAGACATCCACCGTCACGTCGTCGTCGTCGACCGGCAGCACGACCACGGGCACGACGCGCGGTGACGTTTACGCGTCGGCCGGCCTCGACGTCGCGCTCTTGCCGCAGCTCGGCGTGACCGCGGGCTACCAAACGGGCGGGCCGTCGTGGAGCAAGGGACAGGTCGGCCTCGCCGTCAGCTACGCGCTGTCGCGCGTCCGCTGACCCTGCGTTAGCTTCTCTGCCTCGCCCGCGGGCGGCGTGACTCTTGCGCCACTCCTCGCGCCTCCGCCGACACCCGAGATGCCCATCCAGCCACAGCCCATACTCGTCGTCGACGACAACGCTGACAACGCGTCGATCATCCAGCAGTATCTCGAGGCGCACGGCTACGACGTGGCCGTGGCGCACGACGGCGACGAAGCGCTCGTCTGCTTCGAGCGCATCAAGCCGCGCCTCGTCTTGCTCGATGTGATGATGCCGGGGCGGAGCGGGTGGGACGTCTGCCGCGTGATCAAGCAGCATCCGACGCTTGGCAAGGCCGTGCGCGTGATCATGGTGACGGCGCTCGACGATTGGGACAACAAGCACAACGCGCTGCAGACGGGAGCCGACGACTACATCTCGAAGCCCGTTGATTTGCGGGATTTGGGCGACCGCGTGCAGCGCAACCTGGCACTCGTCACGCCGGCCGGCTCGTGAGGGCGCCGTCTCCCGCCCGATTGCGCCGCTTGGGTTCGCGCGCCTGGTGAGCGCCGCGCTTCTGCTCACCGATGGCGACGACGCCGCGATCGCCGCCGCCGCGAAGCAGCTTCCGGGGTACGAGCTCGCGCACCGCCCGTCGGCGGACTTGGTCGCGGAGATGGACAAGCTGCCCGGCGCGCGCGTGCTCCTCCTGGCGAGCGACGATCCGTCGGTCATCCGCGCGGCCGTCGAGGGCGCGCGCCTGCGCCACCTGCCGGTCGTGATGGCGTGCCGCGATGACGTCGCGCGGCGTCGTGCGCTCGAGCATCGCGTCGAGGAGTGGTATCAGCTGCCGGCCTCGGCGGAAGAAATCGTCGCCCGCGTCCGATCGGCCATCGCGCGCGCCGCATCACTGAGCGCCGTGCTGTCGGAGCGGGTGGAGAAGGTGGAGCTCGAGGAAATGCTCTACGATGCGTTGACGGGGCTGCCGACGCTCCCTGTGATGATCGAGCGCATGCGCCCGATGATCAAAGCCCGCGGCGAGCTGATCGTCTTCTATCTCAACTTCGTACGCTACAGCAAGCTCGAAGAAATTTACGGATGGGAGAAGCTCGACGGCGTGCTCGAGACGACGGCGAGCGCGGTGCGCGAGTTCCTCGATGAGAACGCGTTTCGCTCGACGCGCATGATGGTGAGCTTCACGAACGACGACGATTTCATCTTCTTTCACATCCCCGCCACCGGCGCCGCGGCGGCGACGGATACGGAGATCATCGAACTCGCCCGCGGGCTCCAGCAGCACATCGGCCGCCGGCTCGAGGAGACGCAGGGTGACGACATCGCGGCGTTGTTCGACATCTACGTCGGCTACGCGCACGTCTACTACAATCCCAAGATCCGGCTCGAGCGCCTGATCTATCGCGCCATCCGCGAGGCGGCGAACGCGGCGAAGAGCGTCGAGGAGCGCGAGCGTGCGCGGAAGGTGGCCGACCTCAAGCAGCTCCTGCACGATGGCGGCGTCTACGTCGACTACCACCCGATCGTTGCCACCGACACCAACGAGATCATGGGATTCGAGGCGCTCGCCCGAGGCGTTCGGCGTAGCCTGCGCAGCCCCGAGGTGATGTTCGAGGTCGCCGCGGAGGCGGATCTCGTGTGGGAGCTGAGTCGCCTTTGTCGCCAGCGCGCGCTCGAGGGCGCGGCGCGCCGCCTCGCCAAGGACCAGCTCCTCTTTCTCAACGTCGACCCGCACGATTTCGCCGATCCCGCCTTCGGCGACCTCGGCAACGTCGATCCAAAGTGCGTCGTGATCGAGATCACCGAGCGCACCGCGATCAAAGACTACCCGAAGTTTCGCGAGCGGTTGAAGGCGTTTCGCGACAAGGGGTATCGCTTTGCCGTCGACGACGCGGGGAGCGGCTACGCCGGACTCGGCTCGATCGCCAACCTCGAGCCGGACTTCATCAAGCTCGACATCTCGCTGA
>JBDUCS010000108.1:0-10959 GCA_040003335.1 Gemmatimonadaceae bacterium | reverse complement strand
AACTCGATGAGCGCGGCATTCACGGGCGCGGGGGTCTCGAAATTCGTCAGATGCCCGGCGTCCGGAATCACTACCACGTGCTCGCGCACCCAGGCGCCAAGTGGTGAGGAGATGGCGGGTGGCCGCACGATGCGGTCGCGCTCCCCGACGATCAGAAGCACGGGCATGGGCAGCGCGCGAAGGCGGGTCGCGTCCAGCGGACGGCGATCCATCTGCCGGAGCGTGAACAGCAGCGCACGCGCAAACGCCGGCTCGGCGGCGGGCGCGAAAAATTCCGACATTGCATCGTCGTCCGGCGGCCGCCACCGGGAGTCCGTCGCGCGCAACGTCGCGCGAAAGAGCGACCGGCGGGTGAGCCAGGGTGCGAGTCGCGGCGGCATCATGGCGCTAAAGGCACGCAGCGAGACGTCGAGCGACACTCGCCCGAAACCGACGGAGCCGATGAGCGCGAGACGCGAAACGCGCTCCGGACGTCCGAACGCGACTTCGGCGGCGACACGCCCGCCGAATGACTGGCCGACGAGCGCGCAGGCGCGGATCGCGAGTGAATCCATGAGCTCGACGATGCTCGTCGCGTGGGCGGCGATCGAATACCGCACGCGGTCGCCCGGCTTGTCGCTTCCCCCGTGTCCGAGCAGGTCGAGGGCGAGCACGTGCAGCCCGGCTGCGGCGAGATCGGGAATGTTACGGCTGAAGAGGTAGGCGGAGCCACCCCATCCCGGAATGAGCAAGACGGGGGGTCCGCTCACCGGCCCGGACTCGACGACTCGCAGCGATACGCCGGATCGCAACGGCACGCGACGCGCCTCGATCCCCGCGATTCCGGCCGGATACGGAGAAAACGCCGAGATTCGAGAGGCGGTCACCCGGTCGCCGATCGGCCGGCGATCAGATCGGGTTAATCGGGCGGCCGGAGAGCCGAGCGATGAGCCCAATGCGGAACGTCGCATCCGTCCAGCGGCCCTCCTCGCTCGTCGCGCTCTCGAGGGGCCACGTCGGCCAGACGAGCGGATCGGAGGACCGAAGCGAGCCGGCGTTTCGGGCGGCGCGCCAGACGCCATCTCGATCGCGGTCGTCGATGAAGCGCTCGAACAGCTTCGTCCAACCTTCGTTGCGACGGAGGAACTGCATGCGCGCCATAAGCTCGAGCCAGGTGAAGGCGAACGGCACGTCCGCCTCCACCGCGTTGCGATGGGGCAGCGGATCGCCCATGACGAGGTGCGGCAGCGAGACCGCCTTCTTGGCGACGAGCGCCACGGTCTCGGCGCGCGGCTTGGGCTGCGACAGAAACGCGTAGAGTTTCTCCATCGTGTCATAGTGCTCGCTGCGGAAAAGCGGCATGTGAGCGAGCATGACGATGGTATGGAAGGACGGCGGCGCGGCGCCGGGCGCGAGCACGTGCTGGTTTCCGGCCCGGATGAACGGCTTCTGGGCGAAGGGCCCGCGCACGAATGCGTCGAGGCGCTCGATGATCCGCCGTGCGGCGCCCCGCAGCCGCGGATCCTTTTCATAACCGGCCTGCGCGAGCGCGGCGGCCGCCGCCTCGCGTAGGATCAACCGGCCATGGCGCGCCGTCTCGGGGTCGAGCCTGCCTTTCGGGGTCAACTCGTACAAGTAGCTGGGGTCTTCGTCCTCCGCGAGCAGTCGAAAGAGCGTGCGACGCGCGTGCACGAGTGGCGGGCTTTCCTGATCCCAACCGTATTCGAGCAGCCGGCGGACAGCATTGATCGTCCCGACGCCCGTAAAGTGCTCCGATTTTGCCGCGGGTACGCCGAGCATGCCACCACCCCAGACGCCGTCGTGTCGCTGCGTGAGGGCGAGAGTGAGGGCGGTAGTCTGGGCGAACGGCAACGCCCCCAGCCGAGATTGGGGCGGACTGGCGCGTAAAACATCGTTGATCGTGCGATACTGTATCGATGGTGACGCGTTGTTCAGTAGCCACATCGCCGGAAAATCGAGCGCCTCCAGTGGCGCCGGCGGGGTCGGTAATACGGGTCCTGACGCGGGAAGGCTGCCGGCCGGGAGCGGTGTGGTCACGTGGCGCTCTTGGAGATGACGTCCGTCGTGGTGCGAGTTCGCAAGCCGACGTCCGCCTCGTTTAAGTCATTGTCAGACAACACTGTTGCGGTCGTGGGCGTCGCCGCCCCTCCGCGCGGCGTACGATACCACATTTCAGCGCGCGCGCTAGGGGCGCCGCGAATCCTTCCCACTTCGCGAAACATCTGCCTGTAGTGGTGTATATTTCATCACACGCTTCGGCGCATTCGGAGCGTCTCATGTTCAGCGCCGACAACGAAGCCGGCCCCTGCTACGTATTCAATCGTTCGCGGCGCGCATCTCGCGCGACGCGGTCCCCAGTGGAGGAAGAGTTATGGCTCGCATTCGAATGGTGGCTGCGGCCGCTGCGGCGCTCTTTGTGTTTGCCGGAAGTGCTGCGGCGCAGGGCGGTGGTGGCGGCGGACAGATGATGGCGATGATGAGCGGCGGACAGGACAACCCGCTCTTTGCCGGCATCACGCTTACCGACGCCGAGCTCGCCAAGACAAAGGCGGCGGCGGATAAGCACGCGGCGGAACTCAAGATGGTTGGCGATTCCGCGCGCGCGTACGGTATGAAGATGCGCGAAGCGCGTCAGAGCGGTGACGCCGCGGCGGCGGACGCCGCGATGAAGGCCTCGCAGCCGTGGCAGGACAAGCGCATGGCCGAGATGAAGTCGTTTTACGCCGATCTCCGCGCCGGCCTGTCGGCCGATCACCAAGCGGCCTTCGACAAGAATGTCGAAGCGGCCCAGGCACGCATGCAGCGCCCGCGTCCGCAACTCTAGTCGCACGACTCACGCTGCTCGTATCGAACGACGGCCGGGCTCACGAAGCCCGGCCGTTTTTCGTATCTTGGCCTTCCGATCTCATTCGCGCACATGACGGAGGTAGGATGGCGGTCGCAGTGATGCCGATCACGGGCGAGATGTTCGAAGAAGCGCGACGCTTCGTGTCGCAGCACGCGTACCACACGCCACTCCTCCCGTCGCGAATGCTCAGTGCGGCGACAGGATTCGACGCTCGGCTC
Source organism: Gemmatimonadaceae bacterium (assembly GCA_040003335.1). Lineage (GTDB taxonomy): Bacteria > Gemmatimonadota > Gemmatimonadetes > Gemmatimonadales > Gemmatimonadaceae > JALZAE01. The sequence continues at coordinate 7,893 of JBDUCS010000108.1, read as the reverse complement.
AAAGCAGAGGTCTTCCAGCGCACCGGCTCGTACAAGATTCGCGGGCCGCTCAACAAGTTTCGCCTTCTCACGGAGGAGCAGAAGCGGCGCGGCGTGATCTGCTCCTCAGCCGGAAATCACGCGCAAGGCGTCGCGCTCGCGGCCCAGCTTCACGGCATGAAGGCCGTCGTCTGCATGGCCGAGAACGCGACGCCATCCAAGATCGCCGCCACGCGGGGCTACGGCGCCGAGGTCGTGCTGCACGGCACCATCTGGGACGAGGCCAACGAAAGAGCAAAGGAATTGGTCGCCGAGCGCGGCTACACCTACATCCATCCGTTCGATGATCTCGAGCTGATCGCCGGGCAGGGAACGCTCGGACTGGAGATCCACGACGACTGGCCGGAGGTCGACGTAGTGGTCGTGCCGATCGGCGGCGGCGGGCTGATCTCCGGCGTGTCACTCGCGCTCAAATCCCGCAATCCGAACATTCGCATCATCGGCGTCGAGTCCTCAGGCGCGCCCGGCATGCACGACAGCGTTGCGGCCGGGCACGTCGTGACCCTCGACGCGGTGGACTGTATAATCGACGGGTTGCGCGTGAAGCGGGTGGGCCAGCACAACTTCGAGATCGTGCGGCATTTCGTCGACCAGATCGTGACCCTTCCCGACCGGGCGATGTTCGACGCGATGCTTTGGGTAATGCAGCACACGAAGATGGTCGTGGAAGGCGCGGCTGCCGCACCGGTCGCGGCGATGCTGCACGGACTCATACCGGCGCCGAAGGGTGCCAAGGTTGTCGCGGTGCTCAGTGGCGGCAACGTCAATCTCGACCAGCTCAAGGGACTCAACTGGAACTGAGGCCTTAACGGTCGCGCCAGGATCGCGTCTACCGCAGTGACGGCACGCTCGTCACCGATCCTCATCTTTCAGCGCGCGCTCCCGCGCCGCGCTTGCTCGGCGGCCCTTCGCAGCTCGATGGGCCGCCGATTTTTTTTCAACGCCACCATGCTGGCGTGCCGCGCGCTCGGCTTGTAATCAATGTAGACGGCGGGCATCTTGGAATCATGATCGAGAGTCTTCTGTCGCGGCCCGTGCGCAAAGTGCCGGACCAGGTGCGCTTCGATGGGCGCGTCTTGTTTCTCACCGAGGATCCGTCGCTGCTGCGCCGCCAGCTGGCGGGTGAGGATCTCCCATTCGACGCGAGCGCCCCGCGCGGCTCGACCACGCACCCGAAGCTCCGCGACAACATCTCGACCGACGAGATCACGCCGGCGTACATCTGCTACTACTTCGACGAGACGCTCGGCGAGTTCCCCTACCTTGGGTTGAAGGCGGGCGACGAGTTTCCGCTCGTGCGCGGGTCCGTGAAGGGCGGCCACTTCGTTGCGAGCGTCTCCGGCACGCGGCGCGGCAAGGGATCGTCGCGCGAACAATCGCCGTACGCCGAGCAGATGGCGGGAATCACGCTCGTCATCGCCGAGAACATCGAGCGGATCTACCGCGAGAATTGCCAGAACTTGGGTGTCTTCACCTCGACCAACTTCGATCTGATCGAGCGTGTGCGTGGCGGCGAGTCGATTCCGCTGAGCGAGTTCACGAAAGGTGAAGGCGGGATCTCGCGCGGGATCATCGAGTACGGCGGCCTGTTCAACTACAATTTGGCGCGCCTGCAGGGCATCGTGAATGTGCCGATCGTCGCGACGACGCCGCGGCCGATGACGATCGCCGAGAAGATCTTCGCGCGCCATTGGGTGGTGGATGCGGCAAGCAATGTCACCGGCGTGCCCGCCGTGCAGCCTGGCGACCAGGGCTTCATCCAGACCGACATCCGCTTCAGCCACGAGTACGTAACGCCGATGTCGGCGATTTTCTTCGAGGATCTCGTCGGCAAGGACGAGCCGGTGAACGATCCCGCCTCGGTCTTTTTTTTCCGCGACCATCTCACCTTTCTCGACCAGGTGATGCGCCCCGAGCACGTCGAGATGGGTTTGCTCGACGTCGCCAACGAGCTGGAGCGGAAGCAGCGCGAGTTCGCCGCAGCGAAAGGGATCAAGCTCTACGGCCAGCTGGACCACCGCCTCAACTTGCACGGCGCGCTCAACGCGGCCGGCAGCGAAGCGATCTGCCACTCGAAGATTCTCGAAGCGCACGCCCTCCCAGGCCACGTGATCATCGGGAGCGACTCGCATACGCCGCACGCCGGCGCGGTCGGATGCGTTGCGTTCGGCGTGGGCACGACGGCGATCTTCAATTCGTGGATCACGAAGGACGTGCGCGTCGAGGTACCGAAGTCGTTCAAGGTGATCGTGCACGGGCAGAAGCCCGACAACATCACGGCGAAGGACTTCATGCTCGAGATCCTGCGCCATCCGTACATCAAGAATGGCGACGCGATCGGCCAGATTATCGAATACGCCGGCGATGCCGTCTCGGCGTTATCGGTCGACGAGCGCGCGACGATGACGAACATGGCCGCCGAGGTCGGCGCGTTCACGGGCATCATCGCCCCGGACGACAAGGTCGTGGACTTTCTCGTCGTGCAGCGCGACATGACGCCGGCCGAGGCGCGCGCGCTGTGCGCCGGGCTCTATTCCGACGACGGCGCCGGGTACGTGAAGGTGATCGAGATCGACGCCTCGTCGCTGCGGCCGATGATCGCGCTCCCCGGCGATCCCGGGAACGGCCTCTACGTCGACGAGCTCCCCGGCGAGGTCGCGATCGACATCGCGTACGCCGGCTCGTGCACGGCGGGCAAGAAAGAAGACATGGACATGTACGCCCGCGTTTTCCGCGAAGCGCTCGAGCGCGGCGAGAGGGTCGCCGACGGCGTGCGCTGCTTCATCCAGTGCGGCTCGCGCGAGGTGTTCCAGTACTGCCAGACGCGGGGCTACGACGTCACGTTCGCCGAGGTGGGCGCGACGTTCGTGGAGCCGAGCTGCGGCGCGTGCATCAACGCGGGCCCGGGCGTGTCGCGGACGAAGGCCGAGGTCACGATCTCGGCGATCAATCGCAACTTTCCCGGACGCTCCGGGCCCGGGCAGCTCTATCTCGCGTCGCCCTACACGGTCGCCGCGAGCGCGATCGCCGGACGGATCGTCGAATGGCACGCCGGCGCGGAGGCCGCGGTCTGATGGCGGGCCACGCGGGTGTGGGTTGTCGCGCGTCGGGTGCCGCGCCCGCCGTGCCGACACCCGACGCCAGACACTCGACACCCGAATGAGGGGAGAGTTCGTCGACGTCGGCGGCGTTCGGTTGTACTACTATGCCGCCGGCTCGCGCGGGGATGGCGAGACGATTGTCTTCTTGCACGGCTTCCCCACCTCGTCGCACCTCTGGCGCGACGTCGTGCCGCTCGTCCCCGACGGCCATCGCGTCGTGGTGATCGACCTGCTGGGCTACGGGCGCAGCGACCGGCCGCTCGACCGCGACGTCAGCATCAAGGGACACGCCGACCGTGTGATCGCCCTGCTCGACGCCCTGCGCATCACGTACGCGGCGGTGGTCGGGCACGACATCGGCGGCGGGATCGCGCAGCATTTGGCGGTGCACTATCCGGCGCGCGTCGTGCGCGTCTGCCTTGTGAACTCGGTCGCGTTCGACGACTGGCCGACGCGCGAGGTGAAGATCGCCAAGGCGACGCTCCCGCTGACGCGGCACCTGCCGGCGACGTGGATTCTTGGTGTGCTGCGCACGGACCTCGAGCGCGGATACGCCGAGCAGGAGCGCGGCGTGCACAGCGTGGACATGTACGTGAAGCCGTTCGCGACGCCAGAAGGACGCGACGTGTTGGTGGAGCACCTGGTCGGCCTCGACAACGGTGAAACGCAGGCGCTGACGCCGCGCCTCAAGGACATCATGGCGCCGACGGCGATCGTCTGGGGCGCGCACGATCCGTTTCTACCGCCGGCGATCGGCAAGCGGTTGCACGAGTTCATTCCCGGCTCCACTCTGGACATCATTCCGGACGTGCGGCACTTCACGCCCGAGGAAGCGCCCGAGCGGCTCGGCGCAATCCTCACGACCTGGCTCGAGCGCTGACGCCCATGACGACACCGAAGCTCGACACGTTTCGCACGATGGTCGCGAAGCATCCGGCCAACGCGCTCGCACGCTTCGGCCTGGCGAACGAGCTGCTGAAAGCCGAGCTGTTCGAGGAAGCGACGGTCGAGCTGCGCGCATACCTCGGCATGTACGAGGACGAGGGCAACGCGTTCGGCCGGTTGGCGGAGGCGCTGATCAAGCTCGGGCGGGAAGACGAAGCGCGCGACGCGCTGACGACCGGCATCGAGACGGCAACTCGTCACGGCCACGCCGGCCTGGCCGGCGAGCTCGAGGCGCGGCTCGACGAGCTCGATGTGTGAGGGCCGCACCGCTGTACGGATGCATCACGAGAACTCCTGGGAGAACCGCATGAGAAGACGCTCGGTCGTCGCGCTGCTGGCGCTAGCTGCCGCGGGGTGCGCGTATTCGGGAGGTCCGGCGCAGGACAGCATCACCTTCAACACGGGACTCGCTCCCGACTCGGTGATTCGCATCGCCGACGCGTACCTCGTGCGTTCGGGCTTTGCGGCAGTACGGCACACGCCGCGCGTACTCACGACCATGCCCAAAGAGACCGCGGCCGGCGCCGATTCCGACGCGACCACGGGCCATCGCTTCCGCCACTGGATGCTGCGCATCGACGCGGGCGCGTCGGTGATGCAGGGCGGCACCGACGTCCGGGTGGCCGGCTACTATTTGCCGGACGCGTCGCCGAGCGCGACGATCGTCGACAGCACGGCGGTGACGCGTGCGGTCCCGGTCAGCGCCGCGAACGCCAAGTTGTTCGCGCAGATCGACGCGATCGCGTCGAAGCTGAAAGAGCTGACGGTCACGCGGTAGCTACGGTTTCCTCAGGGCCTCCACCGAGTACCGACTCCCGGGATTCCAGAGCATCCAGCTCGTGATGCCATTGTCCTCGGCGGCCTTGATCTGCGCGCGGAGTTCGGCGGCGCCGTAGTGCGGAGGTCCGAGTGTGAAATCCTGAAGCCACGGAACGACGCGCGCGGCGCCCGCGATGCCGGTGCTGCGATGCTTCGCATCTTTCAGCGCGTGGTCGATCGTCTCGTACGGATGCGCGTTGGGGCTGCCGAGCCTGTAGCTCCCCGGCGCGAAGTGAGACGGGTAGACCATTGGGAGAACGACGTCGACGGCGTCGACGAATCGCTCCCACTTTTGGCCGATCCCCATGTCCGTCGTGTCGGTCGCGGTGAGCCCGAATACGTCGGCGGTGACCGGAACGCCGAGCGGCGCGAGGCGGGCGCGCAGCGTTTGCAGCTGCGCGCGGATCACGTCGGCGCGGAGGCGACCCTGCGCGAGTGGAAAGGTCGCCTCGCGGATGATCCGCTTCTCATCCGGGAATCGCACGTAGTCGAACTGCACTTCGCTGAAGCCCAAGTCGACCGCCTCGCACGCCAGCTCAGCGGCGTACCGCCACGGCCCGTCTTGATGCGCGTCAACCCACGGCATGCCGTGTTTGTCCAGCCAAGGCTTCGTCGGATCATCGCGGCGGCGAATCGCCCACTCCCCTTTTTTCTCGGCGAGAAGCGGATCTTTCGCGACGACGATGCGCGCGATCGGATAGATGCCGTGCGAGCGCATGGTATCGAGAATCGCGCGCAGGCGGGCCGGCCGCATCGGCATGTTGGTGTCGGCGCCGATCGCGCGAGCGAGTGGAACGCGCGACGGATACAGTGTGAAGCCGCGGTCATCCTTCACGTCGATGACCAGCGCGTTCACCTCCGTCGCGTTGGCGACATCGATCAACTCCCAGATCTTTTTTCCGAGCGCCGCCCAGCGGTTGACGTAGAGACCGCGCACGCTGGCCGGCGTTACAACGATGGGAGCGCGCGGATGGAAGAGCGAGTCGGCCGGCACCGACCTCGCCGGACCCGGACAGAACGGCGCGGCCGCGGGAGCAGCCGACGAATTCGCGGGGACAGCAGGCTGCTGCGCGGCGAGCGGCGGGTCGGCGGCAGCGAGCGCGAGCACTAGCGCGCCGAGAGTGCTTCGGTCAAGCATGCTAGAATGTAGCCCGACGTGTCTCAGCGTGCCGCCAACTCGCAGACACTGATCGCCGCGTTAGGCACTGCGCGATCTACGGCTGCTGCGTGCCGAACTCTCCGCGCAACGCGGCCCACAACATGGGATATGTGGCGATGCTCTGCGCGCGATACTGCGGCCGGAATCCAAACAGGATCACATGACCCTTCCCCACGCGGGTGTCGACGGCCGCCGCCTTGCCGTTGAGCTTGCTGCCGCCGAGTAGCCAGCCGCTCAAGAGCGGATCGCCCTGCGCCGGATACGACGCGATCGCCGTCGCGCGCGCCGGATCGGTGATCTCGTACGCCGGGCTGTCTTCGAACCAGACCATCGGCTGCGCCGCCATCGCCCTGCCGATGGGCGACGAGGGGTTCATCTCGACGCGCATGATCGAGCCTGGTGCGTAGAAGTCCTTCGGTGGAATTCCCTCGAGCACGTTCTTCACAGGAAGCTTGAAGGTCTCGACGGCGTAGCCGCTCGCGTTGTTGAACGCGACGACGGTGCCGCCCGCCTCGGCGAAGTCGCGCAGCGCCTGCGCCCCGGCTTCGCCGATCCCGCCCTTGAGCGTGTCGGGATAGCTCCCGCCGAGTCCGCGCGCGAGCGCGCGGCTGCGCTGATCGGGGATGATGATCGCGTCGAAGCGCGCGTTGAGCTTGCCCGCGCGCAGGTCCTTGTCGACGATGCTCGCATACGGCACGTGATACGTGTCGAATACGTAGCGCGTCCACCCTTCGTCCATCGACGCATTGTAGCTGCGGTACATGGCGATGCGGCGCTTACCGCCCGTGAGACCGGCAACGTTGAGCGCCGGCGCGGCGACGGGCGCGATGGCATCGCCCGCGCTCACGCTGCCGGCCGTGACGGTGCCGACGCGCACGCCCATCAGGAGCGGGAGGGTATGCGCCGTCACGTCGTACGGTCGCTTCGGCGGTCCGCCCGGATACTCGTGCAAGTCCGGATAGCGTTGCCGCTCGAGGAGCGCCTTGGCGAACGCGCCGTACGGTTGGCTCGTGAAAACGACGTAGCTTCCCGCCGGGTACGTCGTGCTCCCGTGCATGCCGACGCCCCCTATTTCGCTATCGGCGGTGACCGATGCCGTGCTCCGCCGAATCTCGACCTGGCCGCGCTGGAGAATGCGAAGTACGGTCGCCAGCGCCGCGGGATCCTGTTGCTGCACCGGGAGCACGAACGCCACCGGCCACCCCTCGCGGCCGGCCGTCGCCTTGCCCGCGACCGCCCGCGCCTCGACCATCGCGTAGCTCGACAGCCACTCGAAGCGGTCGTTCGCGGACTGGGCGAGGAGCGCCCAGGTGGCGCTCGTCTGATAGTTCACGATGTCGCCGATCGTCCAGCGGCCGCCCTTCCACAGCGTGAGGAAATCGACGCCGGCTTGCTTCGGATCGACGTTGTAGCCGGCGCGTAGCGAATCGAACGACACCGTGACGGGCGATGCCAGGTCGGCGCTCGCCGTCTCGGTGAGAATGCGGATCGCGCCGTGATAGTGCTGAAACGCGCGCGCCGGCGTCCACGCATCGTACGACGTGTTGTTGGCGACGCCGACCTTCCCTTCAGCTGTGAGCCGCCACGTCATCGCCTTCCCCATCTGCGCCACGCCGGCCATCAGGATCGGGTCGATGTTCGGCTCGACGGGATCCATGTACGGCGGAATGAAGATGCGCGTGCCGTTCACGCCCTGCTGGTGGATGTCGTTGACGATTTGCGGGTGCCACTGCCCGTAGAGCGAATCGACGACCATCTGCGTCTCGACCTGCGTGAACGCATACCAGTCGCGATTGTTGTCGTGACCGGTGTAGTGGTGGTACAGCTCCG
>JBDUCS010000401.1:0-3284 GCA_040003335.1 Gemmatimonadaceae bacterium | reverse complement strand
GAACGCTCCCGCCGCTCACACGCCCGATCTCGCCGACGAGCTTCGCCACCTTGAGGTTGAACGCCACGTCGGCGAAGTAGTTCATTCGCGTCAACGTCTGGCTGAAGCCGAACGGCGTGCCCGAGCAGCCCGACGAGCATCCGTTCGCGTCCTTCACGTAGACCGAGAGGTTGCCGGACGACTGATAGCGGTCCTGGCCCACGCCGGCGACGAGCCCGAAGAACGTGAAGCTCTTGCTCGCCACTAGGCGCCACGCCTTCGTCGTGAGCGAAAGGCCCCGCACGCCGACCGTGTCCGTCTCGCCGCTCGACCGGTCGATCGTTGTGCCGACGACATCGGCCGTCGGGAGGTCGCGCACCATGTAGGTCAGCGACACGCCGGGCAACGCGGCCGATTCCTGCATGAGACCGATCCGCGCACCGTACCCGAGCCTGAACGCGGCCCCGGTCGGATGCACACCCATCGACGCGCCGTTGAGCGTCGGCACGTACGCCGCGCTCAGGAGGAGATCGACGCCGAGCACATCCATCGCCGGCAGCGCAACGCCGCGATAGAGCCCGATCGCCGCGTCGACGGTCGGAATTCCGATCGCCTGCGACCGGACCGGGATGTCCGTCGCCACCTGGCCCGCGGTCGATAGCTGGAGGCCGCTGATCTGCGGCAGGCTCCCCGACATGCCCGACGCGCGCAGCTCGCCCGACCAGTGCGGAAATCCGCCGAGCGTCCCGCCTTGGCCGAGCGTCGCGTTGCCGCCAGCAATCGACGTGTTCAGCTGTGGGGCGAGATAGTTGAACAAGTCCACCGCCTTATAGCAGGCGTCGCGGAGCGACAGGGTGCCGGCGTCGCACTCTCCGTACCGGCTCTGCGCCCCGAGCGGCGCGAGCGGCGCGCACAGCGCTGCCGTTGCGGTCAGCACGCCGACCAACCTGACGCGGTACTTCATCGCGGTATTACCCCTGAAGGAGAGTCACGCGTCCGGATCCCGGCACGACCTCGCCGGCCACCCAGGCCGCGACCTCCGCATCGCGCGCCGCCGCGACCACTGCGTCGGCGTAGCGCTTCTCGACGATCACGACCATTCCGACGCCCATGTTGAACGCGCGGAACATCTCCGCGCGCGGGACGTCCCCCGCCTGCTCGAGCACCCGATACACATTCGGGAGCTCCCAGGTCGTCGTGTCGATCGCCGCGTCCATCGTGCTCGGCAGCACGCGATTCACGTTGCCCGGGAGTCCCCCGCCCGTGATGTGGGCCATGGCGTGGACTTGTCCGAGTATCGGTAGTAGCGCCCGCAAATAAGAGCGGTGCACGCGCAGCAGCACGTCGGCGACCGACGCGCCCTCGCCAGGAAAAAGTTGGTCCACGCCGAGCCGCAGGCGCTCGGCGACGATCCGCCGCGCGAGCGAGTAGCCGTTGGTGTGGAGCCCAGAGCTGGCGAGCGCGACCAGCGCGTCGCCCTCGCGCACACGGTCGGCGCCCAACACGCGCGACTCGTCGACCCACCCGACGATAAAACCGGCGAGGTCGTAGTCGGGCGGCGTGTAGAGCCCTGGCATTTCGGCGGTCTCCCCGCCCACGAGCGCGGCGCCGTTCTCGCGGCAGCCGGCGGCGACGCCGGCGACGACGCCTTCGACGACTCGCGGGTCGAGCTTGCCGAATGCCACGTAGTCGAGAAAGAACATCGGGCGCGCGCCCTGCACGAGGATGTCGTTCGTGCAATGGTTCACGAGATCATGGCCGATCGTGTCGTGGCGGTCGGCATCGATCGCGACCTTGATCTTCGTTCCCACGCCGTCGGCGCTCGAGACGAGGAGCGCGTTCGCCGCCTCGGCCGGCATCCGGAACATGCCGCCGAAGCCGCCGAACTGGCCGCGCGCGCCGGCGGTGAGCGTGCTCATCACGTGCGCGCGGATGCGCTCCTTCGAGTCTTCCGCCGCGCTCAGGTCGACGCCGGCGCTCGCGTACGTGAGCGGCGGTGCCGTCGGGTCGCTCACGCGCCCGCGTCCAGCTGCAAGTCTTGCTCGAAGCTCACGAGCTTGTGGAACGCCCGCACGCGCGCCGCGATGTCCTTCGTCGTGATCTCGTTCATGCGGTCGATCGAGAAGCGCTCGACGGCGAACGAGCCCATCGCCGACCCGTAGACGACGGCCCGCTTGAGATTCGCTTCGCTCACGTCGCCCGAGCGCGCGAGGTAGCCGATGAAGCCGCCGGCGAACGAATCGCCCGCGCCCGTCGGATCGAACACCGACTCGAGCGGATAGGCCGGCGCGAAGAAGACGGTGTCGTGCGTGAACATCAGCGCGCCGTGCTCGCCCTTCTTGATCACGACGTGTTTCGGACCGCGCTCGAGAATCCACTTGGCCGCCTTCACCAGATTGGATTCCTCCGTGAGCTGCCGAGCCTCACCGTCGTTGAGCGTGATGAGATCGACCCGCTCCAGCAACGCGAGGATGTCAGGGCGGCGGCTCTCGATCCAGAAGTTCATCGTGTCGCAGGCGACGAGCGTGGGGCGCTCGACCTGCTGCAGCACGTCGAGCTGCAAACGCGGATCGATGTTGCCGAGGAAGACGAACGGCGCCTTGCGAAACTGCGCCGGAATCTTCGGCCGAAAGTGCGAGAAGACGCCGAGCCGGGTCTCCAATGTTTCGGCGCTGTTCAGGTCGTGACGATAGCGGCCACGCCACCGGAACGACTCTCCCTCCGCGCGCTCGAGCCCGGCGAAGTCGACGCCGCGTTGCTTCAGCGGCTCGAGGAGCTCGACCGGATAGTCGCTCCCCACAACGCCGACGACCTGCACGCTCGTGAGGTGGCTCGCCGACGCGGCGAAATGGACGGCCGAGCCGCCGAGGACGTTGTCGGCCTTGCCGAACGGTGTCTCGATGGAGTCGAGCGCGACGGAACCCACGACGAGAACGGACATGGTATTGGATGCCTGGTGCCGGGTGCCGGGTGTCGAAACGAACATCGGTGAACGAGAGCAGTGGCGAGGTATGCGGCGCCAGGCACCTTGCGCCAGGCGCCCGGCGCTCCGTCACATTCTATCGGGCGCCGTGATTCCGAGGATAGCCAGTCCGTTCTTGAGCACGATCTGCGACGCGCGCGCGAGCACGAGACGCGCGCGTGTGATTTCTTCGGCCTCGTTCAGCACGTGATGCTTGTGGTACCAGGTGTGGATGAGGCGCGCCGTCTCCAATAGATAGCTCGCGACGCGGTGCGGCTCGAGCGCGCCGGCCGCCGCGCCCACGATCACGGGAAAATCGAGCAGTGCTTTCACCAGCTCTTGC
>JBDUCS010000400.1:0-3297 GCA_040003335.1 Gemmatimonadaceae bacterium | reverse complement strand
GATACGCGCTCTTGTTGTACGTCTGCCGGTACAGATGCTTGTGCTCGAGGAAGATTACCGGATCGTCGCACCGGATCGCGGTGCGCAACAGGCCGTTCGCGTCGAGCGCCGTCGCCGGACAGATCACGCGCAGGCCGGGGCAGTGGGTGAACAGCGACGCGCCCGTCTGCGAGTGATAGATCGCGCCGCGGATGTAGCCGCCGTAGGTCACGCGCACGACGACTGCGGAGCTGTAGCTGTTGTTGGAGCGCCAGCGCATCGTCGCCAGCTCGTCGCGCAGCTGCATGTACGCCGGCCAGATGTAGTCGAAGAATTGGATCTCGACCACCGGCTTGAATCCGCGTAACGCGAGGCCAATCGCACGGCCGGCGATGTTGGCCTCGGCGAGCGGCGAGTTGTAGACGCGGGCCCCGCCGAACTCTTTCTGCAGGCCGAGCGTGACGGTGAAGACGCCGCCTTTTCCCTTGAGCTGCGGGAGAACCGCCTCGCGCGACGCGTCGGCGACGTCCTCGCCGAAAATCAGGATCTTAGGGTCGCGCCGCATCTCGTCTTTCATGCAGGCGTTGAGAAGGTCGACCATCGTCGTCGGGTCGCCCGAGAACTGCGGATCGTCTTCGGTGTCGAACTGCTCGCTCGTCGGATCCACGTCGGGCGAGTAGACGGCGAAGTGCACGGTATCCGCCGACGGCTGCGGCTGTTCCAGCGCGTCTTCGGTTGCCGACTGCACCAGCTCGTCGACGTCGTCGCGGATCTGCTGCACCTCCGCCTCCGTCGCCATCCCCTCAGCGATGAGCCACTTCGGGAACTGGGTCACCGGGTCACGCGCGGAGTCGGCCGCGCGCTCGCTCGCCGGCCGGTACTTCGCCTCATCGTCGGACAGGGAGTGCGAGTACGGGCGGATCACCTGCGCGTGCACCAGCGCCGGCCCGCGACGCTTCCGCGCGTAGTCGACCGCCTTCGTCATCACCTCATAGCTCGCGACGAAATCGCAGCCGTCCACTCGCTGCACCAATAGATCGGGGAAGCCCGACACGAGCTTGGAGATCGACCCGCCGGCGGTGTTCACCTCGACCGGCACCGAGATCGCGTAGCCGTTGTCCTCGACCAAGTAGACGACCGGCGTCTTGAGGTTGCACGCCGAGTTGAGCGACTCCCAAAACTCGCCCTCGCTCGTCGTGCCGTCGCCGGTGGAGACGTAGACCACCTCGTCCGAGTGAAATCCTTCGGTCACGCCGAGCACCGCCGATTTGAGCGACGCTTCCGCCGCGCCGACCGCCTGCAAGAACTGCGTGCCCGTCGGCGACGACGAGCTCACGATGTTGTACGCCTTGTGGCCCCAGTGGCTCGGCATCTGGCGGCCGCCGCTCGCCGGATCGATCGCCGCGCCCACCGCCTGGTACAGCATTTCCGCCGGCGTCACGCCGAGCTGGAGACAGAGCGCGCGGTCGCGATAGTACGGGAAGAACCAGTCGTAGGCCGGCTTGAGCGCCATCGCTGCCGCGGTCAGCACCGCCTCGTGCCCGGCGCCCGAGATCTGGAAGAAGATCTTGTTCTGCCGCTTGAGGGCAATCTCCTTGTCGTCCAGTCGCCGCGACAGGTACATGATCCGAAAGGCGCCGAGCATCTGCTCCCGGGTCAATTCGGCGGTGCCCTTCCGCTCGGCGCGAGTCTGAGTGGCCACTGGTTCTCCAGTTGTGAATGCGAGTGCTCAAAAGATACTTCGGGCGGACCGTTTCGGCACTCGGCAGTGGGCGACTGTGGAGTGCCGAGTGCCTTTTTTCTTGACAGTACCGCCCCCGCGCCCGAACATTGGTCCTCCGCCCCTCACGCCGTCCGGCGCTTCGCATGCCCAGCCTCAGTTGTCACGTCTCAGCGATCCCGCTGACCCGCCCGGCCACGCGCGCGGTCGCGCTGGCCGCGCTCGCGTTCGCGACGACGAGCTGCCTCAACGATCGGTCGCTCACACCCCCGGCGACGTCCAGCGCGTCGATCGTCGTCGCGGCAGAGCGCGTGCCCGGCGGTCCCGATCTCGGACTGACGACGGCGCGCGTGGTGCTTCGCCCGGTGGGCGTGTACGGTGACTCGGTCGTCGCCACGGGACCGTGGACGGGCGACAGCGCGGTGATCCAGACGCCGGTGTCGGTCGTCAGCACGTCGCAGTTTTTCGACGTCCTGGTCGCGGTCGTGAACGCGCGCGGCGACACGCTCCTCCGTGGTTCGACGCGCATCCGCCTCTACTCGCTGTTCACCATCAGCACGCGGCTCGGCCTCACGTATGCCGGTATCGACGCCGACCTCTCGACGCTGCGGGTGCTGCCGCGCGACACAACCGTCGCCGCCGGCGGCACGTTCACCGCGCGCGTCGTCGGCACCAACGCGGCCGGCGTCCCCGTCTCGCCGATTCTCGTCGCCTGGGCATCGCGCGATACCACGCTCTTCATCGTCAACGCATCGGGACAGGTGACGGCGAAGAGCCTGTCGGGCACGGCGTACATCGTCGCCACGACGTTTACCGGCAAGAAGGATTCGACGACGATCACGGTGCGCACCGGCATCACATCGACCGTCGTGCAGCCGCAGAGCGCGACGCTCCGCGCCATCACCAACCAGCAGGCGCTCACCGCTACGGCATACCTCGGTGCCACGCCGACGCCCGGCGTCTTCACTTGGACGAGCCGCAACACGGCCGTCGCCACGGTGAGCGCCACCGGCGTCGTGACCGCGGTCGCCAACGGCACCACGTACGTAGTGGCGGTCGAGGCCGGCGGCACCAAGGACTCGTCGCTCATCACCGTCCGCCAGGACGTCGCCACGCTCACCATCTCGCCGCCGTCGGCGACGATCCCGCTCGGAGCGACGCAGCAGTTCACCGTCACGGCCACCGACGCGGCCGGCTTCCCGGTGACGAACCTCGTCGCCACCGACTACGTCTGGAGCACGAACAACCCCGCCGTCGCGACAGTCGACGCCGGCGGCCTTGCCACATCGCGCGCGATCGGCGGGCCGGTCGCCGTCACCGTCGCCGTCGGCAGCAAAACGGCCACGGCGCAACTCACCGTGGGCAACAACGTCGCCAGCGTCGTCGTGACGCCGAGTCCGATCGTCTGTGACGCGCTCGGCCAGCAGCGCACCGTCACGGCCACCGCGTATAACGCGAGCGGCCAGGTGGTCACCGGCGCGTCGTTCACGTGGCAGATCGTCGGCTCGGCGATCGTCTCGTTCGGCGGCGCGAGTGGCAGCACTAATGTCGTCATCTGCATCTCCGTCGGCAGCACGAGCATCACCGCCACCTCTCAA
>JBDUCS010000399.1:0-3298 GCA_040003335.1 Gemmatimonadaceae bacterium | reverse complement strand
CGGCCAGCGGGTTCATCGCGATCGCGCGCGTGAGGTGATAGCGCGCGCGCTCGAACCGGCGCGCGTAGAAGTAGAGAAAGCCGAGTCCGCGGCGCGTCGAGACGGACGCGGGATCGAGCTCCTGCGCCGTGTGCCCTTCGACGAGCGCCTCTTGAATGTTGCCTTGCGATGCGAGGAGCAGCGCGTACCACTGGTGCGCCGTCGCGTACTGCGGATCGAGCTCGACCGCGCGGCGAAACTCCGTGTCCGCGCCGGTCCATTCCCAATCGTAGATGAAGAGGCTCCAGGCGAGCGACGTGTGCGCCTCGGCGAGCGTGTCATCGAGCTCGATCGCCTTGCGCGCGTACTGCGCGGCGCGGGCGAATCCCTCGGCGACCGGGACGCTGCGGTAGTCGATCTGGAGCGCGAACGAGTCGGCGAGGCCCGTATAGGCGAGCGCGTAGCCCGGATCTTCGGCGATCGCCTGCTCGAAGTAGTCGATCGCTTCTGTCACTCCGTCCTGCGACCGCTTGTTCCACGCGTAGCGCCCGCGGAGGTAGAGACCGTACGCCTTCATGTTCTGCGTGTAGCGGCGCGGCACCGGCGCATCGGGGTCGGCGAACTCTTTCGCGCGGAGCGTGCTCACGATCGTGCGCGAGATCTCGTCCTGGATCGAGAACATGTCGCGCAGCTCGCGATCGTAACGCTGCGACCAGAGGAGCGCGCCGGTCTCTACGGATGTCAGCTGCGCCGTGATGCGCAGCTGCGTCCCGGCGCGGCGCACGCTCCCCTCGAGAACGACGGTGACGCCGAGGAGCGCGCCGATCGCGCGCACGTCGAGTTGCTTGCCCTTGAGCGCGAATACGGAGGTGCGCGACGCCACTTGCAGCGTCTCGAGCTTGCTCAGCCCGTCGATCAGCTCGTCGGTGATGCCGTCGCTCAGATACTCGTTCTCAGCGTCCGGGCTGGCGTTGACGAACGGCAGAACGGCAACGCTGCGCGTCGCCGCGTGGTAGAGCCGCCCGTGCGCGGCGCCATCCGCTTGGAGCGCCTTCGTGAAATCGGCCACGCCCGCGAAGCGGCGCTCCGGATCCTTTTCCAGCGCGCGGGCGACGGCGAGCTCCTGCGCGGTCGTCACTTCGGGCCGGAGCGCGCGCAGCGAACGCGGCGTCTCGAGCACGTGCTTCGCCATCACGCTCCGCGCGCCGCCGCCGCGGAAGGGCGGCTCGCCGGCGAGCATTTCGTACACGACGCAGGCGAGGCTGTACAGGTCGCTCGCGCCCGCGAGCTCGCGCTCGCCGCTCGCCTGTTCGGGGCTCATGTATTCCGGCGTGCCGAGCGCGATACCGACTTCGGTCATCAGCGCGTCGCTCCCGGCGCCATACGCGCGCGCGACGCCGAAGTCCGCGAGCATCGCGTGGCCGTCGGCGAACAGCACGTTCTCCGGCTTCACATCGCGGTGCACGATCCCCGCGCGGTGGGCGAAGTCGAGCGCCATTCCAACCTCGGCCGCGATCAGAAGCGCCTCGGGCACGGGGAGCGCGCCGTCGCGGTCGAGCCGGTCGCGCAGCGATCCGCCGGAAACGAACGGCGATACGTAGTAGAGCACACCGTCCGCTTCACCCGAGTCGATCAGCGGAACGATGTGCGGATGGGAGAGCCGTGCTGCGATCCCGATCTCGCGCAAGAAACGCTCGGCGCCGACACTGGCCGCGAGCTCCGGACGCATCACTTTGATCGCGACCTTGCGTCCGTGCTTCTTCTCTTCGGCGAGGTACACCGTCGCCATACCGCCGCGGCCGAGCTCACGCTCGAGCGTGTAGCGGTCGGCGAGCGGCGCGGCGATGCTGGGCGCGGGAATCATCACGCCGTAAGATGCCCGGGGACTGCGGTTGCCGCGAGGCGTGTTCGCGTCGGGCGCCGGCGGGTGCCCGCTTGCCGGCGGGTGGCGTCCGGCCTCCGTCCGGCATCGATCGTGTCGACGCCGGTCAGCGATCGAGCACGACGATGTGCGCGGTTGCGCTCAGCGATCCGACCTGCGCGTTGATGTCGGCTTCGCCCGCCATGCGCCCGGTGACGAGCCCCAACGAGCCGCTGACGGGGGCGGTCGCCGGAGCGCTGCTCGACCATTCGACCGTCACGCCCGACATCGTAGCGCCGTATTGGTCGGTCACGATCGGCGCGAAGCGCGTCGTCGTACCGAGCGTCTTGATCGTGTCGACCTGCGGCAAAAGTCGGAGCGATGTCGCGACCGGTCCGTTCCCGGATACGATCGGACCCGTTCCGCCGCTGCCGTTGGCGCAGCCGAGCATGGTCAGACAGAGGGCAGTGCCGATCAGTCGATGCATGAGACCCCTTCGCAAGCGTTGCGCGTCCGACTCTGGGAAGTGCGCCAACCCGGTTGCACCCTCGACCGGGCAATCATACGTCACCAGACCTTCCGCGTCACGTGGAGCACATGGCACCAACGCCCGCGCCCGAACGCGGCTCGTCGTCCCCGCCGCTCACGGCGTCGCCGCCAGAAACCTGTACCCCGTCAACGCGCTACTCGTGCGCCGCTCCACGAGCACGACGCCGTCGCGCTGTTGGAGTCCGGCGCCACGCAGCCCAGCCGCGCGGTCGATCGTCGCAACGAGCTGCGGCGAGACGCCCAACCCCTGTCGCGCGATGATACGCTCGAGCACGACGATGCCGGGATAAATCTCCCGATACGACACTTCGACGTCGAGGAGCGCGGCGCGCGTGAGACGGAAGGTGGCGCGCCGCAGGAGAAACGTGCGCGAATCGAGGTAGAGCGAGCCCTCGATGTCCGGCGCGCGCACGTCGCTCGTCGGCACGAAATCGATACGCTCGGCGTGCGTCGAATCGTTTGCGTCGCGGCCGGCATAGCGAAAACAGTGATGGCGCTGGAAGCTCGTGTCCGCGACGTCGGCCAGCTCCGGCACGTGCATCTGCGGGCCAATCTCACCGTTCGGCGACGCGCCACGGTAGACAACGGTGCCCGGCCGATAGCGCCAGTCCGACAAGCTCGCCTCGGCAATCGTGTCGATGCGCAGCCGAGTCCAGATGTCCCGGTCGGTGCGAAACTCGGTGCGTACCACGAAGCGGTACACCATCGGATAGGTCCGCACAAAGAGGCGCGCGCGTTCGGCGTTGAGCGCCGCCTCTTCCATCAGCACTCCGGCCGCGGGCGCGAGCGTGGCGTCGGCGAACCCGCCGACCGCACACTCGATGCGCGCCGCAGTGACGGCGATCGGCGCCAGCACGGCGGCCCGCGGTTCCAGGCTGATCGTCACCGGCTCGCGCGCGCCGCCGTCCG
>JBDUCS010000107.1:0-11126 GCA_040003335.1 Gemmatimonadaceae bacterium | reverse complement strand
TGTTCCTCACGCGACTCGGCGTGAACTCGAAGGCGGTCATCACCGGCGACAAGACGCAGATCGACTTGCCGCAGCGCGAGCAGTCGGGGCTCATCCAAATCGAGCGCATTCTCACCGGCATCGATGGGATCGGGTTTCACTACCTGAGCGAAGTCGACGTCGTTCGCCATCGCCTCGTCCGCGACATCATCCGGGCGTACGCGCGCGACTCGGCGGGCGAGTAACGCGCATGGGCGTGCGCGAGCTGACGACGCCATTCGTGCAGGACGACGAGCCGGCCGGCCGCGCCGATCGGCTGCTGTACCACCTCGCGCGCGTCGCGCCGCTCGGCGTCGTGGCCGCGATCACATATCTCCTCTTTCCCGCGGCGCCGGCCGTCGACTCGCCGCTCTATGAAGTCGGCTCGGTCGCGACACAGAGCGTGATTGCCCCGTTCGCGTTCGATGTGCCGAAGGGCGGGGCTGAGCTGCAGCGGGAGCGCGAGGAGCTCTCGCGCTCGGCGCAGCCTATTTTCTTCTACTTGCCGACGGCGGTCGACAGCGCGCTCAAGCAGCTGCGCGGCTTCACCGATGCGGTGGGAGTCGCGGCGCGGGAGACGCCCGCCGCGCCGGCCATCGTCAAGGCCGCCGCCGCGCGAGGCGTCGTCCTGTCGACGCTCGAGGCGGACTACCTCGCGTTTCCGGGCCGCCGGCAAGCGATGGACGCCGGCGTGCGCCGCGTGTTCCAGCGCTGGCTCCCGGCGGGGATCATGCCGAGCACGGGCCTCGAGGGGGTACGCGGCGACGTGATCGTGAGGCGGGGCTCGGAGGAGCACAGCGAGCACGCCGACAGCCTCCTTTCGTTCGGCTCACTGCTGGCCCGCGCGCGCGCGATGCATCCCGACCCCAACTCGTCGGCGGGCGACGGCGTTTTTATCAAGCTGGTGAGTGCCTTCTTCCATCCGTCCATTCTCGCCGATCGCGCGGCGACGGACGTGCGGCGCGCCGAGCTCGCGCGCTCGGTGAGCCCGATTCGCTACCAGGTGCGCGCGGGTGAGAAGATCGTCGGCGAGCACGAGGTCGTGCAGCGCGCCGAATTCGACAAGCTGCGCGCGCTCCATGACGCGATGCAGACGCGTTCGCGCGGGGAGCGTGCCGCCGGCCGCATCACCGGCACGATCCTCTACAACGCCCTGGTGCTCGCGATGTTCGGCGTCGCGATCGCGCTCTTCCGGCCCCAGCTCTACAAGAACGTGCGCGCGCTCTGGGTGTTCGCCTTTCTTTTTCTCCTCGTGCTCGGCGCGGCGTCGCTGGCCGCCCGCGTCACGCCAATCGTCTACTCGGAGCTCGTGCCCGTCGCGCTGGCGGCGATCATTCTCAGCATTCTATTCGACCCGCGCATTTCCATGATCGCGGCGATGATTCTCGCCGTGCTCGTCGGCGGACAGGGATTGTATCGTGGCACGAATGCCACGTTCATGAATCTCGTCGCCGGCGCGGCGACGGCGCTGAGCGTGCGCGTGATCCGGCGGCGCGACCAGGCCTACTACTCGATTCTCACGGTCGCCATGGCGTACGCGTTTGCGGCGATCGCGATCGGCCTCACGCTGAGCTGGACGCCAACCGAGATCGGCACGAGCATGGCACGCGGAGCGGGGAACGCGCTCGTGTCGGTCTCGCTGGCGTTGATTCTGCTGCCGCTCGTCGAGCGCTTTACCGGCATCACGACCGACCTCACACTCCTCGAGTACTCCGACCTCAACCGGCCGCTGCTGCGCCGGCTGAGCATGGAAGCGCCGGGCACCTTCCAGCACACGCTCGTCATCGCCAATCTCGCCGAGTCGGCGTGCAACGCGATCGGCGCGAACGGACTCTTGGCGCGCGTCGGCGCGTATTACCATGACATTGGCAAACTCGAGCGGCCGCACTACTTCGTCGAGAACCAGACGCGCGGTCGCAATCCGCACGATACGCTCGCGCCGGACGCGAGCGCGTCGATCATCC
Source organism: Gemmatimonadaceae bacterium (assembly GCA_040003335.1). Lineage (GTDB taxonomy): Bacteria > Gemmatimonadota > Gemmatimonadetes > Gemmatimonadales > Gemmatimonadaceae > JALZAE01. The sequence goes on along the minus strand of JBDUCS010000107.1, from coordinate 9,144 downwards.
GCAACCACATCACGGAGGGGATCGCGCTCGCGCGCGCCAACCGCCTCCCGCCGCCGATCATCGCCTTCATCGCCGAGCATCACGGCACCGGGGCCATCACCTATTTCCTGGAGCGCGCGAGGGAGCGCGAGGGCGCCGTGCCGAACACCCAGGAGTTCGAGTACCCGGGCCCGGTGCCGCAGACCGCGGAGACCGCCGTCGTGATGCTCGCCGACGGCATCGAGGCGGCGACGCGCGTGCTCAACGATCCGACACCGCGCAAGGTGCGCGACGTGATCGATCACATCGTCGCCCAGCGCATCACGCAGGGCCAGCTGCGCGACGCGCCGCTCACGCTGCGGCAGCTCGACGTCGTGAAGGAGCAGTTCGCGCGGACGCTGTCGGGCATGACGCATGGCCGCATCAGCTATCCGGCGTCGAGCGGCGGGATTACCGCCGAGTTCGTGTCGCCGTCGCGCTCGTGAGCATCGCTGTGTCCGTGACGAACCGAACGGCGGCGCGGCTCCCGCTCTCGCGCGCCCGCATCGCCGGGCTCGCCGAAGGTGTGCTGCGCGCGGAACGGGTGCGCGAGGCGCTCGTGTCGGTCACCCTCATCTCGCCGCGCGCGATCGCCGCGCTCAACCACCGGCACCTCGGTCACCGCGGCGCGACCGACGTCCTGTCGTTCGCATTCGCGCGTGCCGCTGGCGCGCCGATTATTGGCGACGTCTATGTCGCACCCGACGTCGCGCGCACCAACGCCAAGCGAATCGGCATTGCGGCGCGCGAGGAGTTGGCGCGCCTCGTCGTCCACGGTACGCTGCACGTGCTGGGATACGATCATCCCGACGGCGAGGAGCGGTTGGCGTCGCCAATGTGGCGGCGGCAGGAGCGGCTCCTCGCGCGCGCGCTTGGGGCGAGGCGCTAGCGATGCACGCGCTCTCCGTGCTCTGGCGGCTGGTGCCGTTCATCGTCGCGTTCCTCCGCGACCGGAAGCGGTGGATCGTCGTCGGGCGGCCGCGCATTGTCCCGGCCGATCATCATCGCCGGCGTGCGCAGCGACTCACGGCGACGATTGCCGCGCTCGGCCCGACCTTCATCAAGCTCGCGCAAGTGTTCGCCGCGCGCGCCGATATCCTTCCCGAGCCGTACCTGAGCGAGATCGGTTCGCTCACCGATCGCGTGCCGCCGCTTCCCCTCGCCGCCATCACAGGAGTCATCGAGCAGGAGTTTGGGCAGACGCCGGCCCAGCTGTTCGAGCGATTTGATCCCGAGCCGTTGGCGGCGGCGTCGCTGGGCCAGGTGCATCGGGCGACCACGCGCGAGGGACGCGACGTGGTCGTGAAGGTGCTGCGGCCCGGCGCCGAAGCGCAGGTGGCGATCGATCTCGACGCCGCGTTCCGGATTCTATTCGTGCTGAACGTGCTCTTCCCGAACCATCACGTGCACGCGATCACGACCATCGTGCGCGAATTTTCGAAGCGGATCGACGAGGAGATGGACTTTCGCGAGGAAGCGCGAAACGCGCAGCTCATTCGCGCGAACTTCGTGGGTGATTCGCGCGTGCGCGTGCCCGAGGTGATCGATCAGTACACGAAACGGCGTGTGCTCGTGCTCGAGTACATGGAAGGGACAAAAATCGACCGGTTGCAGGAGCGCATCGCGGCCGGCGACGTGAGCGCCGCGTCGCTCGTCGAAACGCTGATGGAAGTCTACGTCAAGATGATGCTCGTCGACGGCATCTTTCACGCGGACCCGCACCCGGGCAACATCCTCGTCGCCCCGGATGGCGGCGTGGTGCTGCTCGATTTCGGAATGGTCGTGCGGGTCGAGGAGACGACGCGCTCGCGGCTCATCCAGACCGTGATGGCCGCCGCGCGCCAGGATGTCGATGGCGTGATCGCCGGCTTCTACGAGCTCGGCATCATCGATCCGGAGGTCGACCGCGGCACCGTGCGCGACGCCGCGCGCTCGCTGATGGCGATTGCGTTCGCGCGCGAGTCCAAGCCAAAGCAGATGCAGCGCATCGTCGACGAGGTCTTGTCGACTTTCTACCGGTGGCCGGTGACGCTGCCGAGCGAGCTGGTGTACTTCGGCCGCGCGGCGGCACTCGTCGAGGGCATCGGTGTGCGCTACATCTCCGATTTCAACAGCGTCACCTTTGGCACGCCGATCATCACGCGCATGCGCGGCCAGCTCCTTTCGGCGGTGCTCGGCGCCGAGTCAAAGGACGTGCTCAAGGACTGGATGACCGAGCTCGCGTACGTCGCCGGCGAGCTCCGGGACGTGCTGCGGCGCGCCGGCCGCGACGAGCTGCGCGTGCGCGCACACCCGCGCGACATGATGGAGCTACAGGGCTACCTGGCGCGGCAGACGCGCCGAATCGTGCTCTGCATGTTCGCCGGCAACATCGCGCTCGTGGCCGCGATCTTTTACCTGCAGCACAGAAACGTGTATGTGCTGGCGGCGTCGCTGTTCGTTTCGCTGATCTTCTTCTTGATGATGCTGCTGATTCCGCTGCACCTGCTGTCGAACCCGTTCCGCGGGTATCGGCGCTGGCGGTGAGCATCCACGTCCCTACTTTACTGCCCGTGCCCGCCACTGCCCCGGCGCCCCTCGCCAAGCTCCTCGACGACTTCGACGCCGGCAAGCGCGCCGCCCTCGCGCGCGCGATCAGCATCGTCGAGAACCATCGCGTCGGCTTCGAGACGATTCTCGCCGCCATGCACGTGCGACTCGGCCGCGCGCGCCGGCTCGGCGTCACCGGGCCGCCGGGCGCCGGCAAGAGCACGCTCGTCACGAAGCTCGCCGCCCACTATCGGGGGCAAGGGTTGACCGTCGGCATCGTCGCCGTCGATCCCACGTCGCCATTCACCGGCGGGGCGCTGCTCGGCGACCGGGTGCGGATGGAGTCGGTCGCGCTCGATCCCGGGATTTACATCCGATCGATGGCGACGCGCGGCTCGCTCGGCGGGCTCGCCGCGGCGACCGGCGAGGCGGCCGACGTTCTCGACGGATTCGGGTTCGACCGCGTGATCATCGAGACCGTCGGCGTGGGACAGAGCGAGCTCGACGTCGCGCGCGCGGCCGATACGTCGCTCGTCGTGCTGGTGCCCGAGTCGGGCGACTCGATTCAGACGCTCAAGGCAGGGCTGATGGAGATCGCCGACGTCTTTGTCGTCAATAAGGCCGACCGGCCGGGCGCCGACCGGCTCCGTCATGAGCTCGAGCTGATGCTCGGCCTGCGCATGGGCCACGTCTTCCGCAACATCCCGGCGCACCACGGCGTCGACGTCAAGACGATCAATAATCCCGCGCGTGCGGCGCGTGCGGCGCGTGCGGCGGCGGCCGCGCACGACGCTGACACGTGGACGCCGCCCGTTCTGGCGACGATGGCGGAGAAGGGCGACGGCGTGCCCGAGCTCGCTGCCGCTCTCGACCGGCACTTCGAGTATCTTGAGCGGAACGGCACGCTGCGCGAGCGACGGCGGCAACGCCTGCGCGAACGGGTCGTCGAAGTGGTGGAATACGACGTCCGGCGCCGCCTGTGGCGCGACCAGGCAACCACGGCGTGGCTCGACGCGCAGCTGCCGGCGCTGGAATCCGGGGCGGCGACGCCGTTCACCATCGCCGACGAGCTGTTGAAGCGGAGCGCGACCCTCATCACTGGGGCAGACACGTGACGACATTCCGCGAGATGACCGAGCGCGAGCGCGCCCAGAGCGACGAGCTCGAGCGGCTGCGGCAGGAAGTGGCCGCCTGGCGTGCGCGTTACGCGAAGGGCGAGCTGCGCGACATCGGGTTTGGCAATTCCGCTGGCGAGGTGGCGCCGCTCTTTACGGCGCTCGATACGGCCGAGCTCGATCCGGCGAGCGTCGGGGCGCCGGGCGTCTTCCCCTTCACGCGCGGCATCCATCCGACCGGCTATCGCGGCCGCCTATGGACGATGCGGCAGTTCGCCGGATTCGGCAGCGCCGCCGACACGAACGCGCGCTACAAGTATCTACTCGGTCATGGACAGACCGGCCTCTCCGTCGCATTCGACTTCCCGACGCTGATGGGCTACGACTCGGACCATCCGCGCTCGGAGGGCGAGGTCGGCAAGTGCGGCGTCGCGATCTCGAGCCTCGCCGACATGGAGCGCCTGTTCGACGGCATTCCGCTCGACCAGGTGTCGACGTCGATGACGATCAACGGCCCGGCCGTGATCCTCTACTGCTTCTACATCGCGGCGGCCGAGCGGAAGGGAATCGCCAGCGACAAGCTGCGCGGCACGATCCAGAACGACATTTTGAAAGAGTACATGGCGCAGCACGCGTGGTGCTATCCGATCGAGCCTGCGCTTCGATTGATCGTCGATGCTTTCGAGTGGAGCGCCGAGCACGCGCCGCAGTGGAACACGATCTCGATCTCCGGCTACCACATTCGCGAAGCCGGCGCGACGGCTACCCAGGAGCTGGCCTTCACGCTGGCCGACGGCTTCACGTACGTCGAGCGCGGAATCGCGCGCGGGCTGAGCGTCGACGACTTCGCTCCCCGGCTGTCGTTCTTCTGGGACATTCACAACGACTTCTTCGAGGAGATCGCCAAGCTCCGCGCCGCGCGCCGCATCTGGGCGCGGCACATGAAGGAGCGGTACGGCGCGAAGGACCCGCGCTCGTGGATGATGCGCTTCCATTCGCAGACCGCCGGCGTCACGCTCACGGCGCAGCAGCCCATGAACAACATCGTGCGCGTCTCCTATCAAGCGCTCGCGGCCGTGCTCGGCGGAACGCAGTCGCTGCACACGAACTCGATGGACGAGACGCTCGCTCTCCCAACGGAGCACGCGGTGCAGGTGGCGCTCCGCACGCAGCAAGTGCTGGCCTTCGAGACGGGCATTCCCAATGTGATCGATCCCCTCGGCGGCTCGTACTATGTCGAAGCGCTCACCGACAAGATGGAGCGCGACGCCGAGACGTTGTTCGAGGAGATCGCCACGCAGGGCGGCGTGGTGCCTGCGCTCGAGACCGGATGGCTGCAGCGTAAGATCGCCGAGAGCGCGGCACGCCAGCAGTGGGAGATCGAGCAGCACCGCCGTGTGATCGTCGGCGTGAACGAGTTCGTCACCGAAGAAGACGAGTTGACGATCCCGCTCCTCAAAGTGGGTGAGGAGGTCGAGCGCGAGCAGCGCGCGGCGATGGCCACGCTCAGGGCCGAACGCGATGCCGCGCTGGTCGAGCAGCGGCTGGCAGCGTTGACCAATGCGGCGAAAACGGACGCGAACCTCATTCCGTTCATCCTCGACGCGGCGCGCGCGTACGCGACGCTGTACGAGATTCGCGCCGCGATGGAGAAGGTGTTCGGCGCATACCGCGAACCGGTCTTTTTCTAGCGCCGACGGGCGTCCGCGGATGCCACGCGCGCCGTGGTGGTCGACCTACTTCGACCATCGCTATCTCCTCGAGTACGATCCACTGTTCTCGCTCGAGCGCGATCGGCAGGACGTCGCGCGACTGATCGAGGTGCTCGGTCTGCCGCTCGGCGCGCGCGTGCTCGATGTCGCGTGCGGGCAGGGTCGGCACGCGCACGGCCTCGCCGAGGCCGGGTACGATGTCGACGGCCTCGACTACTCGGCCAAGCTGCTGAAGCGTGCGCGGCAGCGCGGCGTCGGCCGGCGACTGCGCTACACGCGCGGCGACATGCGGAAGATGCCGGCGCGGTGGCGCGGCCGGTTCGATGGCGTGGTCAATCTCTACACATCCTTCGGTTTTTTCGACGAGGCCGGCGACGACGAGCGCGCGGTCGCCGAGGTGTCGCGCGTGCTCGCCCGAGGCGGCGTCTTTGTCTGGCACGGCGGCAGTCGCGACGGCGTGATGGCGCGCTTTCTCCAGCGCGACGAATGGGAGTCACGCGACTGGACGAGTGTGGAGCAGGAGCGGGACTTCGACCCGCTCACCGGTTTCCTCACCATCGTGACCACGCTCCGGCGCGGCGCCAGAAAAACGCGGCGCGAGCATCGCATCCGGCTCTATACGGCGACGCGGATCGCCGAGCTCGCGACCGCGCACGACCTCGACGTCGAGCAAAGCTTCGACGGCTTCAGCGACGATGTCCTCACGCGACGGTCGGGCGAGATGATGCTCGTCATGCGGAAGCGCTGACCGCTCGCCGTGTTGGCGCGGGCGGCGACTGGCGGTACCTTTCCGCCGGGCAGAAGGAGCGAGGAAGCTCGATCACCGATCACCGAGCACCGCACGTGAGTCGTCCCATCCGCGTTCTGATCGCCAAGCCCGGCCTCGACGGACACGACCGCGGCGCAAAGGTCGTCGCCGCCGCGCTGCGCGATGCCGGCATGGAAGTGATCTACACTGGCCTGCACCAAACGCCGGAGATGATCGCGACGGCCGCGGTGCAGGAAGACGTCGACGTCGTCGGCCTGTCGATTCTCTCCGGCGCGCACATGACACTTTTCCCGCGCGTGTACGATCTGTTGCGCGAGCAGGGGCGCGACGACGTGCTGATCACCGGCGGCGGGATTCTGCCGAAAGAGGACATCGAGGAGCTGCAGCGCCGTGGCGTCGGCAAGCTCTTCGGGCCCGGCACGCCGACGACCGAGCTCATCGACTACATCCGCGAATGGTTCGCCGCGCGCGAGCAGCAGCAAGTATGAGCGGAGCCCACACGGCGTGACCACCCGTCTTCACCAGCTGAGCGCCGGGCTGCGCGAGCTGGAGACCAGGCTTCGCCAGGGCGGCGGGCGCGACAAGATCGAGCGTCAGCACAAGCAGGGGAAGCTCACCGCTCGCGAGCGCGTCGACGGGTTACGCGACGAAGGCTCGCGCTTTCTCGAGATCGGACTGCTCGTCGCGCACGATCAATACGACGGCCAGGCACCGGGCGCCGGCGTCGTGACCGGCATCGGCATGGTCCACGACCGCGAGGTCGTGATCGTCGCCAACGACGCGACCGTGAAGGCGGGCTCGTGGTGGCCAGAGACGATCAAGAAGATGCTGCGCGCCCAGGAGATCGCGATGCGCTGCCGCATTCCGATCCTCTATCTCGTCGATTCGGCCGGCGTGAACCTGCCGTATCAGGGGGGCGTCTTTCCCGGACAGTATGGCGCGAGCCGAATCTTCTACTACAACTCGCTCATGCGCCGGTATCTCCGAATTCCGCAGTTGGCGGCGGTCATGGGCCCGTGCATCGCCGGCGGTGCATACCTGCCGGCGCTGTCGGACGTGATCCTGATGGTCGAGGGGACGAGCTTCATGGGACTCGGCGGCCCGAACCTCGTGAAGGGGGCGACGGGGCAGACGATCGACGGCGAGACGCTCGGCGGCGCGAAGACGCACACCGAGATAAGCGCCGTCGCACATTACATGGTGCCCGATGACGCCGCGTGCCTGAAGAAGCTGAGAGATTTGGTGTCGCGGTTACCGTACGATCGGTTGTCAGTCGTCGGTCGCGTGGCGTCGACGGAATCAGGAGCGCGGGGGGCCCCCCCCGAAAACCAAAATACGATAATCCAAGACGCGGACCGTCATCATTCCGCCGCGACCAGTAGCGAACCGGATACCGACGCCCGACGCCCGAGGCCCGACGCGCATCCGCTGTATGCGTTGCTGCCGTCCGATCACCGGATGTCGTACGACATGCACCACGTGCTCCGCGCGATTGTCGACGGCGGCGAGATCGATGAGTTCCAGGCGAATCTCGCCAAAGAAATGATCTGCGCCGACGCGCGCATCGACGGGATCGCCGTCGGCGTGATCGCCAACCAGCGCGGGCTGATCAAGGGGCGGCCGGGCGAGAAGCCGCGATTCGGCGGCATCGTCTATGCCGAGAGCGCCGAGAAAGTCGCCTTCTACATCGACCGCTGCGACCGGCAAGGACTCCCGCTCCTCTTCGTGCAGGACGTCTCCGGCTTCATGGTCGGCCCCGAGGCCGAGCACGAAGGCATCATCCGCGCGGGCGCGCGTTTCGTCGAGGCGATGGCGACGGCAACCGTTCCCAAGCTCGTGCTCACCGTCAACCACGCCTCGGGCGCCGGCTACTACGCCATGGCCGGCCAGGGCTTCGATCCTGATTTCATTTTCAGCTGGCCGAGCGGGCGCATGGCGGTGATGGAAGGCGAGTCGGCGGTGCAGGCTGTGCACGGACCGGCGATCGCAGATGCGAAAAAAAAGGGCGTTGCGCCGCCGGCCGAGGTCGTCGAATCGATGGCCGAGATGCGCGCCGACTACGAGCATCAGCTCGACGCAAGTTATGCCGGCGCGCGCGGCTTCATCGACGCCATCGTCTATCCCGACGAGACACGCGACGTGCTCGCCCTCGCGCTCCGCGCGTCGCTGCACAATCGCGGCGCGCACCTCGGCGCCTTCGTGCTGCCGAGCAATCTTCGCCCCAGCGAGCCGGGAGATCGATCGTGAAGGAGATCGTGCGCGTAGCGTCCGGGCAGGGCTTCTGGGGCGATTGGCTCGAGGCGCCGAGACGACAGGTCGAGGGCGGGCCCGTCGACTATCTGATGCTCGACTATCTCGCCGAAGTGACGATGTCCATTCTGCAGAAGCAGAAGGAGCGCGACCCGAAGATGGGATACGCGCGCGATTTCATCGGCGCGATGGAGAGCGTCTTTCCCGCCGTCGTCGAGCGCGGCGTGCGCGTGATCGCCAACGCCGGGGGGGTGAATCCCAAGGCGTGCGGCGACGCCATCGCCGCCGCGGCCGCCAAGGCCGGCGTTGCCGGCAAGCTCTCGTTGGGCATCGTCACTGGTGACGACCTCCTGCCGCGGATCGATGAGATGCTGGCCGGAGGACACGCGCTCGCCAACATGGAAACGGGCGAGCCGCTCGCGACCATCCGCGACCGCGTGTTGTCGGCCAACGCCTACATCGGCGCCGGTCCGATCGTCGAAGCATTGGAGCGGGGCGCCAACGTCGTGATCACGGGACGCTCTACCGACACTGCGCTCACGATGGCGCCGTTGCTGTTCGAGTTCGGCTGGAAGCGCGATGACTGGAACAAGCTCGCCGCCGGCATCATCGCCGGCCACATCATCGAGTGCGGCGCGCAGTGCTCGGGCGGCAACTGCCTCTACGACTGGCGCAACATCCCCGACCTCGCGAACATCGGCTACCCGATCGTCGAGGCGCGCGCCGACGGCACCTTCGTCGTCGTCAAGCA
>JBDUCS010000106.1:0-11242 GCA_040003335.1 Gemmatimonadaceae bacterium | reverse complement strand
GCTACCACAGGGGATGCAGTCAACCGGCTGCTACAGCTTCGGGTGGGACTTCGGCATCGCGGGGCTGCTCCCGCGACCGTTGTGTGCACTCTGCATCGCGCTGTCCGTCCACATCGGTGAACCGCCCGAGTGCGCGGCGATGATGCGCTGCGCGCTGTCCGCGAGGGTGCGGTTGCCGAGTTGCTTCGCGGCCATGTACACACCGAATTCCGGCGCCGTGTGTCCCGGAGCCGCGCCGGCCGCGACACGATAGCTCGCGAGTGCCTCGGCGAAGCGCTTCTCCCGATATTGCGCATTGCCGCTGTCGAGCGCCAAGCGCGCCGCGGCCGGGAGGGCCGGTCCGCTCGAATCAGCCGGCGCCGCCGCCGCGGCCCGCGCCTGTGCGCCGAGCGGAACGCGAGGTGCCGAGTCCGTGCCGCCACAGGCGGCGAGGGTCAGAGCGAGGACCGAGATCGGGACACTGGTGCGCCGCTGCACAGCGCGCGGTGATGGATCGGACACCAGAGCTCCGGCGGGGTCGGAATGGTTGGCGATCCAAGAAGGATACACCCGCCGTCGGATGCGGCCAATCGGCAACTCTCCTCGCTCCTGTCGGCGAAACCCGCACGCGCGAGAGGCGATTGCCCGATTTCACCATCCCGTCCGCGCCGCCATCCTTCGAGAGAACCCCGAGCCACGCGGCTGACGCGCCAACGCTCACGGCACCTGTTGGAGGTAGACATGGAACGCACGGCATCACAATCGACCGTACGCGCGGGCAGGATCGATCGGAGCTGGATTGCCGCGTTCCGCAGGACGGTGCCCGCACTCGATTCCATCGCACGGCTGTAGTCGCGTCGGTGCCCGTCACATGACCTGTTCAGGAGTGCCACCCCGTACACTCGGCGACGCGTGCCCGTCGCCAGGGTCGCTCGAAGAGCGCGGCGAGTTCGCGAGGCTGCAGCAACGGCTCGCTCCGCTGTTCGAGCAAGTCTTTTCCGATCCACGGGCGGAGCGCACGATCGTCGTCGTCCCGAGCATGTCGCTGCCACGCGCCGAGCTCGCGAAGCTGTCGGGGGCGAATCACTATGAGGAGCGGTTGCTCTGCATGCTGATGCTGCTCCGGTTCCCGCGCGCAAGCCTCGTCTACGTCACCAGCGAGCCGGTCGCACCCAGCATCATCGACTACTATCTGCACCTGCTGCCGGGCATCCCGGCGAGTCACGCCCGGCGTCGGCTCACCGTCGTGAGCTGTGACGACGGAACGCCCGGCATCCTGTCCGAAAAGCTGCTCGCGCGGCCGGATCTTCTCGCTCGTATTCGGGCCGCCATTCCCGATCGCGACACCGCGCACCTCACGTGCTTCAACGTCACGCCGCTCGAGCGCACGATCGCCGTGCGACTCGGCATTCCGCTCTACGGATGCGATCCGGACTTGAGCGACCTGGGCACGAAGAGCGGGAGCCGCGAGCTCTTCCGACGCGTCGGCGTGCCGCTGCCGCCCGGATTCGAGCATCTGCGCGACGCCCGGGACATTGCACACGCGCTCGTCGCACTCAAGCGGGACGATCCCGCGCTGCGTCGCGCCGTCGTGAAGTTGAACGATGGATTTTCCGGCGACGGGAACGCGGTCTTCTCGTTTCAAGACGCGCCGGGCCGGGGCTCGCTCACGCGCTGGGTCCACGCGCAGCTTCCGTCGCGCCTGCGCTTCGAAGATGGAACGGAGACATGGGAGGCGTACGCCGCGAAGTTCAAAGCGATGGGCGGCGTCACGGAGTGTTTTCTGGAGGGCGCCGAGGTGCGCTCGCCGTCGGTGCAGTGCCGCGTCGATCCGCTCGGTCACGTGAGCGTCATCTCCTCGCACGATCAGCTCTTGGGCGGGCCATCGGGACAGGTCTACCACGGCTGCACGTTTCCGGCGAACGAGGCGTACTGCCAGGACATCCAGCAGGCTGGGCTACGCGTGTCGGCGGAGCTCGCGAGCGCCGGGGTGCTCGGGCGATTCGGCATCGACTTCGTGTCCGTCCGGCGAGCGGATGGGTGGGAGAGTTATGCGATCGAGGTCAATCTGAGGAAGGGTGGAACGACGCACCCCTTCCTCATGCTCCAGTTTCTCACCGATGGCGTGTACGACGCGGACCGAGGCGCCTATCACACGCGTACGGGGCGGCCCTGTTTCTATCACGCGACCGACAACCTCACGAGCCCTGCGTTCGTCGGCTTGCATCCGGATGACCTCATCGACATCGCCGTAACCAATGGCTTGCATTTCGACGCCGCGACGCAGCAAGGCGTGATGTTTCACCTCCTCGGCGCACTCCCCGCGTACGGCAAGCTCGGTGCGTTGTGCGTCGGCGACAGCCGCGAGAGCGCCGAACACTGGCATCGCGCCGTCCTCGATGTCCTCGGACGCGAAGCCCAGCGCCGGACGCCGATGCACGCGACCGCGTAGCCGCACGCCCTAGATCGCATGCTCGTGAGTTACGATTTCTTCGGCGCCGGCAGCGGATGCTTTGGTACGTGGCCGCGCTTGTAGACGAGAATCGTCCGGCGGAACTCCATCACCACCACGCCGTCCTGCTTGAAGCCGGTCGTCCGCACCTCGACGAGCCCCATGTGCGGACGCGATTTCGACTCGCGCGTGCTCAACACTTCCGTCTGCGCGTACACCGTGTCGCCCTCGAAGACCGGAGCCGGCATCCGCACGTCATCCCAGCCGAGATTGACGGCGTACTGCGACACGTCGGCCACGCTGAGGCCGGTAACGAGCGCGAGCGTGAACGCAGAATTCACGAGCGGCCGGCCGAATTCCGTTTGCGCCGAGTAATGCGCATCGAAGTGGATCGGATTTGTGTTGACGGTGAGCAGGGTGAACCACGTGTTGTCGGTCGCCGTCACGGTGCGGCCGAGGGGATGGCGGATCACCATTCCGACCTCGAAGTCCTCGAAGCAGCGTCCGCTCATGGGAGTCGATTCGGTCATGCGCTCTTCTCCTCGCCGCCGAGCTCTGCGATGATCGCCGCGCTGTGCTCGCCGAGCGCCGGCACAGCGCCCATGCGCGGCGGTGCGTGCTGGAGATTGTGCGGCGGCACGAGCGCCGGGATGTCGCCGCGGGGCGATGCGACGGTGGTCCATCGTCGCCGCGCGGCGAGCTGCGGATGCGCGGCGACGGCCGGCACGTCGTTCACCGCGCCCGTGGGGATGCCGGCTTCCTCGAGCCAGGCGAGTACCTCGGCGCGTGCATGGGCGCGAAAGCGATTTTCGATGATGCCTTCGAGCGGCACGCGGTTGCGCAGTCGGTCGCGGTTGCTCGCGAAGCGCTCGTCGCCGGCCATCTCGGGCGCGCGAAGCACCTGCGCGCAGAAGCGACGCCACTCGCGGTCGCTCTGCACGGCGAGCATCACCGCGCCATCGGCGCAGGCATAGGCGCCGTACGGAACGATCATGTTGTGCCTCATACCCGCCCGCCCCGGCACCACCCCCGTCCCCTGCCAAACGGAGAGCGCCGGCATCATCCACTCGGTGAGGCACTCGAGCATCGAGATCTCGATGCGCTCGCCTGTGCCCGTGCGCTCGCGCTGATACAGTGCCGCGAGAATCGACGAGTAGCCGTACAGCCCCGCCGCGATATCGGCGATCGAGACGCCGACCTTTGCCGGCACCTCCGCGCTTCCGGTGATCGATACCACGCCCGACTCGGCCTGCACGAGCATGTCGTACGCCCTTTTGTCGCGATACGGACCATCGGGCCCATAGCCCGAGATACCGCACCAGATGAGCCGCGGATGCCGTGCAGCGAGTCGATCGTAGCCGAGCTCCAGCCGCTCGATGGCGCCGGGCGCGAGATTGTGGACGAAGACATCGGCGTCCTCGAGCAGGCGACCGCAGAGCTCGCGGTCGTGCGGCTGCTTGAGGTCGAGCACGATGCTGCGCTTGCCGCGGTTGAGCCAGGCGAAGTAGGCGCTCAGCCCGTTGAGCACACCGTCGTACTCGCGCGCGAGATCGCCGCCGTCGGGCCGCTCGACCTTGATAACGTCCGCGCCCAGGTCCGCCAGCTGCCGCGAGCAGAATGGAGCGGACACGGCCTGCTCCAGCGCGACGACGCGCACGCCGCTCAGCGGCAGCGCGCTCAGAACGACCTCGGCATGCCGAGCACGTGCTCGCCGATGTACGAGAGAATGAGATTCGTCGAGACGGGCGCCACCTGATAGAGCCGCGTCTCGCGGAATTTGCGCTCGACCTCGTACTCGGCGGCGAAGCCGAACCCGCCGTGCGTCTGCAGGCACACGTTCGCCGCTTCCCAGGAGGCATCGGCGGCGAGGAGCTTCGCGAGGTTCGCCTCGGCGCCGCACGGCGCGCCGGCGTCGAAGAGGCGCGCCGCTTCGTAGCGCATGAGGTCGGCGGCGCGCACGTTCGCGTAGGCGCGCGCGATGGGGAACTGAACGCCCTGGTTCTGGGCGATCGGCCGGTCGAAGACGATGCGCTCGCTGCCATAGCGGCGCGCCTTGTCGATGAACCAGTAGCCGTCGCCGATGCATTCCGCCGCGATGAGAATGCGCTCGGCGTTCATCCCGTCGAGGATGTGGCGAAACCCCTTCCCTTCCTCGCCGATCAGGCTGGATGCGGGAATGACAAAATCATCAAAGAACACTTCGTTCGTCTCGTGGTTGACCATGTTGCGGATCGGGCTCACCCGCATGCCGCGCGCTTCGGCGCCGGCGAGCTCCACGAGAAAGATCGACAGGCCGTCGGCCCGCTTCTGCACGTCGGCGAGTGGCGTGGTGCGCGCGAGCAGGAGCATGAGGTCCGAGTGCTGCACGCGCGAGATCCAGACCTTCTGCCCGTTCACGACGTACGTGTCGCCGCGTCGCTCGGCGAACGTCTTGATCTTCGTCGTGTCGGTGCCGGTGGTGGGCTCGGTCACGGCGAACGATTGCAGGCGCAGCTCGCCCGATGCGATGCGCGGCAGGTACTGCTGCTTCTGCTCGGCTGAGCCGTGCCGGAGGAGCGCGCCCATGATGTACATCTGCGCGTGGCAGGCGCCCGAGTTGCCGCCCGAGCGGTTGATCTCCTCGAGGATCACCGACGCTTCGCACACGCCGAGTCCGCCGCCGCCGTACTCGGCGGGAATCAAGGCGGCGAGCCAGCCGGCGTCGGTCAGCGCTTTGACAAATTCCTCCGGATAGCCCGCCCGCTCGTCGACGCTCGCCCAGTACGCGCTGTCGAACGTGCTGCACAACTCGCGCACCGGCTGACGGTACTCCTGGAATTCACTCGCGCGCGGATTGATCTCGCTCATGCCATCGCGCCCGCCCCGTCGGGCAGGAGATCGTGAAACGCACGCGCCATGTCGGCGCACGTGTCGAGCGACTGCACGGCCGCGAGCGCGCGCGCCGCGACGCCCGCGCCAAAGCGCGGCGTGATGAGCGCGAGAAACTTCTCTTCGAGGAGAGTGGTCGTCACTGGGTTCTCGGGGTTGCCGCGCGGATAGTCGCTCGCGCCACGCAAGACTGCGCCATCGCGGAGCGTGACCGCAAGGCGCGTGGGCCACGCCGACGGATACTTCGCCGTGAGATCGTCCGCGACGGTGACCCGCGTGCGGCCGAGCAGCGCGCGAATCGGCACATCGCGAACGCCGTCGGCCGAGAATCGGTCGGCGGAGAACTGCTCGAGGCCAACGCGTCCCTCGACCAGCGCCGCCGCGACGCAGTACGCGATGCTGAACTTCGCCTGATACGGCGTGCGCGGGTTTGTCTCCTTCACGATCTCGTAGCCCGGGCCGTACGTCTCGACGTGCACGCCGGCAATCGCGTCGAGCGCCGTCGCGCCCGTCCATTCGCGCGCGGCACGCAGATCGAGCGCGACGTCGATCGCGCTATGCGTGTGCCCGCAACACGAGTGCAGCTTGTAGCAGTTCTCGCTGATCTTCCACGCCGTGCCTAATTCGTTCGTGATGCGCGAGGCATCGTACGCCGCGCTCGTCGCCCGGAAGAAGCCACGCTCGCCCTCGAGAATCCGCGTCGCGCCGGTGAACCCGATGCGCGCCAGGTCAGCCGAGAGAATCCCGTTGAACGCCGCCTTGCCCGGATGCAGATGCTTGCTCATCGCGCCGTCGGCGTTGAACTCCCAGAGTCCAGCGGCCTGCGTTCCCGCGCTGCCTAACGAGTCGAGCATTTGCGCCGCGCTCAGCTTCATGAGCGATGCCGCCGCCGCGGCCGCGCCGAACGTCGCCACCGTCCCGGTCGGATGCCAGAAGCGATAGTGGCTCGGGTTCACCGCTTCGCCAATCCGGAGAGCGGCATCGTAGCCGAGGGTGACGGCAAGCATGAAGTCGCGGCCGCTAGCATGCTCGCGCTCGGCGACGGCGAGCGCCGCGGGAATCACCGGCGCCGCGGCATGCAGCGTCGATCCCTTGTGCACATCGTCCAGCTCGAGGATGTGCGAGGCGACCCCGTTGGCCAGCGCCGCTGCCGCGGCGGATGCGCGACCGGCGCCGAACACGGTCGACTCGCTCGACACGCCGAGCGTGGCGACGACGCGCTGGGTCATTCGCGCCGGCGGCTCGAGGGCGCCCGCCATCGCCGAGCCGAGCCAGTCGAGAATGGCGCGGCGAGTGTCATCTACGGTCTCGGGCGACAGATCGGCGAACGTCGTCGACGCGAGCGCCTCGGCGAGGCGCCGCGTCACCGGCTCGGAGGTCGATGCCGGCGAGCTCACCGCGGGTGTGTGACGGGTCCCGGCATGCTTCGGGTCATCGCGAGAAAACCGTTCCGTGAGGGGTCGCTGTTCCAACGAATCCGTGTGGCCACCTTTTTCCTGTGAGGCTGATTCCTGGACGAGTGCCCGCGTCGCGGAACCGGTCGTCGAACGTGAGCTTGCCGTTTCGGGGGTCGAAGTCGATGACGTACAGGCGATTCCCCTTGCTCCCACTCGAATTCATCACCACCCGGCGACCTGTGGGATCGAGCGCGATCCAATGCGGTTGTTCGTCCTCGCCGGCGTCCAACCGCGACACTTCGCGGGGATGCTCGGGATCCGCGATATCGAGTGCGACGAGCGCGTGCGCGTCCGGGACTGTCTGCAGCCAAAAGTGTCCCGTCAGGATCGGGACACCGCAGTTTTTCCCTTCGAACGCCGTCACGAACGTGGCGGTCGGGTCGGGACGATCCACGTCACGAAGAAGGTAGAGGCCGCAATTGAACGTGTGGATGTAAACGCTTTTGCCATCGGGGAGCAGGCGCGGCTCGCCGGTGAACTGATGCTCGTCTCCGCGCGGCCCAGGCTGGAGCGCGATGCTTCGCAACAGCTTCAGATCGGACAGCCGCCAGAGCTGCACCCATTGCGACGTGGCCGCCTTGTTCCCGTCGTTCATGTCGGTGGTCGTCGCAATCGCGCGATCCCATCTCGGCATTGGGAGGACGCTATAGGGATAGATGTACTTGTCCGGGATGGTGGAATCGCTCGCCGCGCCGCTCCGAAAGGGCTTCCCGCGTTCGTCCATTTCGACCAGCCCACCCGTCGCGGCCTCCGCGGGATGGTGCATCGTGCGAGAACCGCTATCGCGCACCATCGCGTTTGATTCAGCTCGATACTGAAACGTCGCCAGCACGTGTCCGTTGGCGAGTCTGATGAAAGTGTGCGGGTGGCTGTACCCCGCGACATCGCCAAACGAGGTGAGAATGGTCGGATGCCGCGGCCGCGTCAGGTCGAATAGCCAGGTGCGTCCGGCGTGAAAGCCGTTCGCGAGGAGATGCCCGTTGGCCGCCATCTCCGGTTCCGTGTGATGCGGATGCGCGCCGACGACTCCGGTCGGAATCGAAGCGACGACGGTTCCGTAGTGGGGCGACGAGCGCGTCGCGTCGATCACGGCGAGGAAGTCGCTCGCCTTGCCCTCGGCGTCGCCCGCCCAAAGAAATAAGTACGAATGCGACTGGGCTCGGGCGCCGAGGAGGTAGACGGCGCACAGAACGGGCAGAATCGAGAGGAGAATTCGGCGCACGGTCTCTCCGCTATTGGCCAGGAATCGTCTCGAGCGTTGCCGCAAATGGAACTATCGAGTCCGGATATTTCTAGGGCCGCGCAGTTTATGTGGCGAATCCGCGACCAGAAACCTCGTCCGTATTCGGTAAAGTCCGTTGCGAGAATGGGCGCTCCCAGGCAACTATCATGAGTCGCCATCATACTTATCATCGCACTGCATCTTCACGGGAGAACGTTATGAAGACCTGGTCCACCGCGATGCTGACGCTCGCGCTCGCGGCGAACGTCGCCGCCCAGCAGCCGGCCACGGGCCCGCAGCCCAATCCGATCACGACCGCGTTTCGCAACAGGACCATGAGCCTCCAGCGTTTCGTTGCGCAGGCGCTGGATTCCATCCCCGAGTCGAAGTTCGCCTACAAGCCGACCCCGGCTCAGCTGAGCATCGGCCACATCGCCCAGCATCTGGCGAGCGACAACTATTTCTTCTGCAACAATTTCGGCGCGATGAAGGCCACGGTGCCGGCGAAGGACAGTGCGACCGCCGACTCGCTCAAGGCGACGTGGCCCAAGGATACGCTGATGGCGAAGCTCAAGGCGTCGCTCGCCTTCTGCGAGAGCGCGTTCGCGCAGCTCGACGACTCGAAGCTCGCCGAGCAGTTCACGATGACGGCGGGCAACGGCCAGACGCGGAGCCTTGCGCGCGTGACAATGGTGCTCGGCCACGCGCTCGACCTGGCGGACCACTACAGTCAGCTGGCGAACTACATGCGGCTGAACAACATCTTGCCGCCGACGGCGCTGCCGCGACCGCGACCGGCCGGCGACTGAGCGCGAACTCGCAACGCATCGGCGCGCGCCTGACGCAATAGCGGCGTTAGGCGCTCGAGCGTATCGACATGGCATCGACGAAAACACATTCGGCGCTGGCGACGCTCTTCGCCGAGCTGGTCGACGGCGCCAACACCAAGGGCGGCGCCTTCATCCTCAACTCCGGCGACGCGGGGCTGCTGCGCTCGCTCGACACGCTGTCGGCCGCCGACGCATCTCGCGGCGTGAACGACGGCGCGACGATCGCGGCGCACGCGCAGCACCTGCGCTACGGTCTGTCGTTGATGAACCGTTGGGCCAGCGAGGGAGGCAGCCCCTTCGCCGACGCGACGTGGGACGAGGCCTGGAAGACAACCACGGTCGACGACAAGCAGTGGCAGGACATCAGAGCGGGCCTGCGCGACGAGACGCGGCGGTGGCTCGAGGCCGTGGGCTCACCGCGCGAGTGCACGACGGCGGAGCTCAGCGGGATGATCGGCAGCGTCGCGCATCTCGCGTATCACCTCGGCGCGATCAGGCAGATCGAGAAGAGCGCGCGCGGGCCGAAGGAAGGGACGTTCGCGTAGGCGGCTCGCGAGCTACTGCGCCAGCTTCCGCCGCACCCGCTCGAGCGCGGTCCGAGCCTCCGCCACTTTGGGCTGGAGCTCTGGGTCCGCACGCTTCCAGAGATCCACGAACGCGGCATAGTGCTCCGCCGCCCGCTTCGCGTCGCCGCGCGCCTCATAGAGCTCGCCGAGCCGCTTGTGCGCCGGACCGAGCATCCACGTGTCGACGTTGATGCGGGAGTCGGCCGTGTTGGCGAGGTAGCGCTCGAGATTCGCGACAGCGGAGTCCGCCATGTTCGCCTGGTCGTAGGCGCGACCGAGCGAGACGGGGAGACAGAAGGCGCACCAGTGTGGTAGTCCGTCGGCGTCCACGTCCATCCGCCGGTAGGCACGGATGGCGTCGTCGGTGCGGCGCTCGGCCAGCAAGATCTCCGCTTCCGTGTAGGCACGTTGCCCTTGCCACGATTGACGGTCGACCGAATCGCGCGCCGCCGAATCGTAGCGCGCGAGGAGCGCGCGGCCGCGCTCGGGCGCGCCGGCGAGCGCGTAGTTGTGTGCCGCGTCGAGCATCGCACCCGGCGGCGATTTGGGCGTGAGCGGATTCGCGCGGACCGCCGTTTCGATTCTGGCGACGGCACGCTGGCTCTGGCCGCGCAGCCACGCGTCGTCGATCGCCGTCCGAAGAGGGAGGGCGAGCGAGTCCACCCGCGCGCCGCGCGCGACGTTGCGGGCTCGGACCTCGAGGGCGAGACTGTCGGATTCGCGCAGCCGCCCCCGCACCTGCATGAGCTGTCGCAGCAGCGCGAGCATCACTCTCGACAGCTGGGGGTTCGAGCTCTTCGCGCCGGCCCGCGCGCGGGCCTCGGCGGAATCGACCTCGCCGCGCACGTACAAGAGTAGGGCTTCAGCCCGGTCCGTCGGGTACAGGATTTTCTGCGTCTTCATCACGCGGTAGACGGAGTCCGCCGCATCGAGCTTCCCCGCGTTGGCGAGCGTGTTCGCGAGGTTTTCGAAGAGGATGCCGCTCTCCGGCTCGACGACGATCGCCCGACGGGTAAGTTGTTCGGCGCGGGCGTGGTTTCGCGTGCGCTCGGAGAGGATGGCCAGCTGATTCAGCGACTCGACGTCGGACGAATCGAGCGCCACCGCCCGCTCGTAGGCGGCGATGGATTTCGGTCGGTTACGCCTGAAGAAGTACGCTCCCTCCACCGAGTACCGCTCGGCCTCCGGCAACCGCGCGCGCAGGCGGTACGCCGTGGCGATCAGCGAGTCCTGGCGTGGGCGGTTGAGGTTGGCGTTGCCGATGGTGTTCGAGAGCTGCACGTACGCAGCGGCGAAGCCGGAGTCCTTCGCGATCGCGTCCTCGAACAGCGGGATGGCCTTCGGAAAGTCGCCCTCGACGTCGTTCGCGCGCAGGCCGGCCGCGTACGAGCGGAGCGCGTCGAGCGACGACGTCGCCACCTGCGCCAGCGCGGGCGCATTCTTCACGCTCTTGAGTGATTCACCGATGCGGCCGCGCAACTGGCGGGTGAGCCGATCGACCGCGGGAATGATGTCCGCCGCGCTCGACGCCGACTCCTGATACACGGCGAGCTCGTCGCCCGAGGCGGCGCTGATGAGCCGCGCCGTGATGATGAAGCCCGCGCCCGCCGAGGCGACGCTGCCGGCCACCACCGCCTTGATCCCCTCGCGCGCGGCGATGTCGCGCGCAAGCGCCAGGTCGACCCGCGACGACGCCGGCCGCTGCATGCGCTCGAGCGCGGCGACGAGCCCGCTCGTCGATACGAGGTGCACGGCGCGCGACTGGGCGAGGTTCGTGCGCACCGCCACCGACACCACGTCGCCGAGCGCCGAGTCTTTGCTCGCCGCATCGAAGGTGGCGACGAGCACGCGATCCTGCGCGGTCAACT
>JBDUCS010000105.1:0-11245 GCA_040003335.1 Gemmatimonadaceae bacterium | reverse complement strand
GGGGCGAGATTTACGGTGATGCGGCGCGGGGGAAGGGCGAATCCTGAATTGAGCAGCGCCGCGCCGACTCGCTCGCGGCTCTCCTTCACCGCGCCGGCGGGCAGACCCACCACGGTGAACTGCGGCAGGCCCTTCGCTGCGTCCACTTCGACGGTGACGTCGTACGCCTCGATCCCGAGGACGGCAGCGGAGCGGATAGCGGCGAGCACGGACGCAATGTGAGCATGCCCACGTCGCGTTCCGCCATCGTTTCACCGCGCTCGCCATCATCGCGGTCGGGGCGCAGTTTGTACGTTACCTCGGGTCGCCGCCACCTGGAGCGACCCACTACATCCACCGCGAGAGACAATGCTGCAAGACGCCGTCGAGCCGTTGATTACCTGGAGCCAGCCCCCGATCGAGCTCCTCAAGGCACTCTCGTCGTTCGGCACCATCGGCGCCATCGGATTCCGCTTCGTCGTCGCGCGGCGGCTCCTCACCAACGATTCGGCCATCGCCGGGACGACCATGACCGACGCGCTCCGGCGCGCAGCGCGCATTGCCTGCGTCGCCACGCTGCTCGGCGCGCTCGCGCTTGCGCTCGACCTCTGGGCCACCGCGTCCGAGAAGCAACTCGCGCTCTCGGCGGTCGTTGCCAAGGGCGGCCCCGCGCTCGTTGGGCAACTCGCTCTCCTCGCGCTCATGGCGATCGCCTTTGCACTCGCCGCGCGCGGCGCCGCGCCGGGCTGGCCGATCGCGCTCGTCGCGACGACGGCCTACGCGCTCCGGGCGATCGTCTCGCTCAAGTGGACGCAGATCGTAAATCCGCTGCACGTCGTGGGCGGAGGACTCTGGATCGGCACGTTGTTCGTGCTCTTTGCGGCGGGCGTCCCCGCCGTGATGCGAGGGCCGGCAGCGCAGCGCGGGCGGGCCGTTGCCGATCTGGTGAATGCCTTTTCTCCGCTCGCGCTCGTCAGCACGGCGCTCCTCGCCTCCATGGGCGTCGTCACGGCATGGCGGCATCTGAAGCGCGTCGACGCGCTCTGGACGACCCCGTACGGATACACGCTGCTCGTCAAGCTCACGCTCGTCGCCATGGTGCTGGCCCTCGGCGCCTACAACTGGCGGCGGATGCGGCCACGGCTCGGCGGAGAAGCGTCGGCGAACGCGATCAAAACGACCGCGGGCCGAGAGCTCGCCGTCGCCGCCGTCGTACTCCTCGTCACGTCGATCCTCGTCAGCCTCCCCACACCGAAAGGCTGAGACCAGTCGCTCTATTGGTACATGACGAACACCGGCCGCGGCCGAATCCGCAGCACCTCGGCCGGCGTCATGAGCGGCTTGTCGTTCTTGTAGAACAGCTTGTACCCGGTGAACGCCACCGGCTCGGCGCGCACGTACGACGCGTACGAATCGAGCTTGATCTTGGGCGGGCCGAATCCGTCCATGTCAATCACCACCTGCACGCGCGGATCGAGCGCGATCTTCGACGCGTTGGTGAGCATCGGCCGGCGAAAGCGATGGATGATCAGCATCTTGGGCGGAAGCCGCAGACTGTCGACGAGCGCGCCGAGCATGGCGATCACGGCGTTGATCTCCGTCGCGTCCATCGTTCCGATGACCTTGCCGGGAATCTTTGTTGATCCGGCCATCGCGAACTCGGGGTCGAGCGCGAGATGCATGTACGGCTTCGCGAGCCACGGCAGGAGCGAGCGGACTTCATCTTCGACGCGGCTTCGTCCCTGCTGCACGTCCATGATCATCAGCATCCGGTTCGACTCGGCGAGATGCGCGACCTGCGCGATCACCGTGTCGGGCATCCGCAAGCGATAGAGCTCGCCCTTCCCTCCACTCGCCTGCGCCACGATCGCGATCAGCTCGAGGGCGGGGAGCGCCGGCATCGTCGTGTCGGCCTTCGCGAACGCCGCCGTTGCGAGACGCAGCCGCGCCACCATCGAGTCGGGCCGTATCTCGCCCATGATCCCCATCCGCTTCGAGCGCGGGTTGCCGTAGTACGCGACGACCCGGCAGCCGGGAAAGAGCGAACCCGGCAGCGCCGCCGGCGGCGACGGCCACGTTGCGGGTTGCGTCAGCGCGAGATGGACAGCCGGCATCGCCCACCGCTCGCGCTTGCTCCGTTTTTTCTTGATGACGCGCTTCGGCCGAACCGAGTCTTGCTTCGCGAGCGACGAATCCGCGCGAGCGGCGGCGACCGTGTCGATGATCGCCGGCGGCGCCACCGCGCACCGTGTCGGCACGAGCGGCTCCTGCGCCCGAGCGGCGACCCGCGACGTGGGAGCGGGATTGGCGGCACGACTGTCCCCGCATGATGCCGCGACGGGAACAATCAGCGTGAACGCGGAGATGCACAGCGCGCGATCGTAAACAATGAGAGTCATGACGTGCGATGATGCACGCCACGCGGCCAATGTGGAACCGCCCCTCCGTCTACATTCTTGCCCCTCGTCTCTAGTCCGCCCGCAGCGCCACCAGCGGATCGACTCGTGTCGCTCGCCGCGCCGGCACGCAACACGCGACGAGAGCCACGACTCCGAGCAGAAGTGCCGCTCCCCCAAACGCGATCGGATCGTACGGCGTCACCTCGTACAACAGACCGCCGATCGCTCGTCCGCTGGCGAACGCGATCGCTAGTCCGGCGGCGATGCCGGGCACGATCGTCGCCACGCCGCGCAGCAAGACGAGCGAGAAGACGTCGCCGCGATTTGCGCCGAGCGCCATGCGGATGCCGAACTCCTGCCGCCGCGCGGTGACGGTGAATGCGAGCATCCCGTACACGCCTACCGCCGCGAGCGTCACCGCCACCGCCGCGAAGACCCCCAGCAATGCCATCGTGAACCGCCGCCGCCCGAGGCTCGTCGACGCGACCTGCTCCATTGTCATCGGTCGAAAGACCGGCAGACGTGGATCGACGGCGTGCACTTCGCGCTCTGCCGCGGGCGCGATCGACGCCGGATCGCCGCGCGTCCGCATGACGATGGCGCGCGAGCCCCAGTTGTCCTGATCCATCGCCACGTACGCCATGGGCCGCGGCGCTTCGTCCGCGCCGTTCTGCCGCACGTCCCCCACCACGCCGACGACTTCGATCCACGGTGATTTCGGGTTCGGACCGAGGCGGATGCGCGAGCCGATCGGATCCGCGCCCGGCCAGAACCGAGTCGCCATACCCGCGCTGATCACCGCGACCTGCGGCGTGGTGGCGCGGTCGGTGCTGGCCAAGTCGCGCCCGCGCAGCACGGGAATCTTCATCGTGGCGAAGTAGCCTGACGATGCCGACATGTAGCCGATCTCCGGGACGATGTCGGGCTCCGGGCGCCCTTCGATCGCCAGGCCGGCGCCCGATCCACCCTGCAGCGGCAGCGAGCCGATGGACGACACGGCGGTCACGCCGGGCAACGCGCGCAGGCGCGCCAACAGATTGTCGAACATCACGAGCTGCGAGTCGTCCGTCTTGTACCGCCCCTCGGGCGGCGACACGCGAAACGTGAAGAGGTGCGACGGGTCGAAGCCGACATCCGTGCCCTGCAGCCGCGCGACACTGCGCAGCAACAGCGCGGCGCCGACGAGGAGCGCGACGGCGAGCGCCACCGGCGCGAAGGCGAGCGCGCCGCGTAACCGAGCGCGGCCGCCG
Source organism: Gemmatimonadaceae bacterium (assembly GCA_040003335.1). Lineage (GTDB taxonomy): Bacteria > Gemmatimonadota > Gemmatimonadetes > Gemmatimonadales > Gemmatimonadaceae > JALZAE01. Next base: position 7,617 of record JBDUCS010000105.1, on the reverse strand, counting down.
CCCATCGTCGCGCCGCGACCGCCGTTCTGCATCGCCGCGTGCGGATCTGCGCGCGCCGCGCCGATGGCCGGACCGAGTCCGAACAGCACGCCGCTGGCGATCGACACGAGCAGCGTGAAGCCGAGCACCGCGCCGTTGGAGACGAGATGCGCCGTCGACGGCACGAGCCGCGGATTGAGCGCGATCAGCGCCACGGTACCCCACCGCGCCACGGCGAGCCCCACCATGCCGCCGACCAACGCCACCACGATGCTCTCGGCCATCATCTGCCGGACGAGTCGGCCGGCGCCAGCACCGAGCGCGATGCGGATGGCGTGCTCGCGGCGGCGCGCCAACGCCCGCGACAGCGTCACACCGGCGATGTTCGCGCAGGCGATCAGCAACACGAGCGTCGCCGCGCCCATCAGCACGAGCACGCCGGTGCGCACGTCGCCGAGCAGCGCCTCGCGAACCGGGAGCACCGTGAGGAGATGTCCCGTGTTCGCGTCCGGATGCTCGAGCTCCAACTTGCGCGCCTCGGCCATCAGGTTGGCGCGCGCCGCCTCCAGCCCCACACCGGGCGCCAGCCGCGCGAACACGCCGAGATTGTGGAACTTGCGCGCGCGATTCGGCTCCTTCATCTGCGTCGCGAGGTTGAGCGGGGTCCACAGGTCGGGCGCGTTTCCCGCGGGGACGAACGAGGCCGGCATCACGCCGATCACGACGTACGCGCTGTCGCTCAGCTCGATCGCGCGCCCGATCACTGCCGGATCACCGCCGAACACGCGCCGGAACGTCTCGTGGCTCAACACGGCGACGTGGCTCCCCGCCACATCTTCGCCCGCGCGGAAAGTGCGGCCGATCTCGGCGCGCACGCCGAGCACGTCGAAGTATTGCGACGTCGTCTTGATCGCGCCGAGGAGCTGGGCGCCTGCCTGGTCGACGTAGACGAAGCCGTCGAAGGCAAACGCGGTCATCGCGCTGAGCGACTTCTGCCGGACGAAATAGTCGAGGTAATCGGCGCCGGAGATCTCGCGGCGATGGTCGCCGCCGGTGACGTAGTTCTCGTAGATGCGCACGAGGCGGTCGGGCTCGGCGTACGGCACGCCGTGCACGAGTACGGCGTTGACGATGGAGAACATCGCCGCGTTGGCGCCGATGCCGAGCGCGAGCGTGGCGATCGCGACGATGGCGAAGCCGGGCGCGCGCCGCGCCGCGCGCCCGGCGTAGCGGACGTCGGCCAGCGTGTCGGCCAGGTGCTCGTGCCAGCGCGCCCGCCGCACGCGATGCGCGTCGACGCCGACGATGTAGCGGCGCGCGTCGTCTAGATCGCCGAACTCGTCGAGGGCGCGCGCCCGCGCATCGGCGTCGCTGGCGCCGGACGCGCGCAGCTCCTCGGCCCGCGTGTCGAGGTGAAAGCGGAGCTCCGCATCGACGTCGTCCTTCACGTGCGCGTCGCGCGACGGGAGACGAAACAGGCGGCGGATGCCGGAAAAGCGAGCCATGTCCCCTCCTCGTTAGGCGGTGCCGAGCACTCGGAAGACGGCTTCGGCGTAGCGGCGCCACGTGACCGACTCGGCGCGCAGCCGCTTGCGCCCCTCGGGTGTGAGTTGATAAAAGCGCGCGCGCCGGTTGTTGTCCGAGTAGCCCCACTCGGCCTCGACGAAGCCGTCGCGCTCGAGCCGGTGGAGCGCCTTGTACATCGGCGCATCCTCGACCGCGAGGACGTCGCGCGTGCGCGTCTTGATCCAGCGCGCCACGCCGAAGCCGTGCATCGGCCCGAGCGTCAGCGCTTTGAGGACGAGCACGTCGAGCGTGCCCTGCAGCAAGTCGAGCGACTGATCGGCCACCTTACCCCCTACCTGGTTCCCCGTACCGAGGAAGGGGAATGATTGCGCGCGTGGTGTCAGGCGTCAAGAGGCGCGCTTGTCACGGCCGCGTCAGGCGCCCATCTTCGCCCAACTTCGACCGTGGGAGCCGTGCCGTGTCTCTCGTCCGTTCTCGATCGCTTCTAACTGCCGCCCTCGTTGCGCTCGCCGCCGCGCCGACCGCCTCGCAAACGCCCGCCCACACCTCGACGCCGATCACCGCCGCCGGCCTGCGGCAGCGCCTCTTCATCATCGCCCACGATTCGATGATGGGACGCCGGCCGGGCGAAGCCGGCGACTTCAAGACGGCCGAGTACATCGCTGCCGAGTTCAAGCGCTTCGGGCTGGCGCCGGCCGGCGACAACGGCACGTACTTCCAGACCGTTCCCTTCTTCCAGGTCGCGGTCGATCCGGCGTCGCGCATCACGCTCGACGGCGCGATGCTCGCCTTCGACGCGGACTGGCTGCCGTCGAACCTCGGCACCGGCACGCGCTCGCTCGAGGGGCTCGCCACCGTCTACCCCGGCACCACGTCCGACAGCGCGCACTGGCCGTCCGCCGACGCGATCGCCGGCCGAGCCGTGGTGTTCGCCGTGCCGGCCGTCGCGTCAGGACGGCGCGAATATGTGCGCGTCGGCATCGTCGCCGGCAACCCGCGCTTTCGGCGGGCCGCGGCGATCGTGCTCGCCGAGCGCGACCTCGTGGCGCGCGAGCTCGCGAGCGCCATTCGCGGTGGCGCGCTCACACCCGACAGCACGCGGCGCAGTCCGCTCCCACCAGCGCTCTTGATGACGCCACGCGCCGCGGCGCTCGTCGTCGGCGGCGCCATCGAGCAGATCACGCCCGGCACCGCGGGCAAGGCGATGCACGGCAGCCTCGTCCTCTCGTACAGGCCGGTCGCCTATCCGGCGCGCAACATCGTTGGCATTCTGCGCGGGAGCGATCCGGCGCTCTCGTCGACGTATGTCTCGGTCACGGCGCACAACGACCACGTCGGCTTCAACAACGCGCCGGTCGACCACGATTCGGTTCGCGCCTATCTGAAGGTGAAGCGGCCGATGGGTGCCGATTCGCCCGATACGCCGGTGACGTCGCCCGAGCAGTCGGCGAAGATTGCGCAGCTGCTCGACTCACTCCGCCACACGAACACGGCGCGCCGCGATTCGATCATGAACGGCGCCGACGACGACGGCTCGGGCACCGTCGCCCTCCTCGAGATCGCCGAGGAGTTGTCGGGGCGCGCGGCGCGCCCGCGGCGCTCGATCATCTTCGTATCGCACACGGGCGAAGAGTACGGTCTCATCGGATCGGGCTGGTTCACGGATCACGCCACGGTCGCAGTGGACTCGATCGTCGGCGAGCTCGACATGGACATGATCGGTCGCGGCGGTGTGAACGATCTGCCCGCCGGCGGGCCGACCTATCTCGAGGTCGTCGGCGCCAAGCGCCTCTCGACGCAGTTCGGCGACGCACTCGAGGCGGCGAACGCCACGCAGCCACGGCCGTTCGTCTTCAACTACGAGTACGACGTGCCGGGCCACCCGCTGCAGTACTACTGCCGCGCCGACCATTACAACTACGCGCGCTACGGCATACCCGCCGTCGCCTTCTCACGGGGCGAACATCTCGACTATCACCAGGTGACCGACGAGCCGCAGTACATCGACTACGACGCGATCGCCCGCGTCGCCGCGTTCGTGCGCGACGCGGCGGTGTCGATCGCCAATCGCGACGCGCGTCCGGCGCTCGATCATCCCAAGGGCGATCCGCACGCACAATGCCGGCAGTGAGCCGGCGCGCGACCTACCGCGCGGCGACGATCCCGGCGCCGCACGAACCGGTTCGCATCGCCGAGTTCCCGGCGCCGGTGCTCGAGCCCGGCGCCGCGCTGCTTCACACGCTCTACTCGGAGGTCTGCGGCACGGACGTGCACATCCATCACGGCCGTCTCTCGGGCGTCCCGTATCCCCTCATTCCCGGCCACGTCTCGGTCGGGGTGATCGCCGAGTTACGGGGGACAATCACGGACATCGACGGCGAGCCGTTCCGCGAGGGCGACACGGTCACCTTTCTCGACGTGCACGGCACGTGTGGCCACTGCCGCGAGTGTCTCGTCACGAAGCAGAGCACGCGTTGCGCGTCCCGTCGCGTGTACGGCATCACGTACGGCGCGCGCGACGGCCTCCTCGGCGGTTGGTCCGAAGCGATCTGGATGAAGCCCGGCGTGCGCATGCTGCGGCTGCCCACGTCACTCGACGCGGAGACGTTCATCGGTGGCGGCTGTGGACTCGTGACGGCGATGCACGCGGTCGACCGCGCGGAGCTCGCGCTGGCCAACAGCGTCGCCGTGCTCGGCGTCGGGCCCGTGGGGCAATCGATCATTGCGCTCGCCGCGCTCTCGGGCGCGACCGACGTGATCGCGATCGGCGCGCCGGACGACCGGCTCGCGTTCGCGGCGCGCATGGGCGCGACCGACACGCTGTCGCTCGACATCGCGCCGGCCGACCGCACGTCGCACGTGCGCGGCCGAACGGCGGGGCGTGGCGTCGACGTGGTGATCGAGGCATCGGGAAGCCCGGACGCGGTGAGCCAGGCGCTCGATCTCGTGCGCGACGGCGGCCGCGTGGTGATCTGCGGGCACTACACGGACAACGGCGCCGTCGCGATTCATCCCCACTTTCAGATCAACCGCAAGCACGTCGAGATCCGCGGCTGCTGGGGCTCGGACTACTCGCACTTCCACCGCGCGATCGAGCTCGCGGCGCACGTCGGCCACCGCGTGCCGTGGCGCGACATGGTGTCGCGTCGCGACTCGCTCGAGACCGTGGGCGACGCACTGGCCGCGGTCGAGCGGCGCGACGCGATCAAGGCGCTCGTCGTTCCGAATCCGCGCTAGGAGGCGAACCGTGGAAATCCGCGACGTCGGGCCGTTCCTCGATTACTTCGAGAGCATCCGCGGCCGCACGCGCCGCGTGATCGGCGTCATTCCCGCCGACCGCATGGACTGGACGCACGCACCCGGCAAATGGACGCTCGGCGATCTGGTGCGCCACCTCGGCGCGATCGAGCGATGGATGTTCGCCGAGAACGCGCTGCAGCGGCCGAGCCGGTATCCGGGCCACGGCACCGAGGTCGCCGCCGGCTACGACGCGCCGCTCTCGTATCTCGACGCGATGCACGCCGAATCCTTGGCGATCTTGCGCGCGCTCGGGCCAAGCGATCTCGCGGCCAAGTGCACGACGCCGGGCGGCGCAGCGATGCCGGTATGGAAGTGGCTGCGCGCGATGATCGAGCACGAGGTGCATCACCGCGGCCAGATCCACCTGATGGTCTCGATGCTGGGGGTCGCCGCACCGCCGCTCTATGGGCTCACGGAGGAAGACGTGTTCGCCCGCAGTGCGGGGTAAGGCCCTTGCGCACGGTATGTACTATGTGCATAGTACTAAGTACATAGTATCAACTGGAGGCGCGGTGACGGATGCGACGCTGGGCGATCGAGAGCTGGACGTGATGGCGGTGTTGTGGGAGATCGGCTCGGGGAGCGTCGGCGACGTGCGTGACCGGCTCCCGGCGCACCTCGCCTACACGACGGTGCTCACGATTCTGCGCAATCTCGAGGCGAAGCAGTTCGTGACTCGCGAGGCGGATGGGCGCGGCCATCGCTACACGCCACGCGTGCCGCAGCGTGCGGCGCGGAAGAGCGCAGTCCGCCGCCTCGTCGACAAGCTCTTCGCCGGATCGCCCGAGCAGCTGCTGGCGCAGCTCGTCGACGATCGCGCCCTCGGCGCCGACGACCTGCGACGGCTGGCCCGGCGCGCCGCGGCTCGGCCGCCCATCAGACGGCGCGGTGCGAAATGATGACGCGACTCCTACCCTGGATGGTGTCGAGCGCGCTCTTCGCCGCCTTCGCGGCCCTCGCCGCGATGTGCGCCGAGCGCGCGTTGCGGCTCATCGGACGACAAGCCCGCCATCCGTGGCGTCTCGCGCTCGCCGCCGGCGTCGCGTGGCCGATTGTCACGCCGCTCGCCCGGCAATTCTTGCACACGACCGGTGGCATCCGGTCGAGCGTTCTGCTGCCGCCGGTGGTCGTCGCTGCCGGCGCGCTTTTCCCACGCGGGGACGGCGTCACGGCGGTCGGACTCGCGCTGCTCGCCGGGTGGGTCCTCGCCTCGACGGTCGCTCTCCTCCGACTCGCCGCCGCGTGGCGCGCGCTCGAGCGGACGCGCCGCGCATCGACGGCGTGCGTGCTCGATGACGTGCCGGTGTTCCTGACTCCGTCGCTCGGCCCCGCCGTCGTGGGCCTGGTGCGCCAGACGATTCTCGTGCCCCGGTGGATCCTCGACTTCGATGCGCCGCTTCGCGCCGCTTCGATCGCTCGTGCTCAAGCACGAGCAGGAGCACAGCCGCGCGCGCGACGCTCGCGGAGTCTGCTGCGCCGCGCTGGCGACCGCGCTCCTGCCGTAGAGCCCCGCACTATGGTGGATCGCCGCGCGCCTGCGCCTCGCCCTCGAGCTCGACCTCGACGCCCGCGTGCTGCGCGACGGACAATCGACGGAGCGCTATGCCCTGCTGCTGCTGCTGCTCATCGCCCAGCGGCAGGGACCGGCGCGACTGGCGCCGGTGCTCGCCGCGTCCTCCACCTACCTCGAGCGGAGAATCCTCGCCATGCGCACGTCCCCGCCCCGACACCGTGCCGCCCGCATCGCCGCCAGCGCGGCGCTCGCCGCCATCGCCATCGCTGCCGCCTGTTCGACGCCGATCGCGGACAGCCCGACCAATGCGCGCCCGACAACCGACCGCGCGATCACCAACACCCCGAATCCCGAACAAGCGTACTGGGAGTACCAGGTCAGCCAGCCCGCGTTGGCTCGCGCGGACAATCCGGCGCCGCTGTATCCGGGCGATCTGCGCCTGGCCGGCATCGAGGGCGACGTGGTCGTACAGTTCGTCGTCGACCGAGATGGGACGCCCGAGTTCGGCACCTTCAAGGTGCTGCGGTCGAACAACGAGGCATTTACCGTCGCGGTGCGCGCTGTGGTGCCGAAGCTCCGCTACACTCCCGCGCTGATGGCCGGTGCGCGGGTGCGCATGGTCGTGCAGCAGCCGTTCATCTTCCGAGGGGCGCCGAGCCAGGCGAAGTAGCGTTCGCGGTGCGTGCCCCTCTTGTCTTGTGGGTCTTGTCGTTCGCGCCTCAGTCCGGCAATGCCTCCACGCGCAGCGTCACCAAATACGTGGGCGGCGGCGGTCCGGCGGTCGGATACGGCTCCAGCGACACGAGCGTGATGCGATAAGCGCCGAACGTCCCGGCCTTCGGCTCGAGCGTCGTGTGCAGCGTGTCCGTTGCCGAACGGGTGGCGTCCGCTATCAGCAGCACGACGGCGCCATCCCCCGCCCAGACGCATTGCACGCTCGTCGGACAGCGCGAGTCCTGCACGGACACGAACCGGATCGTCAGCGGTGTCCCCGAGACCTCGACACTCGAGTTGATCGTGACGCGCACTGGATTTGGCGACGTGGCCTGCGTCGGCGGCGCGTGGGAGCAGGCGACGAGTATCGACGAAGCGACGAGCGAGGCAAGGCGGAGGCGAGATGACGGGAACGCGGGCATATCATCACCGAGCGTGGGTTCACCCTTCGTACCCCACAATGGCGCCCGCCGTCACAGGCGTCGCGACGACGTCGAGCTGCACTCCGCCAGCAAAGGACAGGTGCTGCGTTCACAGTCCACACTTCACGGTGTTCAGTTTTTTCGACTGTGAACTGTGAACTG
>JBDUCS010000104.1:0-11298 GCA_040003335.1 Gemmatimonadaceae bacterium | reverse complement strand
CGATCGCGACGCGAAGAGCGGCAAGACCAGCATCCGCGCCACCGATCCCGCGTCTGGGCGCGACACGCTCCTCTTCAGCGCCGACGGCCTCGTCTTCCCCGGCACGACTACCGCGTTCAACTATCAGACGTACCAGTGGGCGCGCGACTCGAGGCACCTCGTGTTCCAGACGAACTTCAAGCCGGTCTACCGGCGCAGCGGCACGTCGGACTATTACGTCTACTCGCTTGCCGACAAGAAGCTGCAGCTGGCGACGCAGGGCGCGCGCTCGGCGGAGCTCTCGCCGGATGGCGCGCGGCTCGGCTTCGAGCGCGACGGCGACATGTACGTGGCGGATCTCGCGCAGCGTAAGGAAACGCGCCTGACGAGCGATGCGGCGGACCGCATCTACAACGGCCGCTTCGACTGGGTATACGAGGAAGAGTTCGGGCAGCCACAGGGATGGAACTGGTCACCGGACAGCCGGCGCATCGCATTCTGGCAAACAAACGAGCGCGCCGAGCCGATCATCATGTTGACCGACGGGTCCGGGCGTCATCCGGAGTACGACAAGATCCCGATTCCACAGCCCGGCGACTCCAACGCGACGGTGCGCGTCGGCGTCGTCGACGTGACGACGGGGAAGAAGACCTGGCTCGACACCGGCACGCCGGGCGAGTTCTACATCCCACGGCTGTATTGGACGAGCCAGCGGGACACGCTCGCCGTCATGACGCTCAACCGCACGCAGAACGAGATGACGCTCTACTTCTTCGACGTCAACACGGGCGGCAAGCGGCTCGTGATGTCGGAGAAGTCGAGCACCTGGATCGACGTCTATGATTTTTACGCGGGCATCAACGACATGATGTCGTTCCCCGCCGGCGCGCACGAATTCTTCTGGATCAGCGACCGGGACGGATTCCAGCACGTGTACCGGTATGACTATTCGGGAACGCTCGTGAAGCAGGTGACGAGTGGACAGTGGAGCGTGACGCGCATCGAGGGAGTCGACCCGAGGTCGCAGACGATCTACTACACGAGCACCGATCCGTCGCCGCTGCAGCGCCAGCTCTACGCCATCAAGTTCGACGGAACCCAGCAGCGGCGCCTGACGTCGGCCGCGGGGAACCACCGCGTGAACATGTCGCCCAACGCCGCGTTCTATATCGACCGATGGTCGTCCGTGCACCAGCCGCCGCGAGTGGAGCTATGGGCGACGACCGGCAAGAAGCTGAAAACGCTGGAGGACAACGCGGCGACGACGCAGTGGCTCGCCGCGCATAACTACTCGCCGGCGGAGATCTTCACCTTCACGACGTCCGACTCCGTGAAGCTCGATGGCAGCATCGTCAAGCCGGTGCCATTCGATCCGACGCGAAAGTATCCGGTGATTTTCGCCGTGTACGGCGGCCCCGGGTCGCAGCAGGTCTACGACTCATTCGATGGCAGCGCCTGGACGCAGTGGCTGGCGCAGCAGGGCTACATCGTCGTCGGTCTCAACAACCGCGGGTCGAACAACTACGGCCGCGCCTTCATGAAGGGCGTCTACAAGAATCTCGGCAAATGGGAGAGCCACGACTTCGCCGAAGCCGCGCGCTGGCTAGGCACACAGGCATACGTCGACTCGAAGAAAGTCGCGATCATGGGGACGAGCTACGGCGGCTACAGCACCGTGTTCACGATGGAGATGTACCCCGATCTCTTTCCGGTGGGCATCGCCAACTCCGCCGTCGCCGACTGGGGGCTGTACGACACGATCTACACCGAGCGCTACATGGGACTGCTCGGCGACAATCCGACGGGCTACACGGAGAGCTCGGCAATCGTGAACGCGCCCAAGCTCGCGGGGCATTTACTGCTCATCCATTCGATGCTCGACGACAACGTCCATCCGCAGCACACGCTGCAGCTGCTGACGGCGCTGACGAACGCCGGCAAGGACGTCGACACGCGCATTTATCCGCCCGGACATCACGGCGCGGTGTACAATTTTCCGAGCATGAAGGTGATGCATAAGGTCGAGCTCGACTTTCTGGCGCGTCACCTAAAGGGAGAGCTCATTCCCTGACCGCAGCTCCTAGCAACGAATCATGACGAGAAAAAAACGCCTGGCGAGCACTCAGCTCGCCAGGCGTTTCAAATTTCGTGGGATGACGCCACCGTTACCCCGACGTTAACGCTTGCATCGCGACGCCACCACGCATACCGTCCGCGACCCCACGCACTCAACCGATCATGACTCCGCACTCCCCGCGCCGCCGCGCGACGCTCGTCGCGCTCGGTTCGCTCTCGATGGCCGCATGCGCGGATCGTCGCCCCCGGGTCTCGCCGGCGACGACGGTGCGCGTCTTCATCGTGATGGACGGTGCCGATACGATCCGCACTGAGCGATTCACGCGCGGCGATACCGCGATCGCCGGCACCATCGCCTACTCGCGTGTGCGCTCGCCCGCGAGTGCGCGCGTTCCCGGTCTCCCGCTCGGCGATACGATCGAGTACCACGCGTCGTTGCGTGATGATGGCTCGGTGCGCCACGTCCGCGTGCGGCTCGCCGAGCCCAGCGCGCACGGGGTGGCGCCGACAATGCGCGAGACCGACCTGCCGGCGGACGCGAGCCTCCTCATTCCCGGAAGCATCGGCTCGCTCGAGCAGGCGCTGCTGCGCGCCAGGCGCATGCACGTCGCGTCGGCCACGTTTTCGGCGTGGACGGGCGACCCATCGGCGCCGGCGCGCGTCACGATCCAATTCGACGCGGCGCACGCCGACTCCGCGTCGTTGCAGTTCGGTGATCGGTGGCGCCTGGCGATCGACAGCGCCGGGCAGGTGCTGTGGGCCCGGATTGCCGGGGGAACCGTCCGTGTGACAGTCTCGCGGCCTCGCTTCTGAGCGGTGAGCACTGAGCGCGCGGGCTTCGCGGTGCGCGACGACGTGATGCAGCTGCGGCCGTGAGCAGGCGTCGGCGCCGCGCGATAACTTTCCGCCGATGACGTCGCGCCTGTACTACGATGATTCGTATCTCACGACGTTTGCCGCGCACGTGACCGACGTGGCCGGCGACGGCCTCCGCATCTATCTCGATCGCACGGCATTCTATCCGACGTCGGGTGGCCAGCCGTTCGACACCGGCTCGCTCGGCGGCGCACGCGTGGTGGATGTCGTAGACGAGGGCGAGCGCCTCGCGCATGTACTCTCGTCGCCCGCCGCATCGCTCGCTGCCGGCGCCGCCGTGGATGGCGCCGTGGATTGGGCACGTCGCTTCGATCACATGCAGCAGCACAGCGGGCAGCACGTGCTCTCGTCCGTCTTCGAGGACCTGTTCGGGCACACAACGGTCAGCGTGCATTTCGGCGACGATTCGGCGACCGTCGACATCGACGCGCCGTCGATCGGCGTTGAGAAGATCGCACGTGCCGAGCTGCGCGCGAACGAGATCGTGACCGGGAATCGGCCGGTCACCGTGTCGTTCGTGGACGCGGCGTCGGCGACCGGATTGCGCAAGCCGCCGCCGCGCGATGGCACGCTGCGCGTGGTGACGATCGACGGTATCGATCGGAGCGCCTGCGGCGGCACCCATGTGCGGGCGACGGGGGAGATCGGCGCCATTTTCCTGCGCCGCGTCGACCGCGTGCGCGGCACGGCGCGAATCGAGTTCGTTTGCGGCGCGCGCGCCGTGCGCCGCGCGCGCGCCGACTATCTAGCGGTCTCCGAGATCGCGAACGCGCTCTCGTCATCTGCCGACGAGGCGCCCGCGCTCGTCACGGCGCAGGCGGCGCGGCTGCGCGACGCCGAGTCGGCGCGGAAGCGGGCCGAAGGGGAGCTCGCACGACTCGAGGGCCGCGCGCTCTACGATGCAACGATGCCGGACGACGACGGCATGCGGCGCGCGTTTTCGAGGGCCGAGAGTGGCTCGGTGGAGCAGCTTCGCGCTGTGGCGCAGGCGTTCTGCTCGCGGCCGCGCGCGCTCTTTGCCGCCTTCGTCGCGAGGCCGCCGTTGGTGCTCGTGGCGACGAGCGATGATTCTGGCGTCGACGCCGGCGCCGTGCTCAAGCGCGCGCTCGAGCAGGTGGGCGGCAAGGGCGGCGGCAACGCACGCATAGCGCAGGGGACGGCGCCGGGCGCCGACAGGCTCGAGGAGGTCGCGCGTGCCGTGCTGGCGAGCGCGTAGCGCCGCCGTCGCCGTCGCCGTCGCATGCGTGCTGTCGCTGGTGGCCGCGCCGGTGCGAGCGCAGGAGCCGGTGCACGACATGGGCGCGATGAACGAGCGCGGCGCGAGCACGTCGGTCAGTCTCGGCGCGCAGGCGGTCGCGCTGGTCACGAGCGCGCGCCCGGCGATCGCCGGCGGCGCGCTCACGGAAGGCTACCTCACGCAGCCGGCCATCATGGGAAGCGCGCGCCTGTTTGGCGGGCGCGCGTCGATCGTCGGCACGCTCATGCTGGAAGGCGTCACGTTGCGTCGGGGTGAGCTGAACACGGGCATGTACGGTGAGGGCTTCGTCGACCGGCGACATCCCCATACATACGTGCATGAGCTCGTTGGCACGCTGTACGGCTCGGCGGGCGCCGCGCGCGGATCGCTCTCGTTCGGTAGAGGATACGTCCCGTTCGGCACCGACGATCCGATGATGCGCCCGTTCGTGTCGTTCCCCGTCAATCATCACCTGTCGCAGGTGCTCGAGCGACTCGTCGCGGCCGGTGCCCTGCGGCTGTCGCGTGTGACGCTCGAGGCGGGAACGTTCAACGGCGATGAGCCGATCGGTCCGGGCAGCCCGCCCAACGTCCGGCGATTTGGCGACTCGTGGGCGGTGCGCGCCACCGTCAATCCGCGTGCGCACGCGGACCTCAGCGCGAGCTACGCCGACGTCGCGTCCCCGGAGGATCGCGCGGGAAATGGGCTTCGGCAAAAAAAATACAATCTCGCCGCGCGCTACCATGATGGCGACATGACCGGCGACCGGCGGTACGCGCTGCTCGAGTGGTCGATGAGCGACGAGTACAATCGCGGCAGCCGCGCCTTCCGCTTCACGAGCGTGCTCGGCGAGGGCGAGATGCGCCGTCATGGCGTGGCGGTCGCGCTCCGCATCGAGAGCACCGTCCGGCCGGAAGAGGAGCGCTTGCTCGATCTCTACCGCGTCATCTTTCCGACCGCTGACGTGCAGCTGCAGGGTCGCACGCGCTTCTCCATCGCCTCCGTTGCGCTCAAGCGGGAGCTGCCGGCCCTCGGCCCGCTCGGCGCCGAGCCATTCCTGGAAGTCTCGGCCATCGCGCCGGCCGCCGTGGACCGGCCGGCCGTGTTCGTGCCGCGCGATTTCTACGGCGCGTCGCGGATATGGAATCTGTCAGCGGGCGTGCGGCTCGCCGTTGGCGCGATGCACCAGCGAATGGGGCGCTACGGCGTGGCGCGCGAGGGCGGGCACTGAGCGGTCGCGGACCTTCCGCTCGGCTGCACCGTATCACTCTCGATCGTACTCACACCCGGACATCGGACCGAACCATGACCCAGCGCCGTTCGTTCACCGCCCTCGCCGCTCTTGCTCTTGTCGCCGCCTGCAGTGACGGAAACGGCAACGTGAAGCCCAAGGCCATCAGTAGCCTGTCGACGCTCGGCCTCGGTGCCGTCACGGAGCGCTTTACCGCCGAGGTGAACGTGTACGGCAACTACGCGTACACGACCACGTGGGGCAATCGCGCCAGCGTGCGCGGCAACGCCGTGAAGATCTGGGACATCTCCGGAACGGTGCCGCTGCTCGTGGACTCGCTGATCGTCACGGGCGCGACGACGCTCGGCGACGTGCAGGCGGTCGGCGACCCGAAGATCCTCGTCGTCGCGACGGAGGTCGCCGGCGGGTCGATCGTGATCTACGACCTCACGACACCCGCGCATCCCACGCTGATCACGCGCTATTCGTCCGCGAACACGACCAATGGCGTGCACACCGCCGAGGTGCAGCGGGTGAACGGCGTCCTCTACGGATTTCTGTGCATCGATCCCTCGGGCGGCGCGCCGGCGCGCCTGACGATCGTCGACCTGACGACGCCGTCGGCGCCGCGCGAGGTCTTCTCGCAGCCGATGGGCAATCCGTACGTCCACGACACCTACGTGCGCGACGGCATCCTGTTCACGGCGCTGTGGAAGGACGGCATGAAGATTTGGGATATCGGCGGCGGCGGCAAAGGCGGCTCGCCAAGCAGCCCCGTCGCGATCGGCGCTGCGCGGACGGTCGGCGGCGAGGTGCACAACATCTACTGGTACCACGACGCCTCGAACGGCAGTAAGCAGTTCGCGTTCGTCGGCGAGGAAGGGCAGGGGACCATCGGGAGCGCGGCATCGGGTGACGTGCACGTAGTGGACGTCAGCAACATGGCCGCGCCGCGCGAGGTCGCCTTCTATCACGTCGCCGGCGCGGGGACGCACAACTTTTCGGTCGACGAGACGAACGGCGTGCTCTACGCCGCGTTCTACAACGGCGGGGTGCGCGCGCTCAATGTGCGCGGCGATCTCGGCACCTGCGCCGCGAGCGCGAAGGCGGCCGACGGACGGTGTGATCTCACGAAGATGGGACGCGAGCTCGCGCAGGGACTGCAGAGCGGCGCACCGGTGTACGTCTGGGGCGTGCAGCGGGTGGGGTCATTCGTCTACGCGTCGGACATGCTAAACGGGTTGTGGAAGCTGCGCGTGCAGTGACGGCCGCTTCTTGACACCGTCCGCTCCGATTCGTACGACTCTCGCGCGTCCGTCGGGCCAATCATTCATGGGAGTCGTCATGCAGCGTGTCGCCACGGTCACCGTTGCTCTGCTCGCGCTCGCGCCGGTGGCCGGCGCGCAGCAGGCCGGATTGCCGGCCGTGCCCATCGCGCCGATTATCGCCCGCGTCGACACGCTCTACGGCGATGTGCGAGTGGACAACTACTTCTGGCTGCGCGAGAAGACGAACCCGAAGGTGATCGCGTATCTCGAGAGCGAGAACGCGTACGCGATCGCCGGGACGAAGCACACGGACGCGCTGCAGGACAAGCTTTACCGCGAGATGCTCGGCCGCATCAAGGAGACCGACCTCTCGGTCCCGTTCCGTGACAACGGCTACTGGTACTACTCGCGAACGGAAAAGGGAAAGAGCTATCCGATCCTCTGCCGCAAGCGCGGATCCGTCGAGGCCAAAGAGGAGATCTACCTCGACGAGAACGCGCTCGCCGCCGGCAAGAAGTTCTTTTCGTTGGGCGGTACGGACGTGAGTCCGGACGCCGGGCTGCTCGCCTACCTCCAGGACACGACGGCGCTCCGCGTCTACACGCTGTACGTGAAAGATCTCCGGACGGGGCGCATGCTCACCGACACCATCAGCGAGGTCGTGCCCGGCGTCGCCTGGGCCGACGACAATCGGACGCTCTTCTACATGACCGCCGACTCGGCGCGCCGGAACAACGCCGTGTGGCGGCACGTGATCGGCGAGCCGCGGTCGAAAGACGTGAAGGTCTACCAGGACGACGACGTGCTGAACAACGTCGGCGTTAGCCGGTCGAAGAGCGGAAAGTTCGTGATGATCTCCGACGATGGCTTCACGAGCTCGGAGTGGCGAGTGATCCCGACGGCGACGCCGACCGCGGCCGCCCGCGTGATCGCACCGCGCAAGGCGAACGTCGAGTACAGCGTCGACCACATTGACGGCGCGTTCCTCATGCTCACCAACGATGGCGCGCGCAACTTCAAGGTCGTGCGGATTCCGGAGCGCGATTTTTCGCCGCGCAAATGGACCGATTGGCTTGCCCACCGCGATTCCGCGTTCGTCGAGAGCGTCGAGCCGTTCGAGCACTACGTGGTCATCTCCGAGCGTTCCGGCGGTCTGCGTCGCCTGCGCGTGACCAGTCTCGCCACGAACGCAGTGCACTACATCTCCTTCCCTGAGCCGGCATACGGCGTGTTCCCGTCGCAGAACGCCGAGTGGCGCTCGACGACGCTGCGCTTCGTGTACTCGTCGCTTCTCACGCCGCCGTCGACGTTCGATTACGACATGGTGTCGCGCGCGCGCGTGCTGAAGAAACGCCAGGACGTGCCGGGCTACGACGCGTCGCGCTACGAGGTGAAGCGGATGATGGTGGCCGTGCGCGACGGAGCGCGCGTGCCGGTGTCGATGCTCGTGCGCAAGGGCTGGACGCAGGACGGGAGCCGGCCGTTGTTGCTCTACGCCTACGGCTCGTATGGCGCGACGACGGAAGCGACGTTCAACTCGCCCGTGCTGTCGCTGGTCGACCGCGGCTTCGCCTACGCGATCGCGCACATCCGTGGCGGCCAGGAGATGGGCCGGCAGTGGTACGACGACGGCAAGATGATGAACAAGAAAAACAGCTTCAACGACTTCGTCGACGTCGCCGAGCATCTGGAGCGCGACAAGTTCACGAGTGCGGACAAGATGGTGGCGAACGGCGGAAGCGCGGGCGGATTGCTCATGGGCGCGATCGTGAACATGCGCCCCGATCTCTTCCGCGCCGTCGTCGCGGATGTCCCGTTCGTCGACGTCATCAACACGATGATGGATGCGTCGCTCCCGCTCACGGCGCAGGAGTGGCAGCAGTGGGGCGATCCGCACGTCAAGGCGCAATACGACTACATGAAGACGTATTCGCCCTACGATAACGTCGAGCGCAAAGGCTATCCGTGGATGCTCGTCACGTCGTCGCTCAACGATTCGCAGGTGATGTACTGGGAGCCGGCGAAGTGGGTGGCGAAGCTGCGCGCGATGAAGACGGACACGAATCCGCTCTTCTTCAAGATCAACATGGCCGGGGGCCACGGCGGGAGCTCGGGCCGATACGACCGCTTGCATGAGGCCGCGTTCCGCTACTCGTTCATGCTCGACGCCGTCGGGCGCGCGGATCCGCAGGCATTGGTTCCGTAGCCCGGATCGCTACTCCATCTTCAATCCGCGATCCTCGAGCTCGGGACACACCGGCAGCCGCGCCCGAAGCGCCACACTGTCGATGATGGTCCGCATCACCAGAACCTGACCGACGCGAACCTCGTCCGTGCGCAGCCCGTTGATGCGGCGAAGCTCGGCGGTGGTCGTCGCGTACTGTCTGGCGAGGGTCGAGAGCGCATCGCCGGGCACGATCGTGTGTGACTCCGGCGCGAGCGGTGGTGGCGCGGCGAGCGCGCTCGCCAGCCGCGCCTCGCACCGGCGCGCCTCGTGCGCGACGATCGAGTGCCGGCCGATCAGCGCCGCGAGGCTGTCCGCGGTGCGCGCGCTCACCGCGCGGTCGAGTCCGATCGCCACTCGGCCGGACCGCGATTCGAATACGATGCCGCGATCGGTGCCGGTGAAGACGAGCTGGCGGCGCGGCGACGAAATCGAGTCGTAGTGCCACGCCACGAGCTCCGCCGATTCCGCGCTCTGGCCAGCGAGGAGGCCGGGTTGCGGCGATACGTCGGCCAACAACACGCGGCGCTGCGTCACCGCCAACAGGCCGTGGCTCGGCACGAAATAATCCCACCAATGGCGCTCGAACGCGGGCACCACTGCCTGCACCAGCTCTCCGCTGTCGAGCGCCGCGCGGATCGCGGCCGACGCGACCTCACGAGCGCGCACGGCACGGTTGTTCAGGCCGTGCGAGGCGAGGCCGAGCGCCGCGGCGCCCGCGGCGATCGCGGCGAGCACGATCAGCATCGAGAGCGCGGCGCCGATGCGGGGCCAGGAAACGCTGCCGGCGCGGTGCGGTGGGGGTGAATCGACGACCGGCGCCGTGGCGAACGCGGGTAGCGATCGCTCGGCGCCGGCGTCGTTCAAGTCGTGCATGCGACGTGGACGATCCGTTTTACGGCGTGCCCCGCGACCGGCGAAGGAGCCGCAGTACGAATAGCAGTACGACGGCGCCGATGAAGGCGACCAGGATGACGCCCGGCAAACCTCCGAGGGGCGAGGCGACGCCGAGCATGCGGAAGAGCCACCCGCCAACGAACGCCCCGACGATGCCAATGATGATGTCACCAACCAATCCATATCCCGTGCCGCCCATCACCACCGACGCCAGCACGCCCGCGACGAGTCCGACGATGAGCCAGGTGAGGAGATCCATGGTCTTGTCCGTGTGGTAGGAGTTGTGCACTGATGGAGGCAACTCACGTGCCGAACAGTCGCTTGTCGCCCACGGCCACATGACCGCTGCCGAACTCTTCGAGCGTCACTTCGCACACGTCCCGTCGGTGCTCGCCTCGGCGCCGGGCCGGGTGAATCTGATCGGCGAACATACCGACTACAACGGCGGTGAGGTACTACCGATCGCCATCGAGCGGCGCACGGTAGTCGCCGTGGGCGCGGCGTCCGACGGCATCACCCGGGCGGTGTCGCTCAACGAGCCGGACGAAGGACGCTTCGATGTCCACGCACCGGCGCGTAGCGGCCGGTGGTGGGACTACGTGAGCGGCGTCTGCGGTGCGCTCGCGCAACGGGGCGTGTCACTGCCGCCGCTGCATATCGCGATCGCGAGCGATGTGCCGGCCGGCGCGGGCCTCAGCTCGTCCGCCGCGCTCGAGGTGGCGGCAGGGCTCGCGCTGGCGCGCATCGGAGGCGCGCATCTGGGATTGCGCGAGATAGCGCTCCTCGCCTACCGCGTCGAGACGGAGTTCGTCGGCGTCGCCTCGGGCATCATGGACCAGTTCGCCTCCGGGCTCGCTTGCGCCGGCGAGGCGCTCCACCTGTGGTGCGACACCGGTGAGACGGAGCAGGTGCCGATGCGGGAGGCGATCCTGATCTTCGATACCGCGGTGCCGCGATCGCTCCGGGGCTCGGCGTTCAACGAGCGGCGCGCGGAGTGCGAGCGCGCGCTCGAGCTCCTGCGACGGCAGCACCCGGCGCTGCGCGCACTGGCCCACGCCACGCCCGAGATGGTGCGCGACGCTCAACTGCCGTCGCCCCTCGACCGTCGCGCGCTGCACGTCACTGAAGAGACGCGCCGCGTACGGGACGCGGTGCGCCTGCTCGAGGAGACTGGTGAGCTCTCCGGACCGCTGATGCTCGCCTCGCACGCGTCATTACGCGACCAATACGAGTGCTCGAGTGCCGAGCTCGACTGGTTCGTCGAGCGCGCCATGCGAGCGCCGGGCGTGCGCGGTGCTCGTCTCACGGGCGCGGGGTGGGGCGGATGCGCGATCGCCGCCGGTGCGGGCGATGCACTCGACACGGTCGCGCCCATCCTTGCCGCCGAGTACGCCCAGCGCTTCGGGCGCTCGCCGCGGACGTGGATCACGCACGCGAGTGATGGCGCGCAGCTGGATGCCTGAGCGGAGAAAGAAAGAGACAGAGAGAGAGCAGCGACGCGACCTCTTCT
>JBDUCS010000398.1:0-3351 GCA_040003335.1 Gemmatimonadaceae bacterium | reverse complement strand
ACGGCGGCTACAACGATCGCGACGACCGTGGGCGCGGCAACGGCGGATACCACGATCGTGGCAACGGCGGCTACAACGATCGCGACGACCGTGGGCGCGGCAACGGCGGATACCACGACGTCGACGGCGGCAGTGGCGCGCTCCACTGGAGTGGTTCGGTCGACGACGTCGCCGACATTCGCATTCAGGGCCAACGAGTAGACTTCGCCGGCACGACCCGCAACGGCGTGCGCGACGTGCGTACGAGCCTGTCGGGGAACGCCCTTCCTCGCCGCGATGTGGCCGTCAGCGTGCGACAGAACGCGGGCCGCGGCACCGTCTACGTCGTACAGCAGCCGACGGCGCGCAACGGCTACACGGCGATCATCCAGGTCCACGATCCGCGCGGCGGCTTCGGCTCCTACGATTTCGACGTCCGGTGGTAGGCTCGCGGTGATCGGTGTTCGGTGATCGGTGTTCGGTGTTCGGTCTTTCGAGATCGAACGCTGAACATCGATTACCGATCAGCGTCGCGCATCACGCTCCACAGCCCTCGCACGTCCGTCCGCCATTCGCGCAACGCCATCGTAATCGCGAGACTCTCCGCTTCGGCGATGATGCCGAGCGCGAGCGCGAACGGCACGAGCGTCGCCTCTCCGCGCCAGAACAGCACTATCAGCGACGCAAACAGCAGTGCGCCCCACCCCCTTGCGACGACCGTGTGGTAGCTCGCCTCACGCCGGAACCGGAGCCACGCGAGCGCGGCGTTGGCGATCTCGCCCCCGAGCACCGCGAGGATCGCCCAGCGGTAGGCCACGAGCACATCGCGATGCATGAGCCATGCGGCGAGTGCCAACGACAGGTAAAACGCGATGTCGGCCGCGCTGTCGACGCGGCGTAGCGCCGGCGTGACAGCATTTGCGCGACGCGCGATCACGCCGTCGAGCACATCGGAAATGAATCCGACCACGAGCAGGAGCGCGATCCACGCGCCAGGCGCGCGCGTGACGCCAAGCGCGAGGATCGCCGGCGCGAGCGCGAGACGTGTCAGCGTGAGGGCAATCGCGGTCCGCCATCCGCGGCGCTGCCCGGCCGTGAACGACGACGGCGGCCTCACGCCCGGAAGATCACGCTGCAGCAGGTGAGTCCCGCCTCGGCCTTCGCGAGCTCCGACGACTCCACTACGAGCACGCGCCACCCGCGCGCTTCGAGCAGTGCGCGCGTGCGCGGCGCCCCGGCGGCGCAGAGCACCGCGTCGCCGATCGTGAGTACGTTGGCGGCAATCTCCTCTCCCAGGGGCACGCCGACGCACGCCAGACCGCCGAACGCCGCCGAGTCCACGCTCCGCGAATCGATCAGCACGAGATCGTCGCCGAGCGCACTCGCGGCCGACTTGAGATGCAGGCGGCCGCGCACCGCGACGCGCGCCACCGAGTAGCCGAGCGGCCCGAGCGACGCCGCGAGCTGCGCGGCACCCGCATCGTTCGTGCGGCTGGAGATGCCGACGAAAATGCGCCGGCCGACGCGAAGCACGTCACCACCGTCGAGCGTGCCGGGCGCCTCGATCGACACGAGCCGGCGGTACTCGCCGAGCGCGTCGGCCACTGACCGCACCTCGGCGCGCCTTGAGACGGCGCCCGGCCGCGCGATCACCGCGCACTCGTCGACGACGACCGCCGCGTCCTCGACGAACACGGAGTCGGGGAGCTCCGGCTCGGCCGCGAGCCGCCGCACCTCGCATCCGAGCTCTGCGAGCGCCGCCTCGTACGCCGCGTGCTCCGCCTGGGCGCGCGCGACGTCGATCGGCTCGCGCACCAGATGCGTCAGCTCGCATCGCACGATCGCTGGCGGTACGGGACGTGTGAGCGCTAGGAGCACGGTGATCGGTGATCGGTGATCGGTGATCGGTGATCGGGATACTCTACTTGTTGCCGCACGGTGGTAGGGCGCGTCGTGCGCTGGACGCCCGCCGCCCATACTACTCCGTCGCTTTGAGCGTAAACCCGACAGGTCCCCGGACCGCGCCGAGCGACTCGAAGAATCGCGTGCTCTCGATTTGTGCCCCGAGAAAGAGCGTGCGACGCGGTGACACGCGGAGTGCCCGCTGCATCAGCTCGCGGCCGATGCCGCGGCGGCGGTAGTCCGGATCGACCAGAATTTCCGGCACCGTGGCGAACAGGTAGCCGTCGGTGAGCACTCGCACCGACCCCACCAGCTGCTCGCCATCCCACGCGCCGATGTTCACCGTGCGCTCCAGCGCCTCGGCGATGCGCTCTTCCGCGTAATCGCGCGGCCAGACGCGCTGCGCCAGCATCGCGAACGCGCGCGCATCGACGCGCGCGCCGTCGTAGCGGATCGACCAGTCGCGCGCGCGCGTTGGGCTCGTCACCGGCGGCCCCGCCGGAACCGGCGCGCGCGCCTCATCCTCGCGTGACTCGGGCTGCACGCGCCGGTGCTGCCGATGCCGCCGTTCCCAGCGGGCGCCGATCGATGCGCCTGCCTTCAATCCCACTGCCGCGCAGACAACGGCCGCCGACAGCACGATCAGGAGAAACTTCCCCATGCCGCGCGCCATGTTGCCGTGCGAGAAGCCGACCGCGATGTACGGCGCGGCGAACGGCGCCGAGCAAAGGAAGCCGATCACGAATCCGGCGAGCCCCGACACGTCCTTGATCGTGACGCGGCGCTGTGCGTAGAACTCTGACAGGGGTGTCTCCGCATGAGGCGTGTCGTGACCCGCCTCAATTTGCGCGACGAGGTACCCGCGCGGAACCGTCGCCGTTGTTACGGCTGTCCCGCCTTGCTCCGGCGCTGGAACTCGTCGTGCCAGCCTGGTCCTTCATAGCTCAGCTTCACGGACGCATCCTTCTGCGTGATGAGCACCAATCCCATGTCGGTGTCCTTGGGACCGACCTTCCAGGCGCAGGAGAGGAAACCGTGGCCCGCCGCGATCGCCTCGAGCATCCGGCCATCGCCCTTCGCGAACGGGGCCTCCTCGTTCTCCAGCGTGTACGTCGATGGTCCCTCGGCGCGCGTGAGTGCCTTGCGCAGACGATCGTACGTGTCGAGCGCTTTTTCCGCCCCCGGCCGCACGACGAAGATCGCCTTCACCGCGGCGCCCTTGGCGAAGTAGACCCAGCCGGTGCCGTCGAAGCCGAGGCTGCGGCCGTGGAAGGCGATGTCGCCGTTGTCGTCGCCGTCGAGGATGTAGCCGCTCGCCTTGAGCTTCGTTTTCACGACGGTCGGCGAATCGCCCCAGGTGATGCGCGCAAACTCAGGGTAGCGCGCCGGTTGCGGCGCATGACTCAATCCGAGCGCGACGAGAATGTGCGTGAGGCCCATGTGTGCTCCGACTCCTGGACTGTGGCTGAT
>JBDUCS010000397.1:0-3351 GCA_040003335.1 Gemmatimonadaceae bacterium | reverse complement strand
GCGCCCCGAGCTCGGGCGTGACGATCGCAACCCGCTTGCGCTTTGTGTCGCGCGCACCCGCTCGCGCATCTCCCGGATCGACGGCGCGGCCGGCGGCCGCCGCATTCAGCGACATCGCGTCACCCACCCAGCGCGCCAGGATCGAGCGCCCGCGCGAAGAGCGCGCGATTCTGCTCGAGCACAATCGGGTTCTCTCGCACGCGCACGGCGTACGCCGCCGCCGCCCGGCGCATGCGTGCGTGCTCCGTTTCGTCCATCGCCCAGACCTCTCGGAGACGCGTCTGGAACTCGGCCACGGCATCGTGCGCCACGTCCCATCCGACGCCGAGCGGACCGAGACCGCGAAAGGCCGTCTGATCGGTGATCAGGACGGGACATCCGGCCGCCATCGCTTCGACGATCACGTGTCCGAAATTTTCGCCATGCGTCGGGAAGAAGAAGAGATCATGCGCCGCCATGACCGCCGGCACCTGCTCGTGCGCCACGGATCCGCGATACGAAACCGAGACGTTCGGCGGAAGCGCCGCGATCTGCTCGAGGCACTCGGCCCAATATGGCTCGTCCTCGAGAGGACCATAGATGTCGACTTGCACGCGCTCGCCAAATCCGGCCAGAATCCGCAACGCGCCGTCGACGTTCTTCTTTCTGGTCAAGCGCGACAGAAAGATCACGCAAAGCTCGCGGCTGCGCTTCGGCTCGCGTCGGGCGTTTGTGAGGGGAATTCCGTCGAGGGCGGGCAAAAGGTCCGGGGCGATAACGATCTCCCCGCCGCGGCGCTCGGCGTTCGGGAACGCCGCCCGAATGTCCCGCGCCTCGTACTCGCTCGACGCCTGCCACGTGACATCGCCGAACAAATCGAGCGATCGCGCGATAGCGAGATACGCTCGCTTCCGCGCCGGACGAATCGCGAGCGCTCCGGGCGACAGCTCGCCACGTGGCGCCACGATCAAACGGCGGCGCGGAATGGCGCCCACGGCGCGCATCAATACGATCGGGAACGTGAAGACCGGCGAGAAGAGGCTGTTCAAGTACAACGCAGCGTGTGGCGTCTTCGTGAGCATGCGGCGAAAGTGAGCCCAACTCATTCGAGACGGGGACGCATAGAATACGTGACCCTTCCCCACGCGTTGCCATGCATCGACCTGAATCTCCGCGTACGCCGCCTCGTCGCACAGGTCGCGATCGCGCGTCACGATCCGGAACTCGTGCTCGTCGCCGAGCTGCTCCACGATGTTAGCGATCGTGCGCAGCGGACCGCCGCCCTTGAAGCCGGGCAGGTAGTAGTCGACGAAGGTCAAGATCGTGCTCACGCGCCAGCACCCGCTGCCGAGCTTGCGACGATCGCGCGATATGTCTCCAGGAACCGGGCACCGGCGGCGGCCAGCGAGAAGTCGCGCACGGCACGCTCGCGCGCGGCGCGTCCCATGCGCTCGCGTAGCGGGCTGTCGGCGAGCAGGTCGCGCAGCCGTCGGGCCAGCGCAGGCGCGTCACGCATCGGCACGAGATAGCCGCTCTCGCCGTCGGTCACAAGATGCTCCGGTCCTCCGCAGCGCGTCGACACGACCGGCAGCCCCGACGCCATCGCCTCGAGAATGGCGATGCCGAGGCCTTCCTCGTCCGAGCTGACGACGAAGATCGAGGCCTCGCGGTACAGCGCCGCCAACGCATCCGTCGTCAGGCCGAGTCGCACGTCGACCGCGTCAGCAATGCCGAGCGCTGTCGCGTACTGCCAATCCTCGGTGGCCGGCGCCGTGTGGCCGGCGAGCACGAGACGCGGCGCCGACGGCTCCTCGGCGCGCAATAGCGCGTACGCGTCGAACAGGAGGCGCACGTTCTTGCGGTGGTCGTTCCAGCGTCCCACGGAGAGGATGAAGCCGTTCAGCGCCGGCGCCGCGGGCGGCGAGAAGCGCGCGGTGTCGAGGCCCGGCGGGGCAAACACGACTTTGCCCGGATGGCGCGTCCCCATCATCTCCAGCATCCAGCGATTCTCGACGAAGAACGCCGTCACGTGGTCGCCCGCCGCGCGATCGAGCCGGTCCACGGCGCGCGTCATTAGCCGAGCGAACACACCGCGCGCGCCCCGCGTGCGCGCGAGATACGACACGCGCTCGGCGACAGCCAGTGTCGCCGCCTGCAACAGGAGCGGACGTCGCACGCGCCGCGCGACGTGCGCCCAGGCCGGCGTGCCGGCGACGATCTGCACCAGATCGTACGTCTCGAGCAGGCGCGTCAGCGCCCGCCGCGGACGGTAGCGGCGATACTCGAGCTCGGCGCCTACGCTCCCGGCGTGTCGGTAGGCGACGCCGTGCGCCTCGTGCATCGAGATGCGCGGTCCCCGCAGCCACGACCGCGGTGCCAGAATGCGGACGCTGTCTTCGTCGCGCGACGACGTGGCGAGCGAGATGAGGTCGGCGTCGAAGTCGCCGGACTCCCGCAGTACGCGGTGGAGAAACATCGCAACGGCCGGGACGCCACCACCGTTGGCCAACTCCGGAACGACGATGGCAACCCGGTTCTTCCTCGCCGCGCTCACTTGCAGATCCGATCCAGATCTTCGAGGCCCATCAATACGTCGCGCGGCTTCGAGCCATCCGGCGGGCCGAGCACGCCCGCGTCGTGTAGTTGGTCGATGATCCGCGCCGCGCGGCCGTAGCCGACCTTGAGGCGGCGTTGCAGCAGCGACGTCGAGCCAAGCTGATTCTGAATCACCACTTCGGCCGCCTCGCGAAACAGCTTGTCGCGGTCTCCAATGTCCGCGGGATCCCCGCTTCCCGCGCCGCTCTCCGCCGCCTCGCGCAGCCGTACTTGCTCGAGAATGTCCGCCTCGCTCTGCAACGACTCGACGTCGAGCAGCCCCTGCGCCTCGAGCACGCGCCGTTTTTCGTCGCGCCGCGCCGTGTACCACTGCGTCAGCTTTTCGGTGTCCTCGCTCGGGATGAACGCGCCTTGCAGCCGCCAGGGCTCGCTCTTTCCGGGTGGGATGAAAAGCATGTCGCCGTTGCCGAGCAGCGATTCGGCACCCATGCCGTCGAGAATCGTGCGGCTGTCGACCTGCGACGCGACGCGAAAGGCGATCCGGCTCGGGAAATTCGCCTTGATCAGTCCGGTGATGACGTTCACGCTCGGACGCTGCGTCGCGAGAATAAGATGCAGTCCGATCGCGCGTGCCTTTTGCGCCAACATCGCTAGCGGCGTCTCGACCTCGCCCTGCACCGTCATCATCAGGTCCGCGAGCTCGTCGATGACGACGACGATGTAGGGGAGCGGTCCACGGGTGTAGACGAGCTCTTCGAAAGCGACGTCGGGCCGCTTCGGCGCCTTGAGCGGCGCGCCGGTCTGCACGCGCCGGTT
>JBDUCS010000103.1:0-11344 GCA_040003335.1 Gemmatimonadaceae bacterium | reverse complement strand
CAGGTCGTGTAGCCGATACTCGGGAGTAATGCCCCTCCCACGCCCCACACGCAGCGACAGTATGTCCCAAAAGAAGTTCCAGCCGCAGACCGCGGAGGTCATTACGCACAAGCGCGGGCGGCTCCGCTTCACCGACTTCAGCATCCAGCGCAACCCGCACGGCGACTGCACCGTGGAGGTCGAACTCGAGTGGACGGAGGGTGATCGCGTGCGGGGGCGTTCGACCGGGCAGTCGAGCCCGACGCTGGACCTGCGGCTCGCCGCCGAAGCCGCGCTGCGAGCGATCGAGACATTTTCCGACGGCGCGATGGGCCTCGACCTGATCGGTGTCAAGCACGTGCGCGCATTCGACGCCAACGTGATCATCGTCGCCATCGCCAATCGCAAGGCGGAGGGTCCGCGCCGGCTCCTCGGTTCGGCGCTCGTCGAGAGCGACGCGGTGCATGGCGCGGTGATGGCCGTGCTCGGCGCCACCAACCGCGTGCTGGGCAATTTCATCGCGACGCGCTAGCTCCGCGCGGTAGCGGTCGCGTCTGCCGCGGCCTACAGTTCGATATGCATCCTGCCGCCGCCGCCGCGACGACCACCGCCGCGCGCAGCGCCATCGCCTTGGCGACGACACTGGCCACGGTCGCCGTTCTCACGGCGGGGTGCATCGCGCCGCGGCGCACGACGCCGCTTCCCGTGCCCGTAGCGGCCGCGCGCCCCGCGGCGGTGGCCGACTCGCAGCAGCGTCATCCGGCCGTGGCGGCGCGAGGCGACTCGGCGCGACTCAAGGCGGACACGGTACCTGTCGCCGCTCCCGAGGTCGCGCGTGTCGCCGAGAAGATTTTCGGCGACTCCGTCGTGGCGCGCCCGGCCGACTCCGCCGTCACTCCCGAGCCGACGTGGGACATCGACGTCCGGTCGTACGAGACGCGCGAGCGCGTGCAGTTTTGGGTGAATCGCTTCACGCACGAGGCGCGCGGCATCTTCACCCGGTGGCTCGAGCGCGGCCGGAAATACGATGGTCTCATCCGCCCGCGTCTCAGGAACGCCGGGCTGCCGGAAGATCTCACGTACCTCGCATTGATCGAGAGCGGGTACGACACCCACGCGTACTCGACGGCGGCGGCGGTCGGCATGTGGCAGCTCATGTCGTCGACGGCGCGCGACGAAGGGATCCGCGTCGACTGGTGGGTCGACGAGCGCCGCGACCCCGAGCGCTCCACCGACGCCGCCGTGAAGTTCTTGCGCTGGCTCAAGAAGGAGTTCGGCTCCCTCTATCTCGCGGCCGCCGCCTATGACGGCGGTCCCGGTCGCATCGGGCGCGGCCTCACGCGCTACGCGGACGATTTCGTCGGCGCGCCGCGCGAAGATGCCTTCTTCATCATGGCCGAGAAGGACTACCTGCGCGCCGAGACGAAGGAGTACGTGCCGAAGCTGATTGCCGCCGCGCTCGTCGCCAAGGAGCCGGGGCGCTATGGCCTGACGCCGAACTACGCGGCGCCGTTCCAGTTCGACACCGCGCGTGTGGCGCCGAACACGCCGCTCGCGGCGATCGCCAAGGCGACGGGCATCGCTCTCGCCGACGTGCGCGATCTGAATCCCGCGGTGCTGCGCGGCCTCACACCGCCCAGGGATTCGTTTCTCGTGCGGGTGCCGGTCGGGAAGGGTGCCATGCTTGGCGAGTCGCTGGCCGCCCTCCCAGAGAGCGACCGCAAGGCGCTCACGCACGCCGCGACTAGGAAGGGCGACACCATGGAATCGCTCGCCAAGCGCGCCGGCGTGTCGGGGAAACAACTCGGCTGGTACAATCGGTCGCTGTCCAGAACGACGAAAGGGCGCCTCGTCCCGGGCCAGGATGTGATGATTCCGTCCGCCGCCGTCGTCGCCGCGGCGCTGGACGTACCGGACCCGTCTATCGAGAAATGGGGCTCGTCGTCACGCACGCGCTCGGTGACGCACGTGGTGAAGCGCGGCGAGACGCTCGCGGCGCTCGCCAAGCGCTTCGGGACGACCAGCGCGACACTCAAGCGACTGAACGGCCTCAAGGGGAACGCGATCGCGCCGGGCGACAAGCTCGTCGTGAAGCGTACGAAAATCTCGCCGAGAAAGTCCTCGGCCAAGAAAAAGCGGACGGCGCGCTCCTCGAAGAAGAGCGCGCCGCCGGCGAAGAAAAAGAAGGGGCGCTGATGCTCAGTCGACGGTGCCCTTGCCCTTGTAGCCCTTCATGACGATTCGCTCGTAACCGTTGCGCGGATCAGTGCCCGCCTTGCGCGCCTTGTCCACCGCGACTGGCCCGCGATTGTAGACGAGCAGCGCCATCTCGACGCTTCCCTTCTGCTCCGTGATCAGCCCGCGCAGGTAGCGGAAGCCGAGCTTGAGATTGAGCCGCCGGTCGAACAACAGCTCGCGGCTCATGTTCTTGTCCATCTCTTTCGCGGTCGACGGCATCACCTGCGTGAGGCCGATCGCCCCCACGGGGCTGACGGCGCCCGACTTGAAGTCGCTCTCGAGCGACACGAGCCGGAATCCCAGGTCCGGATCGATGCCCTGCTGGATGGCAATGTCGAAAACATCGCCCGCCAGGTCGGCAGCGATCTTGTACTTCGTTGAGAAGTGCATGACCTGGTTTGCTCGATTGAGCTGAGCATTGGCGAGCTCGAGCTCACCCTTCGCGAGGGACAGCTGTTCGCGCAGCGTCTGCGTCTCGCTTCCCATAAAGGAGAAAGACGACGCTTCGGCGGCCGGTACCCGGCTCCGCTTGCTGATCAGTGCCACGATGGCCACGACGAACAGGGCCACGAACGACCAGCGCTTGATGCGATCCCGGCGACGCTTGGCGTCCCCTCTATGTACGTAATCGCGGCGCGCGAAAAACTCCGTGCGAGGCGACGTAACGCGAAACCCACGAGTCTGTTGCATAGGGCCCCACTGTTTAAGAAGCACCGGCGAGCCAGCAGCATTCGCACGGGGACGGGAAAGGCAACGGTCGTGCCGATTTCCGGGTTTCCGGCTAACGGCGTATCCAGTGCCCCGATTTTCCTCCCGATTTTTCCAGCAAACGGACGTCTCCGATGGTCATGTCCCGATCGATGGCCTTCGCCATGTCGTACACCGTAATCAGCGCAACGGCTACCGCCGTGATCGCCTCCATCTCGACCCCCGTCTGTCCTACACTCCGCGCCAGTGCCTCGACGCGCAGTCCCGGCAGCGCAACATCGACCTCGAACGTCACCTGCACGTCAGCCAACGGCAATGAATGGCACAGCGGGATCAACTCGGCGGTCCGCTTCGCCGCCAAGATGCCCGCAACCTTCGCCACCGTCAGCACATCACCTTTCGCCACGGCGTTCGACTGGATCGCCTCCAACGTCTCGCCGCGCATCCGAATATTTCCGGCCGCGCGAGCAACGCGATCCGTCGCCGCCTTCGTGGACACGTCCACCATCCTCGCCTCGCCCGTCGTGCCGACGTGCGTCAATCCGCTGTGATCGGTCATGCCAGCAGCTCCGCCAGCTCGCCCGCCAGCGCTGCGCCGATGAGCTGCGGATTCACGTTTCCCGCCGCTCGCAGCTTCGCCGCCTCGACCACGTCTACCGCCCTGCTCGCCGCGACCACCCTCCTGCCATCGTCTCGCCGAGCCGCCTCTCGGGCCCGGTCGCGCAACAGCACTGTCAGCGCATCCAGCATCTCGCTGAAGAAGCCGCGTGCCTTCGAGCCACCAAGGGCGGTCACAGCCTTCATCCGATCGGCCCGCGAGCCGGAAATCGCCGCCAGGAGCGTTCTCGCCGCCTGCACCGCGACCTCGGCGCGCTCGCCAGCCAGCAACCCCCCTGGCGACCCTCCGGACATCTGACGCCGGGTACTCCAATCAGTATCGACTCGAGGGAGCTTGGCCTTCACCGCTGGGTCAGCGGCGAACGCGTCCATCTCGTTGTCCGACAACGGAGTAGCGCGAATCGAGACGATCCGGGATCTGATGGTCGGGAGGAGCGCGCCGGGCTCGCTGGACGTGAGAATCAGCGTCGTGTCGGCCGGCGGTTCCTCGAGCAATTTGAGGAAGGCGTTGGCAGCGAACTCGGACCCTTCCTGCGGAACCATGCGCTCCGCTTCCCCCACGATGAACACCTTCCGATTGGCCATGCTCGGTGTCATCGACGCCATTCGAACGAGGGCCCGAACCGTGGAGACAAAAATCCCTTCAGTGCCGCTCGACGGCGGGTAGAGTCCGCTCCCTTTCACGCGCTCAGCGATCGCCTCTGCATAGTCCTCTTGCACCTCCTCCAGCGCCGCGTCGGCATCCAACAGCCGAGGGCGCGGGAAGAACCATCGGAGGTCGGGATGCTGCAGCTCCGTCGAGTAACGGCAGGACGCGCACTTTCCGCACGGATCGGTTTCGCCGGCCGAACACAACAGGAGCTGGCCGAGCCAGAGGGCCAGCCGCTGCTTGCCGATGCCACGGCGCCCTTGGATAAGGAGGCTACCGGGCAATGCGCCACTCCGCGCGCTCGCCGCCAACCGGGCGCGAAGAGCCACGTGTCCGAAGAGGGGAACGATCACGGACGAAATATGGCCCGAAATGGCGAACGCGCATAGGGAGCCGTGACGGCGCCCGGTGCCCGGCGTTGTGGCTTCTGCCAATTAACTGCCCGCCCCCATTGGCTTTGCGAGTTGCTGGCGAGGGCAGTGATTGGGTAGATCTCGGGTATGCTCGGCGTCCGATTTTTCCAGAAACCAGACATCGCGACCGAGTGCGAGGCGTGCGGCCGTCGCTTCGACATCATTCATGGCGGCGTCTGCGCGCGGTGCCAGCGGATTCTCTGCCACGCGGACCTGAACGGGTCGTGGCTGCGACGTCTGCTCGTCGACTTCGGGGTGTCGCCCGTGTGCCTGCGCTGTCGCCATCCGGAAGCCGGCGCCCAACAGCGTTGAGCGGACGGCCCAACGCCAGCCAGTTTGACTCTGCCGGGGCAGTGACCGGGTTTTGGCGCTCTCTCTTTCAGGAATAGTGATGCGTTGTCGACTCGTCGCGATGGCCCTTCTCCTCGCGAATGCACCGCGCGCACCGGTCGCGCAGTCGGCACCACGCGTGCGCGCGCGCGAGCTGGGCGTGGCACCGGGCGTCTTCACGACCGGCGCGCGCAACGCGATCACGGACGTGCCCGGCGTGCTCGTGGGCCAGATGACGGTCGTCGTTGGCGACAGCGTGCGCACAGGCGTGACAGCGATCCGTCCGCACGGCGGGAACTTGTTCGTCGACCGCGTGCCCGCGGCGCTTCACGTCGGCAACGGATTTGGCAAACTGCTCGGCGTCACCCAGCTGACGGAGCTCGGCGAGCTCGAGACGCCGATTCTCCTCACCTGCACCCTCTGCGTTTGGAAGGCGGCGGACGCGATGGTCGCGTGGATGTTGGAGCAGCCGGGCATGGAACGCGTCGGCTCGATCAACCCCGTGGTCGGGGAGACGAACGACGGGGGGTTGAACGCGATTCGGTCGCGCCCCATCACGGCCGAGCAGGTGCGACAGGCGCTGACGTCGGCTTCGGGCGGCGCGGTAGAAGAGGGCGCAGTGGGCGCCGGCACGGGCACGATCGCCTTCGGGTGGAAGGGCGGCATCGGGACTTCGTCTCGCGTCCTTCCGAAATCGCTCGGCGCCTACACCGTTGGTGTGATCGTGCAGACGAACTTCGGAGGCATCTTGCAAGTGCTCGGCGCTCCGGTAGGACGCGAGCTCGGGCAGTACGCGTTCAAGAACGACCTGAGCCGAGACGGCGGTGACGGGTCGGTGATGATCGTGGTTGCGACGAACGCGCCGCTTTCCGACCGCAACCTACGGCGGGCGGCGGCGCGCGCCATCATGGGACTGGCGCGCACGGGCTCGAACGGATCGAATGGATCGGGTGACTATGTGATCGCGTTCTCCACCGCGGAGTCCGTGCGACGCCACATCGGCCCGGGCGCGACGCCGGTTCGCCAGGTGGCTGACCTCGACAACGAATCGATGTCGGGATTGTTCGAGGGCGTCGTGGAGGCGACCGAGGAGGCGATCTACAATTCGCTCTTCATGGCGACGACGACGCGGAGTCGTGGATTGACCGTGGAAGCGATTCCGCTCGACCGCGTCCGCGCGGTGTTGGCACAGTACGGCATCAAACGCTGAGCGCCCATCGCAGACGAAGGGCGCGCGGCACGTTTCGTGACAGCTAGCGGTTGCATCCAAGTCGAGAGGGAACACATGAGCGGTACGAAGCGCAAAGCCAATTTCGATTCCGGCGAAGCGGGCGGCGCGGCGAACGCCGAGCGCGCGTTGGACGAGCACATCGTCGAGCACGAGAAGAAGGAGTTGCATCACAACCGGCACGAGATGGAGTCGGACGGGATGATTCCCGCGCACGGCGAGAACCCGGCGAAGGCGGCACTGCGCGCAAGCAAGGTTGCGGCGGCGGCGCCACCAAAAGCCACCGCGAAAAAGAAGAAGCGCTAACGCAGAGGAGCGGGGTCATGCCACAACGATTGGATGGACGGCGCATCGCCTTTCTCGCGACGGACGGCGTAGAGCAGTCCGAGCTCACGGAGCCGATGCGCGCGGTACGCGAAGCGGGCGGTGATGCGCAGCTGCTGTCGATTCAGAAGGGCGAGATTCAAGGAATGCAGCACGACGACAAGGCGGCGCGCTTCACGGTCGACCGCGAGGTACAGGGTGCGCACGCGTCAGACTACGATGGCCTCGTGCTGCCCGGCGGCGTGGCGAATCCCGATCGGCTCCGGTCGAACGCGGATGCCGTGCGCTTCGTCAAGGAGTTCTTCGCCGTCGACAAGCCGGTCGCCGCGATCTGTCACGGGCCGTGGCTGCTCGTCGAGGCGGATGTACTGGAGGGACGCACGATCACGTCGTGGCCGAGCCTCCAGACGGATGTCCGTAACGCCGGCGGTGAGTGGGTGGACAAGGCGGTACAAGTGGATCAGAAATTGATCACGAGCCGCAAGCCCGACGACCTCCCGCAATTCTGCGCGAAGATCGTCGACATTTTCTCGACGGCGATGTCCAATCGCGTCATCGACGAAGCCGGTCAGGAATCGTTTCCGGCGAGCGATCCGCCGGCGTGGACGCCGACGGCGGGCGCCAAGCCGTCCGAGGCGACGCCTCCGGGTTGACAGTGACGATTCGCGAAGGAACGAGGAGCTCTCCGGCGTGCACGGGGAGCTCTTTTGTTTGTGATGTGAGAGGGGAGTGGGCTTCGAACCAATCCTGCTACATCCTGTCCAGAGTTTTTTGACAGGATTGACAGGATTTACAGGATTGCTCGCTAGCTCACTGACGACGAATGGTTCGTTTCCTGGGCTCGATAGCGGGTACTAAACCATTCGCGTACGGCCGGGGTCGTAGCTTCGACTCCTTACGGACGTGCGCGGATGGCGGCGGTGATGGAACGTGAAGTACGCACCTGGGCGCGGGGCGGCGTGACGGAACTCGTACGGCAAGCGCAAGCGGGCGATGAAGCGGCGTTCGGCGCGCTCTACCGGGAGCACGTCGGCCGGGTGCACGCGCTCTGTCTCCGCTTGGCGGGCGATCGCGTGCGCGCCGAGGAGCTGACGCAAGACACGTTCGTGCGCGCGTGGGAGCGGCTATCGACGTTTCGCGGCGACAGTGCCTTCTCGAGCTGGCTGCATCGATTGGCCGTGAACATGGCGTTCAACGAGTCACGCGCTCGCGGACGGCGGATGCTGCGGGTGCTGAGTGAAGGACACGGTGAAGGGATCGACGGCGCGTGGGAGCACGTGCCGGGCGTGGACATGGACCTCGAGCGCGCGATCGCCGCGCTGCCCAAGGGCGCGCGGCAGGTGTTCGTGCTTCATGATATCGAAGGCTATCAACACGACGAGATCGCGTCGCTCACGGGCATCGCCGTGGGGACATCGAAGGCGCACCTCTTCCGGGCGCGCCGCTTGTTGCGGGAGGCGTTGAACAAATGACGTGCGAATCGATCGAGCAGATGCTCGATGACTATGTGGACGGCGCACTCGACCGGACGGCAACGCGCGATGTCGAGGCGCACCTCGGCGGCTGCGGGCGGTGCCGCGCCGAGCTCGACGCGCAGCGCGCGCTGCTGGCGCGGGTGGCCGACGCTCCGCGGAGCGCGGCGCCGTCGCGCGACCTGTGGCCCGAGATCGAGCGCGCCCGTGGCGAGTCACTCGCGCGGCCGGCGCGGCGGTGGAACATCGGATGGATGCAGATAGCCGCGGCGGTGCTCTTGATGGCGCTGTCGTCGGCCGCGACGGTCGCGATGCTCAGGCATCGGCCCGCCGGCGACGTTCTGCCCGCAACACCACGGCGCGCCGTGGCGGCCCAGGTGCGCCTCGTCGATGCGCAGTATCTGCCGGTGGCGAACGACCTCGCCGCGCTCCTCGCATCGCATCGCGCCGAGCTGGCGCCGAGCACCATCGCGACGGTCGAGCGCAGTCTGCGCGTGATCGACGAGGCAATCGCCGAAGCGCGGGCGGCGTTGGCGAGCGATCCGAACAACCCCGATCTCGTCGACCTGCTGTCGGCCGGTTACCGGCAGAAGATCGACCTGCTGCGACGCACTACCCAACTCACGCCGCGGACCTGACGATGCGACTCTCACGGACTCTCTCGTGCTCCGCGCTGCTCGTGGCGGCGCTGGTATCGCGGGGCGCCGCGCAGAAGCAAATCAATGAGCGCCGCGCCGTCGGTGCGCGCTCGTCGATCCGCATCTCGAATCTCGTCGGCGCGGTGAAGGTGACGGGGTGGGACCGCGACTCCATCGCCGTGACGGGGACGATTGCCGACGACCAGCGCTTCGAAATGGGGGCCGGTCCCTATGGTGCCAAGATGTACCTGGATGGTCCGTCGGGCGCGGAGATCAAGCCGGCCACGTTCGAGGTTCGCGTGCCGTCCGGCGCACGGGTCTGGGTCAAGACCGGGAACGCCGACATCGAGGTGAGCGGCATTGTGGGCGGGCTCGACCTCAACATCGTCGGCGGCCGCATTCGCGTCACGGGCTCGCCGCGTGAATTGAACGCCGAGGCGATGGACGGATCGATCGAGATCGAGGGATCGCCGGCGTGGCTCCGCGCGAAGAGCGCCACGGGGGCGATCACGCTCCGCGGCTCGAGCGAGGATGCCGGCTTCACGACGGTGAGCGGACTGATCACGGTGATCGGCGCGCGCTTCGAGCGCGGCCGGTTCGAGTCGGTGACGGGCGACATGAAAGTCTCGGCCGCGCCGGCGATGGCGGGGAGTCTGGAGTTCGATACACACGCGGGGACGATCGATCTCAAGCTCGCGACGGGCGCGAGCGCCGATGTCGACGTCTCGACGATACACGGCACAATCAACAACGGGCTCACGTCGCAACTGCCGCTCCAACGAGCGGACGGTCGCGGCAACGAGCTCGGCACGCGAGTGGGCAAGGGCGGCGCGCTCGTCCGGATCCGCTCCTTCAAGGGCGCCGTGCTGCTTGGCCGGCAGTGACGTCGCCCTTTCACACTGTTCGC
This sequence comes from Gemmatimonadaceae bacterium, assembly GCA_040003335.1. GTDB lineage: Bacteria > Gemmatimonadota > Gemmatimonadetes > Gemmatimonadales > Gemmatimonadaceae > JALZAE01. The sequence continues at coordinate 1,840 of JBDUCS010000103.1, read as the reverse complement.
GAGGATAGCACCATGTCACGCATCACGAAGAACGGCGCGTTAACGTCCATCTGTTCGCTCGCGCTGCTCGCGCTCACGGGCGCCATGCCGGCGCACTCCGGTCCACCGTGGGTCTCGATCGAGTATCCGGTAAACCCCTACGATGCGACGCATCGCGGCGCGTTCCTGCTCGTGCGCGAGTACCATCACGCGCAGCAGATGCCGGGCGTCGTCACCGGCAGCGCCGAGGGATTGGCGGGCGGCCAACGGCGATCGATCACGCTCCGATTCGACACCACGTCGAATCAGTCGGTGATGGCGCTGCGCAAGCAGTGGCCGGACGCCGGCACGTGGACGTTGCTGATTCACGTTGGGCAGGGCCACGAGGGCGACGGCGTGACCGCGATCGTCGACATCGGCTCGGCGGGCGAGGTGGCGCGCGTCCGTGTGCCGACGGTCAAGCAGAAGGGGTGGGACATCCCACGCGTCATCTCGGCGGGCGAGATCGACAGCTCGCTCACTGCGCGCGCGGCGCATCGGTAACCGCAAAAGCGTAAAGCGTGAAATCGTAAGCGTCGGCCGAGATTCGACCGGCGCTTGCGTCGTTGCGCTTTACGTTTTGCCGGCACCGCGTCTTTGGTCGTACGTTTTGCTCCACCATGTTGCTCCCCATGCGCGCCGATACGAGACCCTCTTCCGAGCTACTGCCGCTCGTCGGACGCGACAGCGAGCTGGCCGCCCTCCGCGCCCTGCTCGACGCGGCCGAAAGCGGATCCGGCGCGACGCTCTTCCTTGCCGGTGAGGGCGGCGTCGGCAAGTCGCGGCTGGCCGCGGCGCTGGCCGACGAAGCGATGCGTCGCGGGTGGACGACGGCGATCGGACGCGCGTACCCCGTGGAGAGCGGCGTTCCCTACGCGGTCTTCGCCGACGCGATGGTGCCCGTGCTGCGCGCGCTGGACGACTCGGCGCTCACGCTCCTCACGCGCGGGGGGAGCGCAGAGCTCGCGGCACTCTTCCCGGCGCTGGCGCCCGGCGACGGTCGCGGCCGGCGCGCCGTCGCCGGCGATCCGGCCGAGCTCAAGACGCGGCTCCTCTGGAACTTCGCGCAACTCCTCGCACGCTGGTCGGCCAAACAGCCGCTCCTGATCGTGCTCGAGAATCTGCAGTGGGCGGACAGCGCGTCGTTGGAGCTGATGCACTTCGTAGCGCGGCAGCTGGCGCCGATGCGCGTCGTGATGCTCGGCACGTACAACGAGCTGGAGCGCGACCAGAGCGCGGGACTGCGGCCAACCGAAAAGAGTCTCGTGTCGTTGGGCGCGGCGACGATCTGGCGGTTGATGCCCCTCTCGCGCGCCGCGACGGATGACCTGTTGCGCGAAGCGTTCGGCGTCGATGCGGCCGCGCGCGAGTTCGCCGCGCTCTTGTTTGGATGGACGCGCGGCAATCCGTTCTTTCTCGAGGAAGTGCTCACGGCACTCGTAGCGCAGGGGCGGCTCTACGAGCGCGACGGCGTGTGGCACGGATGGGACGCTGGCGACCTGACGCTGCCAAGCTCGATTCGCGAGGCGCTCGTCGCGCGCGCGTCGCTCCTCTCCGTGCACGGGCGCGCCGTGGCGGACTTCGCGGCGGTGATCGGCACCCGCGCCAGCTACGACGCGCTACGCTCAGTGAGCGAGCTCGCGCCCGAGGCGCTCCTGGCGGCGCTCGATGAGCTGCAGCGCGCGCACATCCTGTCGGAGGGTGAGGCGGGCTCGTCGGTGGTGTTCGACTTCGTGCACCCGATGGTGCGCGATGCGCTGTATGGCGAGCTCGGCCTCGCGCGTGTCGGGCAGCTGCACGCGCGCGTCGCGGAATCGCTGGA
>JBDUCS010000396.1:0-3364 GCA_040003335.1 Gemmatimonadaceae bacterium | reverse complement strand
TACATGCAGTACGACGAGCTCGCGCACCACTTTGGGCCGAGCAGCCGGCAGGCGCTGAAGGATCTGCGGCGCACCGACGCGCGCGTGAAGGAGATCTGGCGGATGATTCGCGCCGTGAGCTCGCGCCGCTACGATCTCGTGATCCTGTCGGATCACGGGATGACGCCGGCCGTGAGCTATCGCGTGCGCTTCGGCGAGTCGTTGGGCACCACCGTGCACCACATGCTCGGCCGCAGCCCGCCGCGCTCGGGCGAGCCGCCGCTCTCGATGCTCGCCTCGTTCGCCGAGGACTCCGAGTACGCCGACGCCGGTCCGCAGGTGCTCGACGCGGTCAGCGCCGCGAGCGCCGAGCCCGGGCGTCGTCCCGCACGCGCGCTGGCACGCCTGCGCGACTGGCTACGTAGCCGCTACGGGCTGCGCGAGATCATCTTCCCCGAGAAGTACAAGGTCGACAGCCGCCACGACGTGGTCGTGACGTACAGCTCGTGTCTCGCGCTGGTGTATTTCGCCGACACGGCCGAGCAGTTGTCGCTGGAGGACATCGCGCACGACCGGCGCCGCGCGCAGCTCTACACGCACCTGCTCGCGCACGCCGGCATCGGGCTGGTCGCGACGCGGCTGGAGGGCGGTGGCGTCCACGTCGAGAGCCGGACCGGACGCGCGATCCTGGTCGGCGAGGTTATGGAGGTGATCTCCGGTGAGAACCCGCTCGACGCCTACGGCACCGACGCACCTGTGGTGCGGGCGGTTCGCGACCTCGTGTCGCAGCCCAACGCGGGCGACCTCGTGCTGTTCGGCGCGTACGACGGCTACGACATCGTCAGCTTCGACGACCAGGTCGGCGCCCACGGTTCGGCGGGGGGCGACCAGATGTACCCGTTTCTCATCACGCCCCCCGAGCTGGAGGTGGGTGGGGAGAGACTCGAGGATGCGCGCGACATTCACCGCGTCATCATGTCCAACTACCGTGTGTGAACACGAAATGCGAAACGATGCACGTGGCGTGAGAGCTTGATCGCCAGTGTCGTTCTTTCGTGATTCGTTTTGCTGTTACCGGTAGCGGTCGCGGTACCGGGCGAGCGCCTCCCGGTGCAGTCGCTCCTTTTCCTCTTTCACGCGCGGCGCGAATTCGGGGAGCGCATCGGCGTCGACATAGTCGGCCAGCGGATCGATCACCCAGTCGAGCAACGACGCGCGGGCGAGGATGACGAGCCGCTCGACCAGGTGGCGGTCGGCGGCCGCCGACGGCGGAAGTTTATCCGGGTCGACCGTCGTGAGGGCGGATGCGCTGGGGCCGAAGAACATCGCCCAATCGAGCGCCGGGTCGCCGATCGCGAGATCGTCCCAGTCGAGGATGCTCGGCGTGCCGTTCGGGCGCACCAGGATGTTGTCGAGCCAGAGGTCGCCGTGCATCGCCGCGCGCGCCCGCACGTCGAACGAGGACGACGAGAGCACGAGCAGCTCGAGCGTGCCCACCTCGGCACGCAGGTAGCGCAGCGTCGCGTCGGAGACGAAGGACGGCGGCGATTCGGCAACGGTCGCGATGTCGCCGCGAAATCGGTCGCTGTACGTCGCGAGATAGACATCGGAGCAGCGTCGCGGGAGCGCGCCCGTCTCGAGACGCGCGACGAGCTCCGCATCGGCATGCAGCCGCTGCATCATCGGCACCACGGCGCCGACGAGCGACGATGTGCGCGCGCTCGGCATCACGCCGTCGACGAAGTCGAACAGCGCGCCCTGGTACGGCGTGCCGGGCGCGACGATCCAATCGAGCATCGCCGGCGCGGCGTAGCGCGCGGCGAGCAGCGGCGCGACCGCCTGCCAACGGCGCAGCTTCTCGATTGCCTCCGCGCTGCCGGCGAGCTTGAGAAACCAGCGCCGGTCGCCGTCGGTCGCGACGAACGACCTGTTCTCGAAGCCGCCCCAGTTGAGTTGCGGCGTCAGCCGAATGCGATCCGCATCGACGCCCCGCGAGCCGGCGACGGCGCGCGCGGCCTCACGCTCGAGCTGCGTGGGGTCGTCGGGCACGCATCACGATTCGGCGGCGCTGGCGAGCGCCGCTCGAAACTGCTCGCCGGTCATGCGCTCGGCATCGGACGACTCGTTCGCCCGCTTGCTCACGCCGCGCACCACCTCGTCGATCGCGAGCATCGGCGCGTCGGCCTCGGCGACGACGTCTACTTCCCATTTGCCGCGGTCGGCGCCCTTGAGGGTCCACCGATAGCTGGCGCGCCACACGGTCAGGCGCGGTCGCGACGCACGAGAGCGTGCAGCGAACGGCGGATCGAGCGCGGCGGCCGGGGGCTCGTCGTCGCGGTACGGCGATTCGGCGTCGTCATCCGCGGCGGGATGCATCTCGCCGCTCGCGTCCTCGGTGCGTGGCGGATCGGTGGAGAGCCAGGAGTCGTCCGGCGCGTCGGGGGCGCTGCCGCCCTCGGGGAGCGGCGCCGGCTGGCGCACGGCGATCACGGCGACACCACTCTCCTTGCCACCCTGACGGATCGGCGCGAAGACGTGCACTTCCTCCACCAGCGCGACGTCGACGTGTTCCGCTATCGAGCGCAGAAAACGCGGGAGCGCGTCAGTGGTCGTCGCTAGGTTGGCGGGCGCTGCCGTTGTCGCATCGGACCGGTCGTGGGGAGGCTTCATCGCGCGGCCACCGCAACCACGCCGCGCACCGGCGTGCCGCGCGTGTCGAGGTCGCGCTCGACGTAGAGTCGCAGGATGTGCAGAAAATCTTGCGCGTTGGTGACGACGCCGAAGGCCTGGTGCGTGCCGCGGTCCTTGAGCTTGCTGACCACGAACTCCGACGAGTCGACGCAGATCGTCGTCAGCTCGCGCATCGTGCCGTCCGGCTCGGTGAAGAACGCGGGGAGCATGTTCCCGGTAGCGATCGCGTGCAGCGCCGTGGCGATGAGAATGGCCATCGTCGCCTTGGTCGTGTGCTTTTTCATCGCGTCCTGGCCCTCGAGTACGTCCGTATACACGCCGGGGAGCGGGCCGTCGTCGCGGATGGAGCCCGTCAGCACGTACGGCACGTGGTGCACGACGCAGGCGTGCATGATGCCGTCCGTGATGATCCCCTGCTCCACCGCCGTCTCGATCGACCCGGCCGCGCGCACCTTGTTGATCGCGCGCATGTGCAGGCCGTGGCCGCCGACGGTCGTCTCGCCCGAGCCCGTCATGCCGAGCGTGGTGCCGAAGATCGACGCCTCGATGTCGTGGACGGCGACGGCGTTGCCAGCGAGGAGCGCGCCGACGAAGCCGTTGGCGACGAACCACGTCATGTCGGCGCGCGCGCGCGAATGGACGAGCGCCGGACCGGTGACCCAGATCGGATAGCCGCCGCGCATCCGCTCCTCGA
>JBDUCS010000102.1:0-11405 GCA_040003335.1 Gemmatimonadaceae bacterium | reverse complement strand
AATTCGGCGCTCCCCAGTGCGCTCCAATGAGCATCGCGCTTGAGCTGTGCCCCGACCCGGCGGGCCGCGTCCGCATGTCCCGCGCGAACCCACTCTCGCGCCGTCTCGAGTTGGGCACGCTGCCGAATCGTGAGATTGCCAAACGGATCGTAGTACGAGTCGACGCGGCGCGTGTCCTGGACACCGGTGAACGTGAATCGCGCAGCGCTGTCGGCGTCTTGCGCGATGCGCTCGTAGGCAGCGGCGGCATTGGCCGCCGAGAGGCTTCGCGTGAGCACCGCATATCGAGTCCGGAGGAGGCGGACCTCCGGCGACGTCGTGCCCCGAAGACGCTCGAACCGGTCGAGCGCCGCGGCAACCCACGCCCAGTCGATGGGTCCTTCCGTCGGCTGAGCGCCGAGCAGATTGAACGACGCGATCGCGGCGAGATCCTCCGCGGCGAGCTGCGCGTCGGCCTGGCTCGAGTCGGGAAGCCCGAAAGTCGAAGGCTGCACGAGGTGAATCGCCGGATCGCCAGCGAGCACGTGCTCCAGGTCGTCCTTGTGCATGGAGCCGACGACGACGAGCACCCGTTGTCCGGGATGTGCGCGCGCGGCCGCGCGAATGCGCATGGCCTGCATGAAGGTGCGATATAGGTCGAGGCGGCGCGGGAAGTCTCGCCACCCCGCCGCACGCGGCGCGTCGAAAAAGGCGCGTGTCTCGCCGCGCGTCGGCTCCGAGTCGGCATAAAAAAGGGTGCGGCGGAGTGAGGTGCTGTCCATGGCGAGGAAGCCCTGAAAGCCGTTCGGCTGCCGTACGGCGGGCGGGTCGACCACCTCCATTCGACCGAAGGCGAGACGCTCGTCGTCGCGCGATGGCAGCCAGTCTACGGGGCATATCTCGATTCCGTGCGCACGCGCGTACGGAACGGCGACGTACTGCTGCTCGTACGTGAACTCGTAGAAGTCACCGCGTGCGAACTCGTCGGGTGCGCGCTCTATGCAGATGGCCGCCGGTTGCACCCGGTCGAAGAAGGCGCGCAGATAGCCCGGATGGTATGCGCGTGCTACGAGCTGTGCCGAATGGTCCACACCGAGGATCACGAGCTCGGTAGCGCGTGCCGGGTCGGAGCCCATGCCGCGAACAACGCGCTCCGTATGTTGCTGGGCGACGAGGGTGACGGACGGCCTCAGAGCAGACGCGAGCGCGACCATGATCCCCAGCAGGCGTGCAGGCCAGCGACGCCCGCGCATCGTACCGATGACAAGGTACGACGTCATGCGATCTGGGCCAGGAGACCAGTCGACGGTCTGTTCGTTGCTGGGAGCGGGGAGCGACGCTGGACCGCTCCCGAGCCTTTCGCATCTCGGCCCGACGCGATCACATCGACCAGCCGAGCAGGTTCCACTGGTTGAGCGACCAGACGAACAGCACCGCCACGAATAGCACCGCCGCATAGCGCACGCGCGCGGCACGCGTGCCCGTGTGGCCTCGCCACTGCCGCACCGCGACGACGATCCCAGCGAGCGCGAGCAGCGCGCCGAGCACGGGCAGCGCCAGCGCCAGTTTGAGCGACGTCGGAGTTCCGGAGAGTACCGCGAGCGGATTCGAGAGCAGCGACGCCAAGAGAATCGCGAACAGCACGTTCGCCAGCGCGAGCGTGACGACGAGCCAGCGACCCTGCAGCGCGTCCTCGGGGCGCGGGTGGCCCCAGCGACGCCGGGCGAATCGGCTCACCGCCGCGACGATCGTTCCGAGAAAGACGAGCAGCCCGAGTCCCAGCACGGCGAGGTGCAGCTTGGGCGACTCGTGCCAGCTCAGGCGCTCGAGCGCGTCGGTCGGATTGTCGGAGAAAAAGGCGCGGACAATGCGGCCCGAGGAATCGGCCTTGAAGGCGAGCAGGCCGTCCCCCAACTCCTGGCGATAGAGCAGCGGACCGACCGGCACGTAGTGCTCGGCGCCGAGTGGCCCGCCGGCGATGATCGATCCATCCGGGAGCGCGGTCATGGCCTGCGAGCCCGCGAGGCCGGCCGCCTTCTGAAAGGTCGTGTACGAATGGCGATTCGATTGATACTCCCCGGCGACGCGTGCCGCCTCCGCCTTCGCGGTCGCGGGTGCGGTCACCACCGGCGCGGTGGTCGGGTAGTAATGGTCGAGGAAGGCGTGCACGAGCGGGCCGAAGCTCAGCACCGCGCCCGTGTTGGTGTTGAACGAGACGAACAGCCCGACGTGGTCGGATGGAATCAGCGTGAGGTCGCTGTGGAACCATTGCGTGTCGCCACCATGCCCGATGATGCGCGCGCCGTGACTCGACTGCTCGTAGAAGCCGAGCGCCCAGCCATCGAGTCGTGCGTCGCCGCCGAAAGCGCGCGCGTGCATCAGCGTCGCCGTCGAGTCGGCGAGGATGCGCGTTTGCCCCATGGCGCCATTGCCCAAGTGCGCGAGCATGAAGAGCGCCATGTCGGCGGCGGTCGAGCTGATCGAGCCCGCGGGCGCCGCGCCGGCGAGCAGCTCGAATTTCTGCGGGACGAAGAGGCCGCCGGCGTAGCTGTAGCCCGTCGACATGTCGCCGGCGAGACTCGCCGGCAGTGGCTGCCGGCCGGTGGTGTGCGTCATCCCGAGCGGCTGCATGATGTGCTGCTCGATGTACGTATCCCAGTCCGTGCCACTCACGCGCTCGACGATGTAGCCGGCGAGGGTGGCGCCGTAATTCGAGTACGCCGAGTAGGATCCGGGCGCACGGACGCGCGATGGAATGTGCGTTGCGAGCCAGCGGCCGCGGGGCGTGATGCTCTTCGCGTCGATCGCGAAGAGATCTCGGCTGTCCTCCTCGAAGCCCCCGCTGTGCGTGAGCAAATGCCGCATCGTGACCGGCGCGCCGAACGCATCGGGAATCTTGAAGTCGAGATAACGGTTTACGTCGGCGTTGAAATCGATCTTGCCCGCTTCGACCTGCTGCATCACCGCGGTCCACGTGAACAGCTTGCTCACCGACCCGATGCGAAAGAGCGTGCGCGCGGGATCGACCGGCACGCGCTTGGTGATGTCGGCGTAGCCGTAACCCTTCGAGAAGACGAGTGCGCCGTCTTTGACGACGGCGACGGTGGCGCCGGCGACGTGCTTGTCGTTGAGGAGGGAGATCATCATCCCATCCATGAAGGCGGCGAGCTCGGCTTTGTCGCCGACGCCGCGCACGGGCGCGGCGGCGGGCGCGACGGCGGGCGCCGGCGCGAGCTGCATCGGCCGCGCCTGCGCGCCGATCGCGCTCGTGACGCCGAGAAGCAGGGCGCACGCTGTAAGCGAGCGGGTCATTGCCGGAGTCTCCAAATGATCGAATGGTGCGCCATTGTACACCAAAATGGCACACCTGGCCACCGTCGCGAGCCGCGACCGCACATGCGGAGACGGGAGCGGCACCGGTAGGTGACGCCCCCGCCTTCAGTCGGACTGCCGCAGTTTGCCGTTCGGGCCGTGGCAGCGCCGCACCTGCCGCCTCGCATCAATGAGGCGAACGAGCCCCTCGCGACCCTCTCAGCCCGGCGGTGGCCGCGGTCCCTTCTATCCGATAGGCGCCCCAATTGGTGTCGGTGCAAGGGGCAAGGTTCATCGCTCCAACCGCGTAGGTCCCCGAGACGATGCGACCGGACACGGTGACGCCGTCGTCCCCGGCGTATGAGAACTCCCCGTTGATCACCGACGGCGGCGTTGCGAACGTCACGGTCGCGTACGTGTCGCAGAAGGCGCTGATGACCTGGTTGTTCCGGATGGTGAATCCGATGGGAATGTCTTGTCCTGCGTTCCCGAAACCTGTCCAGTCGCCATTGAAATCAAAGGATTGGGGCGACGCGTACGTGTATCCTCCAAGGAGTGAAGCAGCGTAGCCGCCCGGGTTGATTACGACCACATCCACCGTGCCGGCGTCGTGCGCTGGGGCTATGGCATACAGAATGGTGCCGGCGGGGTCGCGGGAATCGACAAAGCCACGCACGGGCATGCCACCAAATTGCACGCGCGCGCCGCCCTCGAATCGAGCACCGACGATCTTCACGGGTGTGGCGCCGCCGGTTGACCCAATGTTCGGCAAGACACTGGCGACGGACGGGCGCGGCCCGAACGGCGACGCCATACCTGGCGGCGGTGCGCCGGTGGGGTCAGTGCTGTCGTTGCACGCGAGCGCGAGCAGTACGAAAGAGGGCACGAGGGCTAGCCGGAGCGCGCGATCGGCGAAGCGGGCTACGGCGTTCAGGTGTCGCGTTGGGCTCATTCGCATGGAAGTATCCTCCAGGTAGCGAGCCCAGCCGAATGCGGAATGGAGTACTCCGCACGCCGGGCTCGTTACTTGGTTAAACGCCGGAACATCCTTCCACTAACAGCCAGCCTCAGCCGATGCCGGTTGCAGCGCGAATTCGCGTGCCGGCACCGCGGGCGATCACAGCACGAGCCGCATCTGCTTCAGGCGCTGCTTGTGATAGGGGTCGAGGGCGTACAGATCCCGGATGCTCGGCGTCAGATAGTTGAACGGCGACGCGCCGTCTTCGTACGCCTGCTCCTGATGCGCGAGCGCACGTTCTCGCTCACCCAAGCCGGCGTAGATGAAGACGTAGCTCTGCGGCGGCACATACGTGTCGCGGGGCTGACGCTCCAGCTCCGCGATCAAGCGGAACGCCTCCTCCCGCATGCCACACTGCCCATAGCATCTACCCAGCAACCCGAGATAGTACGGCGCGCGATCGGTCAGCAGGGCGACCCGCTCGAGGTCGGCGACCGCGCTTTGATACTCGGACTTGGCGAGGAAGCACGTGCCGCGCAGCTGAACGGCGAATACGTAGGCGGGGTCGGCGCGAAGCGATGCGTTACAAATGTCGATCGCTTCGTCATAGCGTCCCCCGATGAACAGCGTCTGTGCGCGCGACGTGGCGACGAGCCGCGACGACGGCGCCAGCGCATGACCCTTCTGCGCCTCGGAGAACGCCGCGTCGTCGCGGCGAAGGAGCATCAGCAGCCACGAGTAGTGGACGTGCGCGAGGGCATTCAATGGATCGAGGACGATGGCCCGCCTGAAGGCTGCCTCGGATCCGTCCCAGTCCCAGTCGCCGCCGAACTTCGCGAGCGCCATCTCCACGTGCGCCGACGCCAGGGTGTCGTCGATCGCCATCGCCCGCGCGGCTGCCTGCGCGGCCACCCGGAAAGCCAAATTCGGCTTCATCAAGCAATAGAAGCCGAGGAAGTTGTACGCGTTGGCCAGCGCCACATGCGCCAGCGCAAACCGGTCGTCGCGATCGATGGCGTACTGAAAATGCTCGATCGCCTGGCGCCAGCCTCCCGCAAAGCATGACCTCCAGTAGTGCTGCCCCCGCTGAAAGGCATGATAGGCATCCGGCTCGCGCGTCTGCTGCTTCGCTGGCGCGCGCACGAGAAACGGCGCGAGGCCGTCGCGGATCTCACGCGCCAGGCTGTCCTGCGTGGTCAACGGATCGTCGACGCGGCGCTCGATCCGCAGGGCAGGACACACCGAACGCTCGTGCGCCGCATCGACCAGGTTGACCGTTGCCCGAATGCGATCGAGGCCGTGCTGTAGCGTTCCTTCGAGCAACAGCTCGACGCCGAGCCCGTTGCCGATGTCGCGTATCGACTGCCCGGCGAGGAGACGCGTGGAGGTCCGCGGCGCGACGCGCAGCGCGTTGAGACCGCTCAGGTAGCTGCTGATGTCTTCGGCGAGTCCATCGCGGAGTTGAAGGGTCTCCGGATTGGACATGCCGATGATCTCGAACGGCAGTACCGCCACCGACGCCTGGCGAGACGCGTCGCTGTCCCTCGCCGGCGGTGTCGTCTCGCGCAGACCACTGCGCAATTCGTCGAGGTCGGCTCGTAGCGCGCGCGCCGATTGATAACGGTCCTCGGGTCGCTTCGCGAGCAGCCTGTCGATGATGCGTTCGAGCTCTGCCGGACGCTGCGGAGCCATCTGCCGCACGGGCACGTGTTGCTGAGATTGGATCGCCGAAATGAGCGCGGTCCTCGGCGAGATGTCGAACGGGCGCGCGCCGGAGGCCATCTGGTACAGCAGCGCGCCTACCGCATACAGATCGCACCGGTAGTCGACCGGCGTACCCTCGACGAGCTGTTCCGGCGCCATGTAGTGAATCGTTCCGGCCACGGTGCCGGTCGCCGTGAGGTCCTCGGTGCTCTGCTCGTCCCCGTCGAGTGCCGGGAAGTGTTTGGCGAGCCCGAAATCGAGGAGCTTGACCAGGCCGCTCTCGGTGAGAAACACATTGCCCGGCGCGATGTCGCGATGGATGATGTCCTGGTCGTGCGCGGCCGCGAGCGCGTCGACGACCTGCCCCGCAACGTCGAGGATCTCGCCGAGCGGAAGCACCCCAGCGGCGAGTCGGGACTTGAGGCTCCGCCCATGCAGGAGCTCCATCGCGATGAACGACTGACCGTCGCCTTCCTCGACATCCAGGATGGTGCAGATGTTGGGATGGTTGAGAGAGGAGGCCAGTCTGGCCTCGCGCTTGAAGCGCCTGAGCGCGTCCGTGTTTTTCGACAGCGTCGACTTGAGGAACTTGATCGCCACGGAGCGCGGCAAGCGCGTGTCCTGCGCTTCGTACACGACACCCATTCCGCCACTGCCGACCAGGCGGATGATGTAGAAATGGGAGATCAGCCGACCGATCACGTCACACCGTCCGCCGAAGTGCGCGGCGCGTCACCGCACGGCGCGCAGTCGCATCCGCGTGCGATTGTGCCCGAGGACGAGCCGCGTTACGCTGCGAACATAGCCGGCCGGTTTCAATGGCGCACGGTACGAGCCTCCACCAGAGCGCGGCGGCGCATGCGCGCGTCGCACCTCTCCTCATCGTACGGCGGAAGACGCAATGAGCAGCACACCACCCCGCACACCACCCCGAGCCACCCCGCCCGGCCCGGCCTCGGGCGCGCCGTCCGACGATGGGTCGTGCGACTCGACCATCGAGATTCTGACACGGGCGCAGGGCGGCGACCGTTCCGCGGCGCTGGTGCTCATCGAGCGCGCGGCGCCCGCGGTCCGCCGGTGGGCCCGTGGCCGGCTTCCGGAGTCCGCTCGCAACGACGCCGACACCGAAGATGTGGTGCAGGACGCCGTGCTGCGCACGTTGAAAGGCTTGCAGAAATTCCAGCATCGCACGGTCGGCGGTCTGCAGGCCTACTTGCGGACCAGTGTCATCAACCGAATTCGCGACCTGATACGCGACACGGGGCGACGCGGCATCGCGGAAGAGTTCCGCGATCACGTCGAGGATTCGATGCCCTCCCCGCTGGAGGTTGCGATCATGCACGAGAATCTCGACCGGTTTCTCGACGCGCTGCAACGGCTCACGCCCTCGGACCGGCAGGTGATCGTTTGGCGGGTGGAGCTGGGTTATTCCGTTGACGAAATTGCCACCAGGTTGCGCAAATCGAAGGCTGCCGCCGGCATGACCGTGACGCGTGCGGTCGCTCGGCTGGGCAAGGAGCTGAGCTTGGACGCGCATTCCGGCTGAGTGCGCAGCTCGAGTTCCGCGTTGGACATCGACGAGCCAATCACCGCCCGGTGGTTGGCTCCCCGGCGGCATGTTTGCCGACAATGCTTAGCGTTTGCTCATGCGCCAGGGCCGGGATATGGTCGTCGCGAATCAGGTCCCCCCGATGTATCGCAGACGTTGAACACCGGTCGGCGCGTCTATGCGTCCCGTGCAATCAGTCCACGCGGTCAACCTGGAGCATGCTCTATGGCACTCATCGAATTTTGGATCCAGTTGGAGAATCACGTCTGGGACATCTGCCCGTCGGGCAAAGATCGCATGACCGGATTGACGGTCGAGCAGGTGTCATCGCAGGGCAAGCCACCGGTGACGCTCTCGCTCAAATCGCCGGTCACGGGGCACACGCGCACGCAGAAGATGTTCACTCCCGTCCGCGATTCCGATGGCAACGTTGCCGACGCGCTCATTCTGCGCCGCTACACCGCGAACTGGGCGGCGCCCGCCGATCGTAAGGTCAATCCGTGGGACATCAATGAGAAGGATCCCACCGACAACGGCACCATGGGCACCATTCCCGGCCCCGTGATCGAGTGCAGCGTGGGCGATTCGGTGAAGGTCCACTTCAAGAACATGGACATGCGCAAGGAATCCATCTTCAAGGTGGCCACGAAGGCCGTGACCGCCAAAGGGATGAGCGCGCAGATGCTCGCGGGTGGCATCACGAACGAGATGACCACCGGAGCAATGACACAGATGGACGCGCCGGGAATGGAGCTGGCGTCGAAGTTCACGATCCGGGACCAGAGCCTCCTCGAGATCATCGGCAGCGCCGTCAACTTTCCGCTCTTCCAACTCCTCCCAACGCTACAGCGCACCCACAGCCTGCACACGCACGGCTTTGTGTTCGCACCCCAGTTCGACGGCGCCTATCCGCTCACGCCGATCGACCCCGGACAGCCGGTGGGCAGCGAATCGGGAGTCTGGGATGGGGACTTCAAGCAGGGTGATCGTGTGCCGCCGGGCGGCACCTTCACCTACGAGTGGAACACGCTCGGCTGGCCGACTACGCAGGGCGTATGGCTCTATCACGACCACTCCGTCTGTGACTCGGAAAACGTCGCGCTCGGCGCGATCGGCATCGTCGTAATTCATCCGGCTGCGGGGGACTCGGTCGCCGACCAGGATGTGGACATTCGCCTACCGCAGGCGCAGCAGGATGCCACCAACGCGTTGCTCGATCCGGCATTCTTGCCGAGCGGCTCACCCATCGGCAATCCGATCAGCAACCGGTGCTTTGGTCTGGCGAACGGGGCCACGATCGGCGTGCTGCCGCACCAGCTCGCGGCGTTGGCGCCGTTGCTCTCCAACGCGGAGATGACGCCGATGCACATGGGCCGCGAGGCTGACAATTCGGAGAGCGCCGGGCCCACGAAGGCGGCCAAACACAAGCGCGGCGACCACGCCGCCGAAGAGGAGACGACTCGGACGAAGGACGCGCGTTTCTTGGCCGCCGGCGAGTTCACATTCCAGCTGAGCGACGACCTGACGGCGATCATCCAGCTCTGCGTGCCGACGTTCCGCACGCCGCCGACAAAGGCGCTCTACCTGCAGCTCTATCACGAGTTCGCGAACATTGGGATGAGCGTCAACGGGCGCAAATATTTGGGCAACACGCCGACCGTCATCGCCGGACCGACGACCAAAATGAAATTCGGCGTGGTGGGCATGGGCTCGATGGCCCACACGTTCCACATTCACGGCCACCGCTGGGTGATCCCGGGACCGAGCGGCACGGGGTCGGCTGCGCTGCAGCAAGGGGGATCGCAGGACACGGCGGTGTCGCAATTCGAAGACACGCGCCTGTTCGGACCGGCGAACTCCTTCTCATTCACAATCGATGAAAACTCCGGCGGCGGGCTTCATTTCATGCGCGCCTCGCCCCCCATCGGCGAATGGCACATGCACTGCCACGTGCTGGCGCACATGATGGACGGCATGATGGGCTCGCTGCTCATCATCAACGGCGGCGAGAGCGCGGCGATTCCGTTGCCGTCGGGCAAGCCGTGTCCAACCATGCCCATCAACACACCCCCGCCCCCGTCGGGCGGTGGTGGGAGCACCTCCACCACGCACACGGTCAACGTGCAGTACCCCAATTTCAGCGCACCGACCAGCCCGCCGGTGAAGGTTGGGGACACGGTGAAGTTCCACAACCTCGATGGCTTCGAGCACTCGGTCGTGTGGGACACCGGCGGCGCGCCGGCCAATTCACCGCCGGGCGTGCTGAACGGCGGCGGCAATTGGAGCGTCGTCGTCTCCAGCGCCAACACCTTCAACTACCACTGCGGCATCCATACCGAGATGCTCGGCGTTCTGACCGTGTCCGCCTAGATCCTCGTCCCGTGGTGGATGCCGTCGCGCATCCACCACGCGGACTTCACCATCACAGGGATGTCACCATGCCGACCACGAAGAAGGATCGGACGACGGCGCGCGCGCGGAAGCCGGAGTCGTCAATGGGCAGCGGGCGCGATCTCGAGCAGTTCATGATGCTGTCCGAGCACCACTTCACCTTCGCCGAAATGGTGCGGCTGCAGAAGGAGCAGCTGGTACGGCTCAAATTGCCGCCGTGGCTTTTCGCGCTGACGTACCAACGGCGCGATCAAGCCACCCTCACCGACACACAGCGACAGCGATTCCTGTGCGCCCTAGATGTGCTCATCGCCAACGGCACGTACGGCCAGCTCGTCGACGTCCACGCGGGCATGTACATGCAGCACACCAACGACCGGCTGCTACCCTGGCATCGCATCTTCCTGCTCCAGTTCGAGCAGGCGCTTCGCGCGATTCACCCCGACGTCAGTCTGCCATACTGGGATTGGACCCAGCCCAGCGAAGAATCCATTCCGGCGTGGCTCGCCGGGGTGCTGCCGACGGTGGTGACGCCCACACGGACGCTGCACGTCACGCGTTCGCCGGGAACGACGGCGGACATCGCCCTGATCGCCTCGAATGTCCCGACCATCCTGGGTTACGGGTCGTGGGGACCATTCTCCTCCAGCATCAACGGCGTGCACGGCTCGGTGCACGTGTGGGTCGGCGGCCTGATGTCCGATCCTGCCACCGCGGCGGCCGATCCGATCTTCTGGATGCACCACTGCAATCTCGACCGTCTCTGGTGGCAATGGCATCTCGCTCATCCGACCATCAACCCGCCCCTGAGCGGCGCGTCGGCCGTGATGAATCCTTGGTCATCCACCGAAGCCGATACGCGCGACATTCACACCCTCGGCTACTCGTACGTCTGATGACCACGACCTATCGCATCCACCCCGCGATCGGCATCGCGCGTCTTGGCGACAGTCCGAACGAGTATTTCATTGGCCCCGAGGCGCCGGGGGTACTGCCGTCGCTCGGCAAGCCGGATGAGCCAGCGGTCGTGCCGGGGAAGTACAAAGATGCGGCGCATCGTATCAAGCGGCAGGGCGCGCGCTTTCGCGTGTACGAGTACGTCTACAACGGCAGCAAGGTGCTGCAGTCCGTGCGCGAGATTACCGCCGCGGACGCCCGCATCGACTGGACCGTGCACTTGGCGAACAGCAAGGCCGCTGGCCCGCGGTTCGAGGCGACGGGACGCCGCAACACCGGCGTGCCTGTGGAGAAGCTCATCATCGATGCCAAGACGCAGAAGATCAGCGGGGCGAGCCAAGCCATGAAGCGCCTAAAAGGGAAGTTCATGGGCGTCACCGTGCCGTTGGGCGATCTGCTCACCGATGGTGCCGGGCGGCTGGTCGTGCTGGGCGGGTTCGGCACCTCGCAATCAGTGCCCGCGGGCAGAGTGATGGTGCATTTCGCCAATAACGATGGCTGGTGCGACGACACGTCGGATGGGCCGGTGCGCGCGACCATCAAGCTCAAGGGTGT
>JBDUCS010000395.1:0-3395 GCA_040003335.1 Gemmatimonadaceae bacterium | reverse complement strand
GCTGCGCGGCGACGACGCCCTGCTGCGCGACGAGCGACGGATCGGCTGCGCCGATGCGGGCCTCTTCGGCCTTCCGCTTCTTTTTCAGCGAGCAGCCTCTCGAGCGCCAGCTCCGCGTCGGGCGTCGGTTTCGCGTGAAGCGTTGTTGTTGGGGCCCCCCCGCACATCGAATTTACGACGAGAGCTTTTCTTCGTATCATCGCTTCAGTGCCACTCTAGCCGTTTCCCCGCCAATGCTCGGATACGTATGGACTCATTTCTCGCCGCCGCGATCGCCGAAGCAAAGCACGGGCTGGCCGAGGGCGGCATCCCGATCGGTTCCGTACTAGTGATCGACGAGCGCATCGTCGCCCGCGGGCGCAACCGGCGCGTGCAGAATGGGAGCGCGGTGCTCCACGCCGAGATCGACTGTCTGGAAAACGCCGGCCGGCTCGGCGCGGGCGACTACGGGCGCGCGGTGCTCTACTCCACCCTCTCACCGTGTGACATGTGTAGCGGTGCCGCGCTCCTTTATCGCATTCCCCGCATCGTCATCGGCGAGAACCGCTCCTTCCGCGGTCCCGAGGATTACCTCCGCGCGCGCGGTGTGCAGGTCGATGTCGCCGACGAGGCCGAATGCGTGCGCTTGATGCGCGACTTCATCGCCGCGCGCCCCGAGTTGTGGAACGAAGACATTGGCCTCTGACGGAGACTTCATGAGCGACAACGCAGCGCCGCCCGCCGGTGACATCGAGCGCGTCCAACCAGAATCCCTGCGGGGCCGCACGCTGTCGGCCTCGCTCACCGTGAAGGATCTTCAGCAGAGCCTGCGCTGGTACCGCGATGTGGCGGGCTTCACCGTGGACCGGGAGCACGCACGCGAGGGAAGGCTGCTAGCCGTGTCGCTCAAAGCGGGTCACGTGCGAATCTTGATCGGCCAGGACGACGGTGCCAAGGGAGTGGACCGCGTCAAGGGCGAGGGCTTCTCGCTGCAGATCACGACCGCCCAGAGCGTCGACGAGATTGCGAAGCGGATCACCGAGCGCGGCGGGACGCTCGAGTCGGAGCCGGCCGACACGCCCTGGGGCGCGCGCATGTTTCGGCTGCGCGATCCGGACGGCTTCAAGCTGGTGATCTCGTCGGAGCGATAGGCTCCGGAGCCGTTTCAGCAGGACTCGAAGAACGCGTTCAGCACCGAGGCCAATTCCGCCGGCGCCAGAATCGACGTGACGTGGCCGGTGCCGTGGAACGTGTGCACCGCCGCGCCGGGATAGGCCGCCACGAGCGCCGCGCGCGCCCGTGCGCGAATGGCCGGATCGTTGTCCGACTGGACGATCAGCATCCGGTGCGCGAGCGCGACGCTCGTCTGGCCGCCCAGTGGCCAGTGCTCCGCCACATCCAGCAGCACCCGCTGCTGTAGGGAGGCTGCGCCGCTCTCCAACATGTTGTTTGCGGCCTGAACGACGTGCTCGCGCCACCGCGGCAGATCGGCGTGCCCGGCGGCGCGAAGCGGCTCCAGTATCAACCGTTCGAGACGGCGCCGGAGTAGCGAGCGCAGAAGGCGGCGCGGGATGCGTCTCCACAGGCGGATCGCGAGCCGAAAGCGCCACGCGTCTTCCGGCCGCAGCACGAACGAGTGCGACAGCACGATTCCCCGGGTGCGCGCCGGCTGGTCGTGCGCGAGACACTGCGCCACCACACCACCATACGACGCGCCAACGACGTGCGCCCGCTCGACACCTTCGGCGTCCAGCACGCGAACGAGCGCATCACATATCGCGCGCATGGTCGACGAGCCGCCGTAGACGGGCGCGATCACGCGGTGCGTGGCCGCCAGCGCATCGAGCAGCGCGCGCGCCGCGTCGGTGCCGAGCGCGCCGGGAAGGAGGAGCACGACGTCGGCGCCCGCACCGGAGGCGATGTAGCGCCATGGCCCGCTCTCGGTCGTTACGGAGGCGGAACGATGGCCGACGGTGGAGGGGGGCATGGCTTCAAGCAACTCGGGTGGCCGACCCGGTCGCAACTCCGCACTCGATCGCGCCGTGTGTTTGCGAGGGCGATGCACCAGCCGTAACTTGGCATCGCAATGCGCACCGCGACTCGGAGTGTGCAGCCATGAAGTATCCCGACGTTCGCAATTACCTCGATGGCTCGTTCGTCGACCGCGCGCTTCCGGCGCTCGACGTCTACGACCCGAGCAGCGGACACGTCATCTCACGCGTGCCGCTGTCGACGCACACGGAAGTCGATCTCGCCGTCCAGAGCGCGGCGCGCGCGTTCCCAAAGTGGGCCTCGACTCCGATCAAGGAGCGCGTCCAGGTCTTTTATCGGTACAAGACGCTCCTCGAGCAGCACATCGACGAGCTCGCGGCGCTCGTGACGGAGGAGAACGGCAAGGTCGAGAGCGAGGCGCGCGCCGAGGTGCTCAAGAGCGCCGAGCTGACGGAGTTCGCCTGCTCGCTCCCGCAGATCGTGCCGGGCGAAGTGATGGAAGTGAGCCGCGGCGTCGAGTGCCGGATCGAGCGATACCCGCTTGGCGTCGTCGCGGCCATCACGCCGTTCAACTTTCCCAACATGGTGCCGAACTGGTCGCTCCCCAATGCGATCGCGCTCGGCAACTGCCTGATTCTCAAGCCGAGCGAGCTCGTACCGCTCTCGGCTGGCCGGATCGCCGACCTGCTGCGCGAAGCGGGCTTGCCCGATGGCGTGCTGCAGATCGTGCACGGCGGCAAGGAGACGGTCGAAGCGATCTGCGATCATTCCGGCATCGCGGCGATCTCGTTCGTCGGATCGACGAAGGTCGCGAAGGTGGTGTACCGCCGCGGCACGGCGAACCTCAAGCGCGTGCTCGCGCTCGGCGGCGCGAAGAATCATCTGATCGTGATGCCCGACGCGGACCGTGAGATGGCGTCGAGCAACATCGTGGCCTCGATGTCCGGCTGCGCGGGACAGCGCTGCATGGCGGCGTCGGTGATGGTCGCCGTCGCCGAGACGGATCACATCATTCGGCGAATGGTCGAGCAGGCGGCGGCGATCGTGCCGGGCAAGGACATTGGTCCGGTGATCTCGGCGGCGGCGCGCGAGCGGATCATCGCGTACATCGCCGAAGCGGAGGCGGCGGGTGCGACGGTGCTCGTCGACGGCCGCAACGCGACGGTCGCGGGGCATGAAGGCGGCTACTATCTCGGGCCCACCATCATCGACCACGTCACGCCACACATGCGGATCGCGCAGGAAGAAGTATTCGGTCCGCTGCTCGTGATCGTGCGCGCGAAGAACGTCGATGAGGCGCTCGCGGTCGAGAACGCGTCGCCGTACGGCAACGCGGCGAGCGTCTTCACGGAGAGCGGTGGCACCGCGCGCTACGTGATGGAGCGCGCGAGCGCCGGCATGGTCGGCGTCAACGTCGGCGTGCC
>JBDUCS010000394.1:0-3398 GCA_040003335.1 Gemmatimonadaceae bacterium | reverse complement strand
CCGGGCACCGTCACCAAACCTGCGCCCGGCTACCCGTCGACCAAGCCGCCGAGATGAGCGCGGCACAAAGGGGAGAACCGCTCCGACCAACCTGACCCTGCAGGACATCGAATTGGGCGTCGGCGTGGACTTCAAACCCGTCGGCCGGGTCGGCGAGAGCACGGACATCAGGCTCTCGCGCTCGGTCAACTAGCAGATGTCACAGAGGCGAGCGCGCGTGCTCAGCAGGTGGTGCGGCCGTAGCGCGCGACGTGTCACACGGGGTGTCGAGAGCGCTCAACGATGGTCCCCGGTCACGGCGTCATCGGCCTGCTCTCGGTCGCGCCATTGGGACGCAGCTGGTAGAGCAGGTCGTCTTCGACACGATAGAGGAGCGGGACGATCGCGATCAGCGGATAGATCGCGCGCAGCCGCTCGGCCTCACGGAGCACGAAGTCGACTTCATCGCGGATGCCGAACTTGGGCGCCGAGTCCTCGAAGTGGCGGACGGCGCGCGCTTCGTCCCAGCCCGCGGCCTCCATCAACCCGTGGATGAACTGCTCGCGGCGCTCACCGAGCCGCGCCATGCCGCAGTCGGTGTGCGCAATCAGTACGATCGTGCGCACGCCGCCGACGGCGATCGCGTAGGAGATGCGGAACTCGTTGTCCCGCATGTTCGCGCCGGCGGTACGGAGCACGAAGGCGAAGTCGTTCGGGATACGGAGCGATTTGCGGCTGTCCATGCACATGCCGATCAGGAGCTGCGGCGCCGCGACCGCGCCGGTGGCGCGTCCGAGGTTGTGATACTCGAGGAGCGCCGCCACGGGCGTATCGCGGTATTCCGGGAGGATGTCGTCGCGGTAATTGACGGGGATGATCTGGGCCATGGGGCGAAGCTAGCGTGCCGTCGCGCATAGTGAAGGCCGGCGCGGAGCGCCATGGGCAGGCTGGCGAGCGATGGCGATCGAGCGGGTCACGTTTTCGTCTTTTCGTTTTTTGTTTTAATTTGGCGAGACAATCGATAGATGAGCACCGCCGCCCGAGCCGTCTGCATCGGCAGCGACTCGAGACGAACGCGCTCGTCAGGCGAATGCGCGCCGCGGCCGTCGGCGCCGAGCCCGTCGAGCGCGTCGACGAACGGCGCGACGAAGCTCGCATCGCCCGCGCCGCGGCGGCCGGGATCGAGCGCCGCCACGGATCCGAAGCCAAGCGCGCGGCTGGCGCTGTCGTACGCGGCGAGGAGCGCGTAGTTCCCCGGCGTCGGCGACATCGCCGGATACTCGTCCTGGAACGAGATCTCGGCCTGCGTTCCGGGAAGGCTCTTGGCGACGATCTGCCGCATCGCCGCGCGCGCCGAGTCGAGCTGGCCCTGCGAGATGAATCTGAGGTCGCCTTCCGCGGCGGCCGCGCGCGCGATGATGTTCGTCTTGCTCGCGGCCGTGCCCGAGACGCGCTCGCTGTCGAAGGTGACATCGGTGCCGCCGACGATCGCGCCGACGTTGAACGTCAGATACTGCTGGCCGGCGAGCGTCCGCCGCATCTCATCGATGACCCGTGCGATCTCGTAGACGGCGCCGTAGCCCGCCGTCTCGCCGAAGACGCCGGCCGAGTGCGCTTGCCGCCCCGTCGTGCGGAGCATCCACGTGCTGGCGCCGCGGCGCGCGACGGTCGCGTTGTCCTTCGACCCGCCCTCGAACGCCAAGGCCGCGTCGCTCGCCTTCGCCGCGTCGATCAGATCGCGGCGCGAGACGCTCAGCGGATCGCCGGCGCTCTCCTCGTCGCCGGTGAAGACCACCGTGATGTTCGCGTCGCGCAGCACGCCGGCCGCGTTCATCGTCTTGAGCGCGTACACGATGATCGCGTCGCCGCCCTTCATGTCGCTCGAGCCGGCGCCTTTCGCCATCGAGTCCTCGCGCACCCACTGCTGGCCCGCGCCCTCGAACACCGTGTCGAAGTGGCCGATGAGCAGGATGCGCTTGGTGCCAGCCTTGCCCGCGTGCTCGGCGACCAAGTGTCCGGCGCGCTTCATCTCGCCCGGCATGTCGATCCACCGCGTCGTAAAGCCGAGCGAGTCGAGCGCCGCGCGAAAAACGTCGCCCACGCGGCGGACGCCCGCGACGTTCATCGTGCCGCTCGGGATGTTGACGACGCGCGCGAGAAAGGCGGCTTGCTCGTCGCGCGTCCGGTCGACGAACTCCTTCATCCGGCGCTCAGGCGCCGAGAGCGACTGCGCGGAGAGGCGCGATGCGAGCGTCAGGGCGAGCACGAGCGATGACACGGCGATGCGAGTCATGAGGCGGGAGCGAGAAAAGATGACGAACGCGAACAGACGAAAGTCAGACGCATCTATCGTTTCATGGCCACGATCAGTCCGTCGCGAATCGGGACGAGCGACACGATCCAGCGGTCGCCGGACGTGATCCTCCGCGTGAAGTCCCGGACGCCCTCGGTGTTCGGCGAGAGATCGGTCTCGTCGAAGATGCGCCCGCTCCAGAGCATGTTGTCGATGATCAACGTGCCGCCAGGCCGCAATCGCTCCTCGATCGCGGCGAGCGAGTCGGGATAGGCGTGCTTGTCGATGTCGTTGAAGATGAGATCGAACTGGCCCTCCTCGGCGCGCAGCGCCGCGACGGCTTCACTGCTGTGGAATCGCACGAGGTCGTCGAGACCCAAGGCCGCGAGATGGCCGCGCGCACGCTCGGACAGCGCATCGTCCCACACGACGTGGTGCACCTCGCCGCCGCCGTTCTCGCGCACGGCGCGCGCGAACCACGCGGTCGAGTAGCCGTAGCCCGAGCCGAGCTCGAATACGCGGCGCGCGCCGACCATGCGGGCGACGAGATAGCAGAGCTGCCCCGCCGCGGGGCCGATGATCGGAAAATCGTGCTCGGCCGCCCAGGCCTCCATCGCGGCCAGCTCCGCCGGCCGCGGCGGTACGAGCGCGTCGAGGTAGCTCCGTACATTCTCGGTGTTCGCATCGATCATCGTTGCCACCTTGTGTTGATGCTGAACGGTAAACCAGCAGTCACCATCCCTAGTGCTCGAGCACGATCTTCCCAAACGACGCATTGCTCTCCATCCGCTCGTGCGCCATGCGGATCTCGGCAAGCGGATAGACCCGATCGATCACCGGCCGCACGACGCCGCTCGCGAGCATGGGTATCACGTCGGCGGCAAAGGCACTCGTGGCGGCGATCTTCTCGTGCACCGAGCGTGCGCGCAGCACTGTGCCCCGGATGGTCAGTCGCTTCGCCATCACGAGGTGAAGCGGCAGCGTCGGCGACGTGCCGGCGATCGTGCCGATGAGGATGATGCGCGCGAGCGGCGCGGCGGCGCGCACATCGGCCGGCACGTACGCGCCGCCGACCAGCTCGAGGATGACGTCGACGCCCCTCGCGTCCGTCCATTCGGCGACGCGG
>JBDUCS010000101.1:0-11482 GCA_040003335.1 Gemmatimonadaceae bacterium | reverse complement strand
CGGCATTGGATCCGGCGGTCGCGCTGCGCAGCGAGTAGCGGTCGCGGGGCGGCGGGCATCGACCGGCATCTACGACGATGGTTGGAGGCGGATCAATCCTGAGGAGCGAAGCGACGAAGGATCTGCCGTCGCGAGAGACGCGCGAGTGCCGCGGATACTCGGCCTCGAACCCTCACTGCCGCCGACACCCCGTCCGCATCATGCAGTGCTCGCGCATCCGCTCCCCCTGCCAGCTCTCCAATCCCTTTCCGTTCGGCACGTCCTTGAACATCAGGTTGCCGACGTCCCCCTCGTGCCACAGCCCGAGATAGTGCCCGAGCTCGTGCGCGAGCACGTTTCCCGTAATCGACGCGATGTGCTCGATTGCCAGCACCAGGCCTCCGAATGTCTGGCCGGCCCCCTTGCACGGCCCGCGCTGCGGAGCGCGCCCGACGGTGGCGCCGGAGTAACTGCGCACGAGAAAGACATCGATGGCCGCACCCGGAAACCCTCGCGACTTGACGAGCGCATCCGCCTCGTCGTCGCTCTCGATGCGGGCCGAATCACCGGCCTCCGCGACCGCGAGCGAGAACCGCGCAACGCGACCGATCCCGACATCCACCGCCGCAAAGATCGCCCGGGCCTCCTCTATCGCGGACGTGACGTTCGATTCGTCGGCATCGCCGAACAACTCGCGTCCCATGAGGATCAAGTTGAGATCGACCTGGTCCTGCAGCACGCTCTCCATGCGCGCCGCGAGCGACAGCGGGCGCGCGCCAGGGTCAATCAGCGTGCGCACCGAGATTACCGGATCCGCGCGCCCGAGACAGGTCGCGAGTTGACGCACGCTCTGCGCGATCATCGTGCGGCGCGCCGCTCGAGCTCGGCCACGCGTTCCGTCAGACGCACGAGCTCGTTCCGCATCTCGGCGAACAGTCGTTGCAGGCTCACCGTCTCGTGGTCGGCGTCCGACTCGCTGTAGCTCGGCCGCGCGGCCGCGGCGTTCGTGTCGGCCGTCGCGTTCGTGTCGGCAGCCGCGTTGGTGTCGGCCGCGGCGGCGCCGCTCGGATTCCGCTCGATCATGATCTGCCCGCGCAACACGAGACCCGCCGGCTTGCCGCCAGTCTTGCCATCCGCGCCGGCGTGCACACTGCCGAACGGGCTGATCTCCACCACGTCGCTCAGGTGAATGCCGGTGCGGCGGTTGTTCAGCTCGACGACATCGTTGATCGTTACGCCGCCGGGATAGTCACGATTGAAATTGATCGTGAGGCCATCGTGCTGGTCGTGCACGAGCGCCCGGCGCACCCCGGCCGCACCCCGCGCGTTCGCGCCGCGCCGCGCGGGAGAATCGAGAATGAAGTCGGACGCCTTCGCCTTCACCACGCGGGCGTCGATCAAAACGACGCTGCCATCTTCCGCATCGAGCTGCACGTCGGTCGACATTCGGATCTCCTCTTCGTCGGCTGGACGCTCGAACGTTACGGGCGGGGCGCGGTCTCGCTCCGGTACGATGCCGGAGCCGTCGGCTCGGATGGTGGGATGGCCGACGTCTCATTGCGCGTCAGGCTCGCCGAAATCGCGCGCCACGCCTCGTACTCCGGCGTATGCCCGGCGACGCGAAGCGTTACGCCGATGCGCGCGACGGTCTCGCCGTTCGGGGCAAAGGCGAGCTCGACGCGATGCGCTCCGGGCGCGAGCGGTCCCGCCGGCGCCATGCGCCGGCCGCGAGCGACGGGCGCGCCGTCGATCAGCCACACGAGATGGTCGTCGCTGAGCGCGCGCCCGCCCACCTCGTGCGAATGGCCGAGCAACGAGATCGGCTGACCGGCAGCGACGACGTCGCCGTCCTTCGGCATCGAGATCGTGAGCCGAGGGGGCTGCTCTGGGAGATCGAACGGCGCGCTACGCGCGAGCGACGAGCGCAGCCCATCGGTGGCGAGCACGGTGACGGAGCAACCGAGACCGCCTGGAAGGTTCGCGGTATCGACGGTCGCCTCGTGTTCGGTCAGCTCGCGAGCGACGGATACCGAGCGGTGCTCGCCATCGGTGAACACGACATCGAACCACAGCGTGCGATCGTGCGTCGCGTCCCAGCGCAGATGTACGCGTCCTGTCTTGTCGACGTCGTGGCTCGTGATGCGAATGCGCGGCGCCGCTTGCGGCAGGTCGACGCGATGGACCGCGCGACCGTCGCGCAACAGGACGACGGTGCGGCCGTCGGCGTGCAGCGGAAGATAGCTGACGAGCCGCTGTCCCCTCATCTCGCGCCGCTCCCCCGACCGGCAGAGCGGCGTGCGAACTTCGACACCCGCCTCCACCAGCACGTCGCCGTCGCCGCTCAGGAGCTGCAGCGTGAGGCCGTCCTCGGCACGCGGCCGTCGCGCGACGCGCTCGGTCTCCCAGCCAATGCCGGGCTCGAACTCGCCCGTCTCCCAGAGCTTCCCGACGAACCGCAGAAACCGACGCTCCATTTCATTCTCCTCGAGCCTGCAGATCCTTCGCTCCGCTCAGGATGACAACCTGCCAACTCATCCTGAGAGCACGCCGACGTCATGTCATCCTGAGGAGCACAGCAACGTCATGTCATCTTGAGGAGTACGGCGACGAAGGATCTGCTCTTGAAAGCATCAAAACTTGTCGAAGACGCGCCGCCAGTTCGTGCGAGAGATCCACCGCTCGCACGAGTAGCTCATCACATCGTATAGCGGGTTGATTGTTGGCACGACTTTCCCCGTGTGAGGGTCGAACGGGTCGTTCGCGTCGACCAGACCATCGTTCGGCAGCGAATCAAAATCGTCGTCCGCGTCCTGCGCATAGCCGCAATTCTGACTGGGGTTGACGTGATTGAGCTTGAGGGTGTGACCCAGTTCGTGCGCAACGACGAGCTTGGACGGATCGCTGATACACGTGTTGCGACTCGCGCTGTGGATTTGAGCCCTCGTGGCGATTCCCTGGACGGGTCCACCAGTGGCGAGCACGACACCGATCCACACCGCACCATCATCGTCTGGGCAGTCATCGTCGAAGAACGGGATCCGCTCCGACAGCGTGCAGTTGTGCTGGTCGTCGATCTGGCCCAGGAGGTGCTCCACACCGTCGCGGTCGGTGATGTCGATCGACGTGTTCCAGGTCGCCAGTCGCGCCGGTTGGATGTCGGTCGCCGGCGTCGCCAGCAGATCGAAGCCGCGCACGACGATCTCTCGCGCCTCCGCATCGCTCGGCGCCGGGTTCGTCGTCGTACTGATGCGCACGTACCGCACCGTGTACGGCGCCTTCTTGTTCCAGATGATCTGAGGAACAATGTAGCCCGCCGTCGCGCGTACCTTCAGGCCCGAGGGCGGCGACTCGACCTCGTCCGATGCCCACACCGTGACCAGCATCGACGCATACATCTCGTTCGACGCGACCGCGGCGGGAATGCGGAAGTTCAACGTGTCGTCAGTCAGAAGGCGCTTGGTCGCCGCTCGCGGTTGCGCCTGAAAGCTGCCTGCATTCAACGGTGGCAACGCCAGGGGCAGCGCCGCGCCCAACAGGCGCACCTCGCCGCTCACCGCCACCTTGCCCGGCGGCCCGACTGACATGAAATCGCCAAGGTTCTCACACGAGACGTAGACGCGGACGATCGTGTCCTTATGCGCGACGAGTGGGATGGAGTTGGGCGGCGAATTAGGATCGCGAAAACTCTGCACGGCCTGCGTGATCTCGACGCCCTCAATGCTCAGTATCGGAACTTTGCGGAGACGCACCGTTACCACGACCGACAGTGCGCCGCACGGGCCGACGGCGCGCAACTCGTACTGAGTCTCCGTCGGCTGCTTCTCGCTGAACGGGCCCAGGTCGTAGTCGAAATCACGCGGGTCGTCGACGAAGTCAGCACCTCGGAATCGCGGACCGCGGTTCGACAGACGCGTCAGCCGAAAGCTGAGCACGTTGCTAAAGTCCCACGACAGGCGCACCGGCTGCCCGGGCTCGACGAACGCGAGGCTCACACCGTTCACCTTGAACGAGCGGATCACCGGCAGTCCGGCTCGCAGGTGATTGAACGGCGTGAGTGGCCCACACTCGTTGAACAATGGCACGTACTGCACGTCCGGCGCCTTGGCGTGCGCGCATTTCGCGTTCTCGATGATGGCCGAGGTCAGCTCGTTCATGCGCGTCGCCCACGCGTCGTACGCGCGGGTGTACGCGATGTCGACCAAACCGACGGTCCCGGACGCGATGCCCGTCGGGAGGGTGACGGTAATGGCCGTATCGGTCCAGTCGGCGGCGGGAACGGAGAACGCCTTGCAGCCACTCCCCACCGGCAGCACGACGCCGAACTCAGCATTCGGCGGGCCGAACCCACTGCCGTGGATGACGATGCGGTCGCCCGCGCAGACGCCGCTCGCCGTGACGCTGCTGATGGTGTCCGACCACACGACCCGTCTCGGTCGCGGCGGCGGCGGCTCCTGCCGCAGCGTCAGCGCCTCGGTGAGCGCGATCATGCAGCGGACGCGATAGATCTCGCCTCGATCGATGCCCTCGATTGGCGCCAGTCCGACGATCTCGCGCCACGTCGGCAGCGAATCGTGAATCTCCGGATCCCAGCGGTGCTGGTCGCGCAGGCCGGCGACGAGCGACCCCATGGAGTCGGGCACGTCGTTGGGACCGAGTGGTCCGCCGAGCACGCCGCCGCCAGTTGGCCCGCGCGGTCCGCCGGGTGGACCGGGCGGACCGCCGGGTAGCCCGCCAAAGCCGCCGCTCAACGTGTGCATCTCTGGAGGCGCGACGCTCGGATGACCGATGAGTCGCAGGTCGTTCAACGCCTGCGCCGCGCCGGCCGGACCACCGCTCGTGAGGCCGCGGAGCAGTCGGTCGGCAGCCGAAGCGCGCAGCGCGAGTCCGAGCACGACGTCGAGCGCGGCATGCAAGGACGACGACGATCGCGCCGCCGCCGCCACCGTGGCCGCCGCGCACACTCGCACTAGCCCATCGAACGACAGCGTGCTGTGGTCCTTCGACGACTCGACGCGGTCGGCGGGGTCGGCGTTGTCGACATGTTCGGCGAGCGCCTTCGCGCGTGCGCGGCTTCCCATCAACGCCGGGATGCTGCGCCCGAGCACGTCCAAGCGCTCGGTGAGACGCTTGGCGGCGAGCGAGTCGCCGGCGAGTACGGCGCTCGCGTCCGCCTCCAGCGACTCGAGCAACCGGTGCGGTGCCGTGAGGCTGTCGAGCAGCGTGCGCAGCTTCGCGAGTACGACGGCGGCCGGCCCGTCGGCAGTAACGGCGAACGCCTCACCGACCTCGGTGATCAGGTCCCAGCGGACGAGCGCTTCGGTGGTTGCCGTGTGTTGCCGATTTGCCGTTGCTATTGACCTGGTCTGCCCAAAATCCATCTCTACGCGCCTCGTGGGAGCGGAATTCGGTCGCGCGGTTCAATAACCGGACGATCGGCCCTCTTGTCAATCGCGCGGTGATCGGTGTTCGGCGTTCTCTGCGGCGTTCGGTGGCATCATTCCGAGTTGAGGTCCCGAGCACGAGCAGCTACCATCGGACCTGACCAAGGGAAGAGTCTCGCTCGGCTACTCCCGCCGTATCCGACCGAATTCGTTTTTTGAGGTTTGATCCGCTTCCACCCCTCGTCATAGATGCCAGTCGACGCACCCGGAGGAGCTCGCCCCATGAGTCTTTCCAGAATCCGATGCCGCTCGCTGATGCTTGCCCTCGGCGCGACGGTCGCCACCTGCGCTGTCTCGTTAGGCAGCGCGCGCGCGCAGGCGGCGCCGAGCGTGAGCGCGATGGAGCTCGACTCCATCATCCGAAAGGCAGTCGCCGACAAGCAACTCGTCGGTCTCTCCGTCGGCGTGATGCAGAACGGCACGATCGTGCTCGCCAAGGGCTACGGCCTGCGTACACTCGGCGCGAGCGATTCGGTGACCGCCGAGACGATGTTCGGCATCGGCTCCGTCACCAAACAATTCACCTGTAGCGCCCTGCTGTTGCTGAACGAGGAGAGCAAGCTCTCGCTGCGCGACCCCGTCTCGAAATACATGCCCAAGCTCACGAGAGCGCGCGACATCACGCTGCTCGATCTCGGGCAGCACGTCTCCGGCTACCGCGACTACTATCCGCTCGATTTCGTCGACCGGGAGATGCAAAAGGCGGCGACCGATGACGCGATCATCGCCGAGTACGCGATGCGACCGCTCGACTTCGAGCCGGGTACGCGCTGGTCGTACAGCAACACGAATTTCCTCATACTCGGCCGCGTGATCGAGCGCGTGAGCGGGCAGCCATTCGGCGCGTTTCTATCGCGGCGCATCTTCAAGCCGGCCGGCATGACGCACACGGCGTACGATCCGCCGCAATCCGCGGCGATGGCGCGCGGGTACACGTCGTTCGGGCTCGCGTCACCCGTCGCGGCGGAACCGGAAGGGAAGGGTTGGGCCGGAGCCGCGGGCGCGATTTGGTCGACGCCGTCCGATCTCCTCGCCTGGGACCGCGCCCTCGTCGATCACAAGATTCTGTCGAAGGCGTCGTACCAGACGCTGACCTCGGCGCGGCGGCTCTCCGATGGCCGGTCGACCGGCTACGGATGCGGCGAGGGCGTGAACGACCGCGGCCAGGCGATAGTGCTCTCACACGGCGGCGCGGTGAGCGGCTTCGTCGCGCAGAACACGGTCATCCCCTCGACGCGTTCGGCGGTGGTGATGCTCGCCAACACCGACTTCGCCGCGGTCGGCTCGCTCAACGCCGAGCTGGTCGCGAAGCTGATGCCGCGCGTCGACGTGCCGGTCGTTCGCGGGCTCGCCGCGCTCGACGCCGGCAAGGCATTCCTTGCGCAACTCGAGAAGGGCGCGGTCGACCGATCGACGCTTGGCGAGGACTTCGACGCATATCTCACCGCCGACAAGCTCGCCGCGGCGGGCGCGGCGCTTCATCAGATGGGAGCGGTCTCCGGCGTGCGGCTGGTGCAGACGGTCGAGCGGGGCGGGATGGAGGTCGCGGCGCTGCAGTTCGCCGTCGGCACGACGAACGCGTCCGCGCTCATGTACCGCACGCCCGACGGCAAGATCCAGGAGTTCCTGCTATCGCGGCGGTAGTCCTCCACCGAGTACACCGGATGCGCCGCGGAGCGGACGGAATCCGCTACTAGAGTTGAGCCCTCGGCGACGTCGCGACGGCGCCGATGCATCGACGCGCGCGGTATGCCGCCTCGAGCAGCGATCATTCCACCTGAGGCTGACACGGTGAACAGTCCAGAGAACTGGTACTACTCGAATCAGGGCGCGCCGACGGGCCCCGTATCGCGCGCTGATCTCGAGTCGATGATTCGTGCGGGGAGCGTGCGCGCCGACACGCTGGTCTGGCCTGGGAGCGGCGACTGGACGCCTGTCGCTCACTCCCCGCTCGGCTGGGTTTTCGGCGGTAGCGCCGCGCCGGCGCCCACGCCACCGCCCGTGATGGTGGGCGGCGGCAATCGCGCGCCACAAGGGAAGTACGAGACGTTCGTCTTCGCGGAGCTGGCGCCAAGGCTCGAGCCGGGCGAGCGATTCGAGCTGACGGCGCTGCTCTTCACTGGCTCGCTGCTGCGCATGGCCGTCGCGGGGGCCGCGCTCGGCGCGCTCGGCGCCGCGTCCGTCGGCCGACAGACGCTCTACTTCGCCGTCGCCACCGATCGCCGGCTCTTCCTCATCCGCACGAAGATGGGGCTGCTCTCGCTCCAGGCGGTCAACCTCGGACTCGCCGAGATCCGCTACGACGACATCGCCCAGGTCGCGACCGGCGGCGCGCTGATGCAACGGACGACGACGCTCACGATGAACGACGGCTCGTCCGTGCAGCTGCGCCTGAACTCGATGGGGAAGGTCATGTCCGGCCAGCAGCAGTTCCAGGACCGCTTTCCTCAACTCGTGCAGCAACACAACACTGGTCGCTAGTCGGTCGCCACCGGTCATCGGAGCGCACGGACGGCATCGGAGCGGAGCGCCCTGTCATCCTGAGGAGCAAAGCGACGAATGATTCGCTTCTCAGAGCGGTTCATCAAACGGCAGATCCTCGCTTTGTTCAGGGTGACATCGAGGCGCCGACGACTGACGACTAGACCATCACTGCGAGTCGCTCGAGTACGCTTCCCAGTTCAGGTTGGTCGGCGAGTACCTGCGCGACCGGGTCGCTTTCCAGTGCCGACATCCGCTCGATTGCCGTCTTGATCGTGAACGCGCGCGGATCGAGCGACGAGCCCACCTCGTCCCACGTGAGCGGCATGGACACGCTCGCGCCAGGAAGCGGCCGCACGCTGAACGGCGCGACGATCAGCTGTCCGTGCCGGTTTTGCAGATAGTCGAGATAAACTTTGTCGCCCCGCTTCGTCACGTGACGCGTGATCGTCGCAATGTCGCCGACCTCGCGCAGCGCGACGCGAGCCAGCAGCTCGCCGAGCGTCCGCGATTGTGCGTACGTGCACTGCCGGCCGAGCGGCAGCAGGATGTGCAGGCCCGTCTTGCCCGTCGTCTTCACGTAGCTCGGCAGACCGATCCGCTCGCACAGCTCGCGCATCACCAGCGCCGTCCGGATCACATCCGAGAAGGGCGCGTCCTTTGGGTCGAGATCCATCACGCACCAGTCGGGCTGTTCGAGCGTGCCCACCCGGCTGTTCCAGATGTGCATCGGAATCGAGCCGAGGTTGGCGACGTAGAGGAGTGATTCGACGTCGTCGCAGACGAAGTAGCGCACGTCGCGTTGCGTGTCTTCGCTCCAGATGGGGACGGTGCGCATCCACTCGGGCGCGAACTCGGGCGCGTCCTTCTGATAGAACGACTTGCCGTCGATGCCGTCGGGGAAGCGCGTCATCACGAGCGGCCGGTTGGCGAGGTACGGCGACATCCACGGCCAGATCGCCCGGTAATACGCGACGAGGTCGCCCTTGCTGTAGCCGTCGGCCGGCCAGTAGATCTTTTTCAGATTCGAGAAGTTGAACGTCTTGGCGACTGGCGCGCGCGGCTGCTCGACGGGCGGGCCCGGTGCGGCGCTCGCGGCGGCGACCTCGACGGGCTCGCCTTGGCGATCGCAATCGCGCGGATGCTTGTCCGGTCGCATGCGCAAGAAGGCGGCGTGCCGCAACACGGCGTCCGGGGTCCACTCGCGAAAGCGCACCTCGCACACGTGCACGGGTTCGACCCACGTGGTCGTCTTCGTCTCGGGAATCACGGCCGCGCCCGTCGGCGGCACGCATGGCGCATCGATGCGGACGATCGGCTCGAGCAGCGTCGACAGCTCGCCGAGCAACTCGTCGTCGAAGCCTGTGCCCACACGGCCGGCGTAGGTGAGCGTGCCTTCGGCCATGTCGGCGAGCTGCAGCGCGCCCAAGTGGCTACGACTTCCCTTGGGCTTGGTGAAGCCGACGATCACGAAGTCGCCCGTGCGCTCGGCCTTGATCTTGAGCCACACGTCGCTGCGACCGCCGCGATACGGCGAGTCGGCGCGCTTGGCGATGATCCCCTCGAGACCGAGCGCCGTCACCTGCTCGAGAAATGCCTCGCCCGCGCGTTCGATGTGATCCAGCGCGCGAACGGCGCCGAGCTTGGGCAGCGCGTCCATGAGGAGTGACTTGCGCGTCGCGAGCGGGAGGCCGCGGAGGTCGAAGTCCTCGAACGCCAACAAGTCGAACGCGTAGAAGGTCGCGCCGAGCTCGACGGCCGCGCGCTTGATGTCGATTGAGGACGAGAGACGCCCGCGCTTCTGGAGTCGCGAGAAGCTGGGCTTCCCCTGCTCGTCGAGCACGACCACCTCGCCGTCGATGACGTACTCATCGAGCGGCAGCGCCTTGATCGCGCGCGCAATTTCGGGGAAGACGGCCGTATAGTCGTTGCCGTTGCGCGTCAGCAGCAGTGCTTCGCCGCGCGACTTGCTGGCGATCAAGCGGTATCCGTCGAGCTTGAGCTCGAACAGCCATCCGTCCTTGGTAAACGCCTCGCTCGCCGGCTCGGCGAGCATCACGCGCACGGACCTCGCGTCCACGGACGCGCGCGCGGCGCCGGTTCGCACGAGCGCCGCGCGGAGATTGGCGGCGGGACTGCGTCCTTCCTTCACTTCCTCGACGGTGAGGCCGGAGAGCACCGACGTCTCGACGAACACGTCGCCGGGCACCTTCACGTGGGCGTCGCGCTCCTTGATCAGGAGCCAATCTTTCTCGCTCTTCTTGATCTTCACCAGCGTCCACGTGCCGTGGAGCTTGTAGCCGCGCAGCTCGAACAAGAGCTTGCCCTTCTCGAGTCCCACGCGCCAATCCTCGAGCGGCAGCCACTCCCCCCGATCCCACACGATGACGCCGCCGGCACCGTAGTTCCCGTTCGGAATCACGCCCTCGAAGTCGCCGTACTCGAGCGGGTGATCCTCGACCCGCACGGCGAGCCGTTTGTCGTTCGTGTCGTACGACGGACCCCTCGGCACCGCCCACGAGCGAAGCACGCCGTCCATCTCGATGCGTAAATCGAAATGCAGCTGGCGGGCCGCGTGCTTGTGCACGACGAAGAGCCGTCCGGGCACGCTCGACACCGTGCCGACGGGCTCCGGCGAGGAGTCCGGAGAGCGCTTGGCGCGGTACGTACTCAGGCTGTCCGCCCCCGGGGCGTCGTCGCTACTTGCGGTCACGTGCGTCCGTGAAAAGTTTTCGGAGCGTCATCTCGAGCACTGCCCGGTCATCCTGAGCGCAGTCCTGTCATCCTGAGCGAAGCGAAGGATCTACTGTTGGGCGGGCCACTTTCAACAGCAGATCCTTCGTCGCTGCGCTCCTCAGGTTGACAATTCCCCCTCCAATTCTCGCCCATGCCAGCACGCTCCATTGGTACCGCGACCATCTCCTTTGGGCTCGTGTCCGTGCCCGTCAGTCTCTTCTCGTCGTCCGAGTCCAAGGCGAGCGTGTCGTTCAACATGCTCCACAAGAAATGCGGCTCGCGCCTCAAGCAGCAATACACCTGTCCGAAGGACAACGAGGTGGTGACGCGCGACGAGACCGTCAAGGGGTATGAGTTCGCCAAAGATCAGTACGTGATTCTGAACCCCGAAGAGCTGAAGGCGCTCGAGGAAAAGGCGACGGGGATGATTGACGTGCTCGAGTTCGTGCCGCTCGCCAACGTCGATCGTGAGTACCTCGAAAAGGTCTACTATCTGGGCCCCGACAAGGGCGGCGACCGCGCCTATCGTCTCCTGACCGCGGCGCTCCAGGAGACGGGCCGCGCCGCGCTCGGGCAATACGCGGCGCGCGGGCAGCAGCATCTCGTGCTCCTTCGTCCCCTCAACGGCGTGTTGGTGATGGAACAGCTGCACTACGCCGACGAAGTGCGGCCGACGACCGAGGTGACCGTCCCACCGGGCGACGTCAAGCCGGCCGAGCTGACGCTGGCGATGCAGCTGATCGAGCAGTCCGCGACCGATGTATTCGAGCCGCAGAAGTACAAGGACACGGTGCGCGAGCGCGTGCTCGAGACCATCCAGCGGAAGATCGAAGGCCAGGACATCA
>JBDUCS010000393.1:0-3413 GCA_040003335.1 Gemmatimonadaceae bacterium | reverse complement strand
GTCACGCCGATGCAGGCGCTGCGGTACGAATAGGGCCGTCGCCGCCGCCCGCGCGACGCGACGATGCCGGCCGCAGGCTTCCCGAGATCGCGAGCACGTTCACCGCGCGCCAAACGCGCGCGTGAGTAGCACGATCTGTCCGCCGTGGTAGAGGTCGTGCTGCGTCACACCGATGAACTGCGTGTACGCACTGTACGACGCGGTCGCGACGAGCGGCGCGTCGAGCAACGCGGCCGAAAACGCACGCACCGCGCGCCGCAGTGCGGCGTTTCGCGTCCGCGGCTGCTCCTCGAGACGCTCTGTCTCCGTCATCGCCCGCATCCGACTCGTTAGGCGGCCGACGCCTTGCGCGCCGCGGCGACCGCGGCGTCGTAGTCGGGCTCGGCCATCTGGTCGGCGACGTACTCGGCGTGGGTGACGCGTCCGCGTCCGTCGATCACGAACACGGCGCGCTGCAGCAGCCGCCACTCGCGCAACAGCACTCCGTACGCACGCCCGAAATCCTCGCTGCGATGCCCCGACAGCGCGTCGTGCTCGACGTGCTCGGCGGCGCGCCATCGTTGCTGCGCGAAAGGAAGGTCCATGCTCACCGTGTAAACGTCCACGGCCGGCGCAAGATCCGCCGAGCGCATCGCTTCGAAGCGGTGGGCACCGACGTGGCACACCGGTGTGTCGAGCGAGTTCACGACGTGGAGCAACCGCACGCGACCCGCGCCGCCGGCGAGCGTGACTTCCCGCGGAGCCGCGTCACCGGGCGCCAACGCGTCGAGCGTGAAGTCGGGCGCCGCATCGCCCGGCTTCAGCTTCTGCCCCACCACTGTGAGCTTCACATCCCCTTCGAACGCCTCGCCCCGTCGCTCATGCTCCACGCACCGCTCCTTTCGTGAATCGATAGTTGAACGAGAAGCAAAGGAGGGCTGCGCTACCCCGCGCTCGCGTCCGTTCCGATGTCGCGGCCGAGACGGAGGAGCTCGTCGCGCGGAATCTGCGCGACCATCTCCATCTCGCCGGCATCGAGCCACACGCCACGACATTGATCGCACACGTCGGCCGTCACGTGCGCGAACGCGCGCTCGGAGAGATGGCCGCCGCAGCGCGGACAGCGCATCATCTGCTGCATCTTCTCCCGCTTCGCGCGGTCGACATCGAGCGATTCGCGCCGCTCGCGCAGCCAGTTCGCGTCGCGTCGCGCGAAATACTCATCTTCGTTCTGACTCGGCTTGTCCGACTCCCACGCCACGCCGACCTCTCCGAAAGGGATTCTCGTCATCGAAATAGCGAGCGTGCGCCCTCGAATCAAGTGGCTGGGGGCCCGATGGCGCGCGCGAGGTAGAGCGACGCGCGCTCCGACAGCCGCACCGCGCCGCGAAACGCGGTCACCGCTTCGTCGGGAAATCCGCAACGTCGC
Source organism: Gemmatimonadaceae bacterium (assembly GCA_040003335.1). Lineage (GTDB taxonomy): Bacteria > Gemmatimonadota > Gemmatimonadetes > Gemmatimonadales > Gemmatimonadaceae > JALZAE01. The sequence goes on along the minus strand of JBDUCS010000393.1, from coordinate 2,005 downwards.
GCGTGCCGCCGAGCGCCGGGGCCGGCCCGCGGTCGAGCGCCGCGGCGAGCTCCGCCGCCGTCGCGAAGCGCTCCTCGGGGAGCTTGCCGAGCGCGCGTACGATCACCGTGTCGATCGCGGCCGGCACACCGGGCCGGGCGGCGGTGACGTGTGGCACCGGGTCGTTGAAGTGCCGGATCATGATCGACCGCCAGTTCGGCCCGGTGTATGGCGGGGAGCCGGCGAGCATCTCGTACAACACGCAGCCCAGGGAGTAGACGTCGCTCCGCCCATCGATGCGCGGATCGCCGCTCGCCTGCTCGGGACTCATGTAGGCCGGCGTGCCGATGGCGCTTCCAACCGCCGTCAGCGCGCGCTCCTCGGACGCGTGCGTGATCGCGCGGGCGATGCCGAAGTCGGTGACGAGCGCGTGCCCGTCGTGGAGCACGATGTTGTCGGGCTTGATGTCGCGGTGGATCACGCCGTGGCGGTGGGCGTAGTCGAGCGCGATCGCCACCTCGCGCGCGAGCCGCACCGACTCGTCGATCGGGAGCGGCCCCGAGCGCGCGAGCCGCGCACCGAGCGATTCGCCCTCGAAGAACGGCATTGTGTAGAAGGGGAGGCCGTGCGTCTCGCCGGCGCTCAACAGCGGAATGATGTGCGGGTGCAGCAGCGACGCGGCGAGCTGTATCTCACGGCGAAAGCGCTCGTCGTTCACGCCCGCCGCCAGCTGCGGCATCAACACCTTGATCACGATGCGCCGGGCGTGCGCCGGCTCGTACGCGACAAAGACCCGGCTCATGCCGCCGCCGCCGAGCTCGCGCTCGATCGTGACCGCGGTGCCGAGCGTGGCCTGCAGCTCCGTCTGGATATCCAGCTTCACGGTGCGCGGAGCGCGCAGCGCACCGTCAGGGCACCAGCACCCGCGGCGGCACAGCGATCTTGCCGAGCGCGCCCTGATCGGTGCCGAACCAGATCTGCCGCGTCGTCTTGTCGAACGTCATGTGCCGGATCGTGTTCGGACCCGGTTTTCCGATCGGGATCTCGGCGACGAACTTCTGTGTCTTCGGGTCGAACGCGACCAGCGTCGCCGGGACGTTCGCATGTCCGTTCTGCGCTACCCAGATGACGTCGCGGTCATCGGTCGTCATCGCGTACGGCAGCGCAGCGCGGCCGAGCGGGAGCGCGAACTCTTCAATCCGACCGCTCTTCGGCTCCAGATGGCCGAGGAAGCCGCGAGTGTAGTCGCCGAAGTAGATCTGATCGTCGGAGGTGACGGCGATGCGCCGCGGGCGCGCGGTATCGCTCGGCAGCGTGTGCATGCGGAGCACGAACGTCTCGGGATCGATCGTGCCGATCTTGTTCGTGCCAAAGAGGTCGAACCACGGTCGACCCTTCGAGTCGAGCACGATGCCGTACGGGCGCGTGTCGGGTCCCGTCTTCCAGAGACGGAAATGCCCCGTATTCGGCTCAAAACGGCCGACGACACCGGCCTGCTGCGCCGTGAACCACGCCACGCCGCTCTTCGGATCGAAGGTCATCGTGTGCGGGTCCTTCACCGACTCGTCCGGAATCATGTACGTCGTCAGCTTTCCGTTCGCCGGATCGAGCTTGACGATGCGATTGTTCCGGTTGCCGGTGAACCACACCATCCCTTTCTCGACGACCAGATTGTGCGGGTTCGTGCCCGGCGCGATCTCGTACTTCTTGAACTCGCCCGACCTGGTGTCGCGATAGGCGATGTAGTTGCCCTCCTGGCCAACGAACCAGACGCGGCCGTGCGTGTCCGCGTATGGATCGCGCGGTCTCGTGGCGGCGCCGTAGGGGACATCCCATTCTTTCGGGTCGTACTGCGCGACAGAGCCATTGGCGGCCGCCTGTTGTGCGTGCGCGACGGCGACGGCGGGCGATGCGGCGACGACGGCGAGGAACAGCAAGGAGAGTCGCATGCTCACACTCCGATGGGATGGCGCGGACGGCGATCGTCCCTGAAGCTGCGCTACGTGTTCGTCTGGTGCAACGCCGC
>JBDUCS010000100.1:0-11577 GCA_040003335.1 Gemmatimonadaceae bacterium | reverse complement strand
CACCGAGCCCGCGGCGATCGGCTCGCCGGTGCTCGCGTCTCGCAGGTGTCCGACGACGAGTGCCGTGCTGTCGGTGGCCGTCGCCCGGACGCCGCAGATGGCCGCGATCATTCTCCGCGCCGACGGAAGCGCGAGCGACACGCGCGTGTCCCCGCCGGCGACGTCCACCGCGCGCACGGGACCGTCGATGCCTAACGAGTCGACCGTCGGATGGTAAAAACCGATGCTATAGTGTCCCGCCTGCACGCCGGCGACCGCATAGCGCCCGGCGGCGTCGGCCGTGGTCGTGTACGACGGCCCGCCCGGCGTCGCGGCGATGAGCTGCACCACAGCGTCGCCAAGCGGGTGACGAGCGATGCTGTCGTACACGGTGCCGGATACCGTCGCCGTCCCCGACTGCGCGAGGGCTGCCGCGAGCGGCACCGCGAGCATGAGCGCCGTGAGTCTCCGAACGTTGAACAGCGCCGTCGCCCTCACGTTGTTCTCATCGTTGAGTGAACAGATCAGTATGCGCGGCGGTCCGTCGCTTGACAATCGACGACGCATGCCATACCCATAGTCACAACACCCATAGCGAGACTATGTATGACCGACAGGCGCGAGCTCCTGCCCGGGATGCTCGAGATGCTCGTGCTCAAGACGCTCAGCCTGGCCCCGCTGCACGGCTACGGCATCGCCCAGCACATCCAGCGACTCTCAGGCGAGGTGCTGCGCATCGAGGAGGGATCACTCTACCCGGCGCTGCAGCGCATGCAGGCCAAGGGGTGGGTGAGCTCCGAGTGGAAGCTCACGCCGACCAAGCGCCGTGCGCGCTATTACAGGCTCACCGCCGCCGGCCGCAAACGGCTCGGCCACGAGGCGACCGGCTTCGACCGCGTCGTGCAAGCCGTCGGTCGGGTGATGCGCACCGAGGGCGGCATTCCGTGATGGCGGCGCTTCGTGAAGCGTGGCGGCGCCTCCGCGCGCTCGCCGGCGCCGCGTCGCTCCGCCGCGAGCTCGACGACGAGATGCGCTTCCATCTCGACTCGCTCGCCCGCGATCTCGAGCACGAAGGGCTCGGCGCCGGCGAGGCGCGAGCCGCCGCGCGCCGCCGCTTCGGCAACCCCCTCGCCACGCGAGAGCGAAGCGCCGAGGCACGCGGGCTGCCCCGGCTCGAGAGTGTAGTGTCGGACGTGCGTTACGGTGGGCGGATGCTGCGCCGCAGCCCCGGCTTCGCGGTCATCGCCATCGGCGCGATCGGGCTAGCGATCGGTGTGAACTGCGGCTTTTTCACCGTCATCGATGCGCTCGTGTTCGAGCCGCTGGCCGTCACCGACCCGTCGGCGATCGTGCACCTCCGCACGCTCGACGACCGCGGCGTCGATGGCCAACTCTTCTCGTACGTGGAATACGCGGAGCTCGACGCGGGCACCCGCCTCCTCACCGGTGTCACGGCCTTCGCTTGGCGGCCGGTTGCGCTCGCGCCGACAACCGCCGAGCGCGGCGGAGACGCACTCCTCGCGAATGCGGCCTGCGTCTCCGGCAACTACTTCTCCGTCCTCGGCGGGCCGATTGTGCTGGGCCGTGCGCTCGTCGCCGCCGATGAGCGCGCGGGCGCGGCGCCGGCGATCGTACTCAGCCAACGGTTTTGGGAGGCGCACTTCGGCGCCGCCCGCGATGTGATCGGCCGGAGCGTGCTCGTCGACGGACGCCAGGTGACGATCGTCGGCGTGGCGCGGCGCGACTTCATTGGCATCCAGCCCCGGCTTCCTGACCTGTGGATGCCCATTGCCGTAGCCGGCGACGTTGGCGCGACCCCGGGCCGCGCGTCGCCGCGCGCGGATCGCTTTCTCGAGCTGAACGGCCGGCTCCGTCCGGGCGTCACGCGCGCGCGGGCTGGCGCCGAGCTGTCGACAATTCTCCGAGAGCCGGAGCAGCGCGAGGTCGCCGAAGGGACTGGCCGACGCGTGAGCGCGGTGTGGCTCACGTCGCAGTCCTCGCTCGTGCCGATGAGCGCAGAGCTGGCGATGCTCGCCGCGCCCGGCCTGCTCGTCGTCCTCCTGGTGCTCGTCATCGCCTGCGCGAATCTGGCTACGCTGTTGCTGGCGCGCGCGCTCGTGCGGCAGCGGGAGATCGCCGTGCGCCTGGCCGTCGGCGCGTCGCGCGGGCGGCTGTTGCGGCAGCTGCTCACCGAGAGCCTGCTGATCGCCGCGCTGGGTGCGGCGCTCGGGCTCGCGCTCGCCGACTGGGGTGTGGTCGCCATGGCGCGAGCGATGTTCGGCGCGTTTCCGCCCGAGGCGGGCACGATCGTGCTCGACCTGCACGCCAACTGGCGGGTGCTCGCCTACGCCGCGGCGCTGGTCGTGGTCAGCGTGGTCGCGTTCGGTCTCGCGCCGGCGCTGCAAGCGACGTCACCCGACGTCTCGGCGCAGCTCAAGGGCGGGGACAGCGCGCTCGGCGGCCGCATCCGCGGCTCACGGTTGCGCGACGTTCTCGTCGCGGCGCAGGTCGCGGCGTGCGTCGTCGTCACGGTCGCGGCCGGCATCCTCGTACAGAGCATGCGGCGCCTGGCGAACGTCGACACGGGTCTGCAGACGGCGAGCGTGGTCGCTGCCGACCTGGGTTTCGAGACGTCCGGACGCCCGCCACGTGTGCTCGCCGCGGCTCGACAGACGTTCGCCGCGCGCGTCCGCGCGCTCCCCGGCGTGCGGAGCGCCGCGCTCGTCGACCTGGTTCCCTTCAGCGGCGGCGCGGCGACAATGGCGATCGCCGACCGAACCACCACGACAGCTGTGCGCTCGAACCTCGTCACCGCCGGATACTTCAACGTGGTCGGCCAGCGGCTGCTGCAGGGACGTGTCTTCGCCGAGTCGGACAACGGCTCCGTGACGCTCACCGCTGTCGTCACCGCGGCGGCGGCGCGCGCGCTGTGGCCGGCGCGCAGCGCGATCGGCCAGATGATTCGCGTGCCACTCCCCGTCGCGCCAACGCCGGCGGATATCCGAGCATACGAGGTGATCGGCGTCGTCTCCGACGCGCGCAGCGGCTGGATGTGGGAGCGCGATGACGGCGCCTACGCGTACCTCTCGGCGTCACCCGCCGAGCGCGAAGCGCTGACGCTGCTCGTGCGCGCCGACGACAGCGCGCGAGACCTTCTGCCCGTCCTTCGCGAGCTCGCGCACGACGTCGATCCTAGGTCGCCCCTGCGGCTGCGACGCTTGCCGGACGTGCTCGAGCTGCAGCTCCTTCCGTTTCGCTACAGCGCGGGTGTGGCCGCCGCCGTCGGCGCGCTCGCACTCGCGCTGGCGTGCGTCGGACTCTATGGCGTCGTCGCCTTCGCGGTGAGACAGCGGCGGCGAGAGGTTGCCGTTCACGTCGCGATGGGCGCGACGACGAGCGACGTGCTTCGGCTCGTGCTCCGCCGCGAGCTGCGCCTCGTGCTGGCGGGGTTGGCGGCGGCGCTCGCGCTCTCGGGCGCGGAAGCCCGGCTGTTCGCCAGCGTCCTCGTTCCCTTCGCGCCGCTCGGCGCCACGGGTTTCGTGCTCATTCCGGCCGCGATTTTCTGTGTCGCGATTATGGCGATCCTGGTGCCCGCCCTGTCGGCGAGCCGGGTCGAACCCATGCGAGTGTTGCGACAGGATTGATGAAGGGTTTCGTGGGGTAGCGCGCGAGGGACGATCCGCTTCGCATGCCAGTCCTTAAAACCGTGTCGGTCTGTCCAGACTCCTGCGACAGGATTTACAGGATGAACAGGATTCTGTCCCGCTTGACGTCGGGCGCTCCTCTCGGGCTCACTGGATGCGGTCGCAGGGAACCGTGTAAATCCCGTCTAAAAAACTCTGACAGGATTCACAGGGTCAATAGGATTTCACGCTTGTCCTCACGAGCGCAATGATCCACTGTGCTGGATGTGGCCGCAGGCAATCCTGTAAATCCTGTCAATCCTGTCCAAAAAAACTTTCGGCAGGATTTACAGGATTGACAGGATTTCTCTTCAGGGCGTCGTGTCGCGGAGCACGACTCTCGCTGCAGTCCCGGCAGCGGACACCGCGGCCGCGAGCGCGATTCGCAGCGGCATCTCGATCGTCGGACTCGCGCGCATCGTCATTCTCAAGTGGAATCCACGGATGACGATGCGCGCGCATCAGTCGGCGCGCAACGCGATCGCGGGGTCGACCGACGCGGCCCGGCGCGCCGGGAGGAGCGTCGCGGCTAGTGCCACACCGGCGAGCAGAACTGCCGCGAACGCGAACGTGAGCGGGTCGCGCGGGCCGATGCCGAAGAGAAGGCTCGCCATCGCACGCGATAACGCCGCCGCCGCAAGCGCGCCGATCACCACGCCCGCGGCGGCGAGCCGCATCGCTTCGCCCACGACGAGCGAGATCACGCCGCCGCGGCTCGCGCCGAGCGCGACGCGGACGCCGATCTCGCGCGTGCGCTGCGCGACGGCGAACGACATCATCCCGCCGATGCCTACCGCCGCGAGCAGCAGCGCGACGCCCGCGAAGAGACCGAGAAGCACCATGTAGAAGCGCGGCTGCGAGACGGAGTCGGCCACCATCTGCTCCAGCGGGCGCACGTCGGCGATCGGGAGCGTAGCATCGAGCGCGCGGACCTCGCGGCGCGCCGCGGCGACGAGCGATGCCGTTGCGAGATCTGTGCGCAGCACGATGGACATGCTGGGCAGAGGAAGCTGGGTCATGGAGAAATCCACCTCGGGCCGGGCCTCCTGATCGAGCCCGAATCCCTTCACGTCACCGGCCACGCCGACGATCGTGCCGTTGACCGGCTCGCTCAGTGCGATCCATCCCATCTCGATCCGCTTGCCGATCGGATCTTCCCCGGGGAAGAATTGCCGGGCCGCGCTCTGGTTGATCACCGCAACGACGGGCGTGCCTGGCCGGTCGCTCGGCGCGATGGTGCGCCCGCGAACGATCGGAATGCCGAGCGTGCGATGATAGTCGGACGTGATGACGCGCGTCTGCATCGACGGCTGATCCTCGGGCTTGAGCGGCGGACGGCCGACGACGGTGAACGTGAACACGAAACCCGTATTGCTGAGCGGGAGGCCGCTGATCGCGCCGATGGACTTCGTGCCTGGCAGCGCCCCAAGCCGCTCGATCAGACTCTCGTAAAAGCCGCGGAGCTTGTCGTCGGTCGAATACGTCGCGCGCGGCGCCGACATGTCGATCGCCAGTCGCTGCTCAGTGTGAAAGCCGGGGTCGACGCGCTGGAGCCGAACGAAGCTTTGCATCATCAGCCCCGCGCAGGTGAGCAGCACCAGCGCGAGCGCGATCTCGGCGACGATCAGCGCGCCGCGGAGGCGGCGCCCACCCCAGCTCGACAGCATCGCCCGACTTCCGGCGCGGAGCGACAGCGCGAGCCCGCCGCCGCGCGACACCAACTGCATCGCCGGCGCGATGCCGAAGACGATGCCGGTGAGCAGCGCGATCCCCGCCGTGAACGCCATCACGCTGCCATCGATACTCACCGTGTCGAGACGCGGAATGCCTTTCGGCTGGAGCGCGCCGAGCGCGCGCACGCCCCAGATCGCCAGCAGGAGCCCGAGCGCGCCGCCGGCGACTGCGAGGAGCACGCTCTCCGTCAACAGTTGCCGCACGAGCCGGCCGCGGCCGGCGCCAAGCGCGCTCCGCACGGCCATCTCGGTCTGCCGGGTGGTCGAGCGCGCAAGCACGAGGTTGGCGACGTTGGCGCAGGCGATGAGGAGCACGAAGCCGACGGCGCCGAGGAGGATCACGAGCGGCTTGCGCACGTCGCCGACGAGCGCTTCACGCATCGAGCCGACGGTCATCCCGAGCTTGCCGTTGTCGTCCGGGTATTGCTGCTCGAGCCGCTTGCCGATGGTCTGCACCTCGGCCGCGGCCTCGCCCTCGCTCACGCCCGGCTTCAGTCGCGCGACGGCGCCGATGTACCAGGCGCCGCGCGATTTCATCGTGAACCGCTCATCGTACACCAAGGGCGTCCAGAGCTGCGTCTTTCGCGGAAAGTCGAATGCCGGTCCCATGACGCCGACGATCGTGTAGCGAACGCCGTCGAGATCGATCGGCGTGCCGATCACCGCGGCGCTCGAGCCAAAACGCTGCTGCCACAACGCGTGCGAGAGGACGACGACCTTGGTGTGTCCCGGCTCGTTCTCGTCGGCTTGGAACGCGCGCCCGAGCACCGGTGTCGCGCCGAACGTGCGAAAAAAGCTCGCGCTCGTCGCCGCCCCGTTGACCCGCACCGGCTCGCCGGCGCCGATGAGGTTGAACGTCTCCGGCGACACGGCGGAGGCATCGATCAACGAGTGGCTCGCCTTCGCGACATCGATGAAGTTCGGCGGCGACATCACCTGCTTCTTGCCTTCCCACACGTGATAGATGCGGACGAGCGCATCGGGATCGCGGTAGGGAAGGGGACGCAGGAGCACCGCGTTGACGACGCTGAAGATCGCGCTGTTGGCGCCGATGCAGAGCGCCAGCGTGGCGATGACGACGATCGCGAAGCCGGGCGTGCGGCGCAGGCCGCGCACCGCGAGGCGGATGTCCTGCACGAGATCGCTCACGAATTCTCTCCGGTGTCGTTGGCGGATCTTCTGCTCGTCGTGCTCGCGCAAGGCGTGCTCGACGCGCGACACGTTGCCAAATCGCTCGACTGCGGCGAGTCGCGCCGCGGCGGGCGACATGCCGCGCGCCTCGTAGTCGCGCGCCCGCATGTCGAGGTGGAACCGCAGCTCGTCATCGACATCAGCGCCGACGTTCGGGCCCCAGAAGCGGAGGTAGCGCCGCCAGCGCGGTGGCTGCTCGTCCATTGCCGTCACGCCAGCGCCGGCGACGCGCGCAGCACGCGCGTCACGGCGCTCGAATAACGGAGCCACACGGCAGCCTCGGATTTGAGGTGCGTGCGTCCGGTGGCCGTGAGGGTGTAGAAGCGCGCGCGGCGATTGTTCTCGGACAGGCCCCACTCCGAGCGCACCCACCCCTTGTCCTCGAGGCGGCGAAGTGCCGGATAGAGCGAGCCCTCCTCGATACGCAGCACGTCGGCCGTCGTCTCTTCGACCCACCGCGCCACGGCGAAGCCGTGAGCCGGACCGGCGAGCAGTGCCTTCAAAATCACAATGCCGAGCGTTCCCTGCAGGAGGTCGCCGGTATCCGCGCGCATCATCTCTTCCTTGGCAAGACTATGGGAGATGATACGGACCGCACCTCCGCCATGCAACATCGCTTCGTCAGAGAATTGCCAGCGCTCCGCGGTTCGTCACCGAGTGCGGCGGACGGCGACCGCCCACGCCTGAAGGAGCGTCCGCGGGCGCGTCACGAGGCCGGCGGCGCCAACATCTTGCGCACGCCCCACAGCGCGCGCGAAATCGCGAAGCCGGCCACCGCCATGCCGCCATAGAACGCGGCGTTGATCCAGTTGCGACGCCAGATCATCCACCCGGACACGCCCATCTGCACGATGGCGATCAGCAGCGTCACCGCGACCAGAAACGGCAGAATGATGCGAAACGTTCTCACGGCGTCAACGCCTCCGGCTCTGCTCGTAGATCTCGATCCACGTCGCCGGCGGCATGCTGGCTACCAGCTCGCCGATCGTGCGCAAAGGAAGATCGTCGGGGCTTCTGAAGCGGACACACGACTTCCCCATGTCGAGCTTCTTCCCCTCGGCCTTGAACGCCGCCTTCAGCTTCTCGAGATGCGGCGCGTACCCGTAACACGACATCATGTAGAGCGAGCAATAATTCTTGTGTGCCGCCAGCGCGACGTAGCACAACGGCTGATTGTTGTACGTGTCGGGATAGTCCGCGAGCGGAATACTATACATCAGCATCCCGTAACCGACGATCTCGTGGTAGCCCTTTGGCAGATGCTTGCGGATCACTTTGCGCACGCCCATGACGGCATCCCGCCTGTCATCGGCAAGCTGGTCGAGGTATTGGTCGACTGTCATCGCTTCCAATCCACTCTCACGGGTTCTGCCGATTGGCGGGACACAGCTTCGTCACGAGCAGATCACTCTGCGTGTAGTACTCGCTCACCCCCTTCCGCAGATCGGCGTTGGGGCTGGCCTCCATCGACTTGCCCGCGAACGTGAAATAGCGCCGCGCGTCGCGCGCCGCATCGCAGTCGGCGGTCGTCTCGCCGCGCTTCAACACCGATTGGCCGAGCCGCAGCGCACTCACCGCGACGGCGAACCGCGTCTGTTCCGTCGACTTCACGCTGTCGGCGTAGAGCGCCGCGAGCAGCGCCGAGCGGCTGCTGTCCTCGCGCTTGAGCGCTTCTTCGGCCTTGTAGACGCGCGACGCCGTGTCGATCAGGGTCCGGCGCGCCGTGTCGCGCGCGGGGCTCGTCGCTTGCGCGGCGAGCGCCGGTGCCAGCGCAAGCGAGAGTAGCGCTGCGATCGTTGCTCCGATTCGATGCATGTGCGGCCGCCTCATGAGATGGATTTCCACCGCGCCCCCAATATGCTAGCCGAGTGGCTCGTCGACGCTCATCCCCTCGGCGAGCGTGAAGTCACCGGACGACGGCGGCCGCAGCGCGAACCACGCGCGCTGAAACACGGCCTCGCGCGCGAAATCGTGATCGCTCGCCCAACTGAATCCCGCCGCCGGCTTGCCGACGTCGATCTGCACCACGAGCACCGTCAACGGCGGAAGCTGCCGAATCGCGCAGTAGCGCGCGACCATGCCGAGCGGTCGCGCCAACTCGCCCGCCGCCAGCCCGATTCGATCGGCGAGCATTGCGTACGTGAGCGTGCGACGATCGTGTGCCGCGCCGATCAGCACTTGCCATATTTGCGAGGCCCGGTCGCCCTCGGTCATCAACATTCGCGCTGTGGGTGAGACGCAGGACGGTGCCCAGACTCGACGCAACGACGAGAGCTACAATACGTTCGCGCGTTTCGCAAATTCTTGCTCGTGCTGGAGGGCGCCGAGGCAGCATCTACGACGGCGTTGCAAATGTTTAGATCGGATGTAAGAGGTTCTGTCAAATCAAAGTGGGTGCAAGCGAGGCCGATCACATCTGATCCGTTCTGACCTCCGGCGTTGATCGCACGACCTTGTTCATCGCGGCCGGCCGATACCCGAACCGCGCTGCTCGTACCCCTCGCGGCTCAACTCGAACGCGATCGCAGTCGGTTCGGTCGGGTCGTCCCCCGCGCCAATGAACGAGAAGCCCGCCGAGTGAAGCACGGCGATCGACGGCGCGAGCTCGGGAAGCGTGTGAGCGATCACGCGCCTGACGCGCGTGTCGGCGAAGGCATGCGCGAGCCAGCCGTAGACGGCCTCGCGCGCGTATCCGAGCCGTCGTCGCTCAGGCACGACCGCGTAGCCAATCTCGACCGTGCCGCTCGCGCTGGGGCCACCCTTGTACCCCCCGGCGCCGACCAGTCGCGGCAGCGTCTCGGGCGACACCGGCGCTTCCGCCACATAATAGAATCCCCACCCCACATCAGCCGGATTCGACTCGAGCGAGCGGAGCGTCCACCGGACCGCGTCGGCGTCGTAGAGCTCCGGCGGCCAGCTCTCGGGTACGTGCACGCGCAGTACGCGCGCGAGCGCTCGCGGCGACTCCAGCTCGGCCCGCAGCGCGGCCGCCGTCGCCGGGATGAGGAGAAGTCGCACTGTGCGGAGGTCGGGCATTTACTCGCGCGCCGTCAGCTGTCGGACGAACCACCCGCAGGCCTCGCGCGCCACGTGCTCGATTGCGCCGTGCTCCATGAAGAGGTGCGTCGCGCCCGGCACGATCTCGATCCGCACCGCGCACGTCATTTGCCGCGATGCCGCCTCGTTCAGCGCCAACACCTCGCGGTCCTCACCGCCAACGATGAACAACGTTGGCGCACGCACGAGCGGAAGTGCATCCGCTGCCAGGTCGGGGCGCCCGCCGCGAGACACCACCGCGCGGATGTCGCGCGGGCGCGCGGCCGCGGCGACGAGGGCCGCGCCCCCACCCGTGCTCGCGCCGAAGTAACCGACCGGAAGCGTGGACAAGAGCGGGTCGCTGCGCACCCAGTCGGTGGCCGCGCCCAGACGCGCCGCGAGCATGGCGATGTCGAACCGAAGGTGCCCTGTGCTCGCGTCGGCCACCTCTTCATCGGGCGTGAGCAGGTCGAGCAGCAACGTCGCGAATCCGCCCTCATGCAGCGTGCCGGCGACGGAGCGGTTTCGTGACGAATGCCGGCTGCTGCCGCTGCCGTGCGCGAATAGCACCACACCCATCGCTTCTTCGGGAACGGCGAGCGTGGCGTCGAGCGTGACCGCGTCCGCCGCGACGCGCACAGTCCGCCCGGCTGGCGGCGCGTCCAGCTACCGCTCCTCGGGCAATAAGGGCGCGCTCACGCCAACCGCCGGCGACTGCCGCTTGGTGCGCTTCTCCGCGTACATCAGATGGTCCGCGCGCTGCATCAGCTCGTCGAGCGCGCACGGGTCCGCCGGATCGTACGTCGCGACACCGATGCTGAGCGCGAGCGGATAGTCGAGCTGCACATTCGGGAAGGCGCCACGGCCGCGCGCGTCGAGCGCCGCCGCGCGCCGGGCGCTGCGCTGCGTGTTGCGTTGCGTCACCGCGCGCCGCAGCCGCTCGGCGAATACCTCCTCTGCGGGCGACGTCTCTTCGAGCGCCAGCACCACGAACTCATCGCCCCCGATGCGCGCGACGATGTCGGACTCGCGGAACGCCTCGCGCAGGATGTCCGCCGTTTCGACGAGCGCGCGGTCGCCCTCGGCGTGGCCATACGTGTCGTTGATCCACTTGAGGCCGTCGAGGTCGACGAACACCTGCGCGACGCGCCGGTTCATGCGGTCTGCCATCTTGAGCTGCTGCCGCGCCAGCGTGAGGAAGCCGCGGCGGTTGTACAGACCCGTCAGGTCATCGACGAGCGACATCGAGCGGAGCGCGATTCGCAGCTGATTTCGCTCGATCGCGTAGCGAATGCTGCGGATGAGCAGGTTTCCCTCGACCTCGGCCTTGACGAGCGAGTCTTGCGCGCCCGCCTTGAGCGCCTCGACGCCGAAGGTGTCGTCGCTGGCGATGAGCGCGATGATTGGGACGTCCGGCGTCTGCTCGTGCAGCCGCGCTAGGCCGTCCAGCCCTTCGGCGACCGCGGGCGTCAGGTCGAGCAAGATGGCGTCGAAGCGGTGCACGCCGATCGCGCGCGCGGCTTCGCCCACCGCGTCGACGCGCACCACTTCGAGCGTCGCCACCCAAGAGCCATGCGAGCTGGTGACAAGCTTGGGCTCGGCGTCGGGCGGCTCGACGAGCAAAACCTTGATCGGTCCCGTCGTCACGTCGGAATCCGGCCCGTAAAGGAGGCGGAACGCGCGGCCACAGGGCTGGAAGTTGGTGACCTGGCGCACATCGGCTGCCTGTCGAGATGACGGGTAGCCGCCAGGGTGTGTAACGACAGCCTTGAGGTCACGAAGTGTCCCGCCCGGGGGCGATACGATGGGAAGGCGAAAGGAATACCCGTCGGCGCACGAAGGTAGGGCCTTTCGCGCGAACGGGAAAGGTGATTTGCATCACGGTTGCCTTTACGGCCTACAGGTCGTGTAGCCGATACTCGGGAGTAATGCCCCTCCCACGCCCCACACGCAGC
>JBDUCS010000392.1:0-3435 GCA_040003335.1 Gemmatimonadaceae bacterium | reverse complement strand
GCGCTCGCGACATCCGCCGCGCGCGCCGGGCGCGCGCAGCAACGAGCGCCGGCCGTACCGGCGATCGCCATCACGCACGTGACGGTGATCGACGCTCGCGACTCCGTGCCGCGCACCGACCAGACCGTCATCGTGATCGGCACTCGCATTGCCTCGGTCGGGCCGGCGCGGACCGCGCACGTTTCGTCGCGTGCGCGCGTGGTGGACGGGCGCGGCACCTTTCTAGTGCCAGGCTTCTGGGACATGCACGTGCACACGTCGATCACCGGTGGCCGCGCGCTGCTGGCGATGTACGTCGCGAACGGCGTCACCGGCGTACGCGACATGGCCGGCGACTGGCCGACGCTCAGAGGGTGGCGTGCTGAGATCGATGCTGGGCGACTGGTCGGTCCGCGGATGGTCGTGTCGGGCCCGTACCTCGAAGGCGGCGACGTGCCGATTCAACACATCCTCGCGCGCACGCCGGCCGAGGGTCGCGCCGGTGTCGACTCGCTCGTCGCGCTCGGCGTCGATTTCGTGAAGGTGCACGGCCAGCTCACGCGCGACACGTACTTCGCGATCGCCCGCCGTGCGCGTGAGCGTGGCATCGTCTTCGCCGGCCACGTGCCGCGCGTCGTCGGCTCGGCGAACGCGTCGGACTCGGGGCAGCGGAGCATCGAACACATCCTGGCTATTCCCGCGCCGTGTACGGTCGCCGAGTCGATCGCGCTGGTGCCGCGCTTCACGGTGCAGGGCGCGCTCGGCCGCTGCTCGTCGGAGGACCTGGCACCGCTGTACGCGCGCTTCGTGCGCAACGGCACCTGGATCACCCCGACGTTCACGGCGCAATACGAGGTCGCGCAGTGGCCGCGCCGCGATGTGCCGGGTGATTCGCTCGCCTGTTACCTGCCGGATGCCGTGAAGCGCTACGTCGCGCAGCTCTTCCCGATGCCCGATAGCGTGCCGCCCGGCGCCGACTCGGCGGGCCGCGCGATGTTCGCCAAGCGGCTGGCGCAGGTGGCGACGATGCAGCGCGCCGGAGTGCATGTGCTCACCGGCACCGATGCGCCGCTGCGCAACAGTCCGCCGGGGTTCGGCCTGCACGAGGAGATGCGGCTGCTGGCGGAGGGCGGGATGTCGCCGTTCGAGGTCATCCGCGCCGCGACGTGGGAGCCGGCGAGCTACTTCAAGATGCTCGACTCGTTAGGCACCGTCGCGCCCGGCAAGCTTGCCGATCTCGTCCTCCTCGACGCGAACCCGCTGGCCGACATTCGCAACACGCGCCGCATTCGCGCGGTGATCGCCAACGGACGCCTGTTCGGCGCCGCCGAGCGAGCGCGCATGCTCGGGAGACGCACCGGCTGCGCGTCCTAGATGCCGGCTCGGCGCGCGCGCAGCGATGACGAAGCGTAGAGCGCGGATCGATCGCGGGGGAGCTCATTCGCCGATACGCGATGCGATTGGATGCCTTTGCAATCCTGTCAATCCTGTAAATCCTGTCTAGGCTTTTCTTTTGGACAGGATTTACAGGATTGACAGGATTACAACACGCACGATAAGGGGTTGAACGCGATACCAAGCGTCTCACCTCTAAATCGGCGATCCAGATCCCGACCCCGCGCCCGGCGGCGGCTGCACGGCGACGATGTAGTCCTTGATCTCGTGCTCGATCATCGCTTCGACCGCGTCGGCGAAATCGGGGAAGGCGTCGGCGTGGGTTTTTCCGCGATACGCGCCCGTCTGCTGGAAATAGCGGAAGCCTTCGATCTTCAGCAGCTCCGCCGCCGCGCGTTTTTCGCGCCAGATCTCGCCGAACCGGAACACCTCTTCGAGGCTCACGCCGATCGCGACGAGGAGGCTCACGGCGACCATCGCGGCGTTGATCGCATCCTGATAGCCGGCAGACTCCTTGGACGCGCGGATGCCGACGAGTGCCGGGAGCATCGCGCCACCGATGAGCACGGCGCTGCGCAGCCACTGATACTTCCACTTGTTCGCGCGCGCCCGGCCGTCCCACTACACGATCAACTGCTCGAGCTCGGCGCGGTCGACGAAGCCAGGGGCGTCGGTCATGTCGCACGCTCGGTGGAGGGTGGGTCGCGCGAAGAGATTCGCAGGAGTCGCCCATGGTGGCAAGCACGCGACGTGCGTAACCTCGCCGCATGGAGCTGACCGGCATTCATCACCTGACCGCGGTCTCGGCGCGGATTCGCGACAACCATCGCTTCTACACGAAAACGCTCGGCATGCGGCTCGTGAAGCGGTCGGTGAATCAGGACGACGTGAGCGCGTACCATCTGTTCTATGCCGACGCGAAGGGAAGTCCGGGCACCGATCTCACCTTCTTCGATTGGCCCGTCGGCGCGGAGCGGCGCGGCACGCACGCGATCACGCGCACCCATTTACGCGTCGCCGGTCTCTCGGCACTCGAGTGGTGGTCGCGCAGCCTGCGCGAGCGTGGCGTCGCGGTGGGCGAAGTCGCCGAGCGCGACGGCCGGTTCACGCTCGACCTCGAGGATGAAGAGGGGCAACGTCTCTCGCTCGTCGACGATGGGGGCGTGGGCGATGCGCATCCGTGGGGCAAGAGCCCCGTCGCCGCCGAGCATCAGGTGCGCGGGCTCGGTCCGATCGTGCTGAGCGTGCCGAATCTGGCGCCGACTGACGCGCTGTTGCAAAAGGCGCTCAACATGCGGCCGGTGCGCGAGTATGCGCACCCGGATAATGCACGGCAGCTCGTGCACGTCTACGAGATGGGCGCCGGCGGCGTGCACGCCGAGCTGCACGTGGCGGTGCAGCCGGACCTGCCGGTGACGAGCCCGGGAGCGGGCGGCGTGCACCACGTCGCCTTCCGCACGCCCGATGCCGACTACGACGCGTGGGCCGAGCGTCTGAACGCGCTCCGCGTGGCCAACAGCGGTAAGGTGGACCGCTACTACTTTCGCAGCCTCTATTTCCGTGAGCCGAACGGGATCCTGTTCGAGATCGCGTCCGACGGGCCCGGCTTCGCGGTGGACGAGAACGAAGCGACGCTGGGGGAGCAGGTGGCACTGCCCCCGTTCCTCGAGCCGCGCCGGCAGGAGATCGTGTCGCGGCTGAAGCCGATCGACTGACAGATCCTTGGCCGCAGCAACCGAATCAAGCAAGCGCTCGACCCCGTCGCACATTTTCTCTCCGCGACCTACACCGTCACCACCCCGAGGCCCGCCACGATCTCGTACGACCGCAACCGCGCTGCGTGATCGAACACGTGCGAGGTGATCATCAGCTCGTCGGCGCCGGTGCGCGCCACGAGTTCCTCGATCCCGCGTTGCACCGTGTCGGGCCCACCGACGATGGCCTGCCGCAGCGTGTGTTCCACGGAGGCGCGCTCGAGCGGCGACCAGAGTCCGTCCATGCTCTCCACCGGGGGCTGGAGCTGCACCGGACGCCCGCGCTGAAGTGCGACGAACTGCTGCT
>JBDUCS010000391.1:0-3446 GCA_040003335.1 Gemmatimonadaceae bacterium | reverse complement strand
GAGAAGCGCCGCCGCATCGCGCAGGAGACGATGGATCTGTACGCGCCGATGGCGCACCGCTTCGGCATGGCGAAGATGCGGTGGGAGCTCGAGGACCTCTCGTTCAAGTTCCTCGAGCCCGACGAGTACAAGCGGCTGGCGAAGCTCGTCGCCCAAAAGCGTGCCGAGCGGGAGTCGCTGATCGCCAGGCTCGCCGAACCGCTGTTCGCCGAGATGCAGCGCTCCGGCATCAAGGACCTCGAGGTGACGGGCCGGCCGAAGCATCTCTGGTCGATTTTCAAGAAGATGAAGCAGCGCGAGCGGCCGTACGAAGAGATCTACGACCTGATGGCGATTCGCGTGCTCGTGAACAACGTCCCGGAATGCTACCACGCGCTCGGTGTGATCCACGAAGGGTGGACGCCGATCCAGGAGCGGATCAAGGACTACATCGCGCAACCGAAATCGAACGGCTACCAGTCGCTGCACACGACGGTGTTCGGCCCGGGGCGCCAGCTGTTCGAGATCCAGATCCGCACGCGCGAGATGCACCGCACGGCCGAGTTCGGCATCGCGGCGCATTGGCTCTACAAGCAGGACAAGCAGCTCGACGCCGAGATGAGCTGGTTCCGCGCCGTGCTCGAAGCGCAGATGGACGCAAAGACGCCCGAGGAGTTCCTCGAGTATCTCAAGCTCGACCTGTACGAGAGCGAGATCTTCGTCTTCACGCCGGCCGGCGATGTGATCCAGCTGCCGAAAGGGGCGACGCCGATCGACTTCGCGTTCGCGGTGCACACCGACGTCGGCGTGCGCTGCCAGGGCGCGAAGGTGAACGGCAAGATCGCGCCGCTGTCCCGGCAACTGAAGAACTCCGACCAAGTCGAGATACTGACGTCGGCGACCGCGCGGCCGAGCCGCGACTGGCTGGCGCACG
Source organism: Gemmatimonadaceae bacterium (assembly GCA_040003335.1). Classification (GTDB taxonomy): domain Bacteria; phylum Gemmatimonadota; class Gemmatimonadetes; order Gemmatimonadales; family Gemmatimonadaceae; genus JALZAE01. Next base: position 2,533 of record JBDUCS010000391.1, on the reverse strand, counting down.
TGCGCACCGGACGCGCGCGCCACAAGATCCGGCAGTGGATCAAGCACGAGGAGCAGACGACGTCCGCCAAGCTCGGGCGTGAGATCCTCGACCGCGAAGTCAAGAAGCGCAACCTCCCGAAGCCCGACGACACGCAGCTCGCCGACGCCGTGAAGACACTCGGCCTCACCGACGTGAAGCATCTGATCGCGTCGATCGGGCAGGGGGACGTGCAGGTGGCGCAGCTGCTCAAGCTGATTCACCCCGATCTCGACGCGCAGCCGGATCAACCGGTGAAGAGCAGCGCGTTCGAGCGGCTCGTGCAGCGTATGCGCGGCGGCACGAAGGGGGTGCGCATTCAAGGCGTCGATGGATTGATGGTGCGATACTCGCAATGCTGCCAGCCGGTGCCGGGCGACCCGGTCGCCGGTTACGTGACGCGGGGTCGCGGCGTGAGCATCCATCGCGCGGATTGTCCCAATCTGCTGCTGCTGAACGACGAGCCCGAGCGCCGGCTCGATATCGATTGGCAGGAGATGCAAGGCGAGCTGTTCATCGTTCGCCTGGCGATGGAAGGCACGGATCGGCGCGGACTCTACGCCGACGTGGCTGCCGCGGTGACCGAGACCGGGACGAACATCAAGAGCATGGAGCTGCGCACCGGCGACGGCGGCGGCGTGTCGGGAGCGGTGCTGGTCGAGGTCGAGAACCTTGCGCACTTGCAGAAGATCATCCGGCAGGTGCGCAAGGTGAAAGGAATCACGGACGTGTCGCGGCGGGAGCGGATTTCGCAGGAGTAGGTGCGGATCGCGGGGCGCGACGTGTTACGGCGTGCGTCGTCGTGCGAACGCCGAGTCCCAGACGGACAGCGCTGGTTTCACTCTCAAATCCGACGTGACGAGACCGATGCTCACGAAGAGCGGCATGATCGGGTTGTCTTTGCCTGGAATGTTGGCCGGCAGCGACGCGAGATCGACATCGGCGAACTCGAGCTGCGTCACGGCGAGCGCGCGCGCGGAGTCGGCGAGCTGCATGTGCCGCGCGATGTAACGCGCTTGCGTTTCCTCGTTGGACTTGACGCTCAGTCCGACCGCGCTCGCGCCCACGGATGGCCAGCCGCCCTCGACGACCAGCACTCGCTTGCCGCTCTCCCGCGAGAGCCGTTCGTAGTAGTCGAGCGGGATCTGCTCTGGCTCGGCGAAGCCGCCCAAGTACGGATACGAGGAGAGCCCCAGCACATCGATGAATGGAAAGTCGCGCAGATCCTCAGCGACGCCCGCGTACGGGCGCGCTGCCGGCATGCGTCCGTACGCGACCTCGACTTGCGTGCTCACGTAGAGCTTGGCCGCACTGTGCCGCGTGCGCGTCTCGGCGGCGGCGGCGTTCGCCATCGTGCGCACCGCGTCGTACACCGAGCGCGGGGCGGCCAGGCGAACGAGATTCACCTCGGCCGCGAAGCCTAGATAGTCGGGATGCAGAAGGCTGTCGACCGCGGCGACGTAGCGGAGATAGAGCGTCTGGATCCCCGGCTCGGTGATGCTGCGGTGTGCGGCGATGAGCACATCGGATTCGCGCTCGCGGGCCAGTCCGTTCTCGGGATCAATCGTGACTATGAGCAGCTTGGTGCCTCGGGCGCGAAAATAGTTTGCGAGACCGAGCTTGTCCTTGACGACGTCGTGTTCCGGCGCGACGCCGGCGAGGAGCTCGGCCCACGGCGGATCGATGTGCATGATCGCGGCGTCACTGCGCCGCGTCCACACGTCGATCGAACGGATGGCTTGCTTGATGTCGGCGCGCGGAGGAATGGCGGAGAAGCCGAGCCAGTAGGGACGTGCCGGCGCGGTGGCGCTCGGCGGGATCTGCTCGGCCGGCTTTGGCGTGCAGTCGGCGGCGATGGTTCCGGCGGCGAGCGCGAGCACGAGCGCGGCGCGGCCGATGGCGTGCGGTGAGACAGTGCGCATGTGTGTTACCGTGTTGCGGCCGGCGCGCGCGGACGCGCGAACGCGCTATCCCACGCCGCGAGCGCGGGCTTGGCTTGCAGCGTCTTGTCGACGAGGCCGAGCGTGACGAACGGGGCGAGTCCCGGCTGCGTGCCCCACGACGTGAGATCGAGATCGGCATAGGTCAGTTGGAAGACGGCGAGGGCGTGCGCGTCGTCGAGCAACTGTACCTGCCGGTGGATGTAGCGCGCTTGGAGCGCTGGCGTCGAGGGGAACGGCGACACCGTCGTCGACGACTAGCCGCCCTCGAGCACCATCGCCGGCTTGCCAGCCTCGGCCCCGATGCGGGAGTAGTAGGTGACCGGCATGTTCTCCGGTTGCGCGAATCCGCTCAGGTACGGGTATGACGAGAGGCCCACGACGTCCATGAAGGGAAAATCGCGCAGGTCGTCGCCGATACCGGTGTAGACGCCGGTGCCGGTGAGCGCGCCCCACGCCACGTCGACCTGCACGCTGACGAGGAGCCGCGCGCTCGTGCGCCGCGCGCGCGCGTCGGTGGCGGCATCGTTGGCCATCTTCTTCACGGCCTGGTAGAGCGGCGCCGGCGACGCGGC
>JBDUCS010000390.1:0-3461 GCA_040003335.1 Gemmatimonadaceae bacterium | reverse complement strand
TCGGCGCGAAAGGCGGCGCGGAACTCGTCGAGCGTGCGCGCGACGACGACGCGGCCGCGGCGGCGGGGCGCGGCGCCGCGCGCGATCGAGCGCACGCGCTCGCGCGGCGCAAAGGCGACCACGAGCTCGGGCGCGCCGGGCATGTCAGCGAGGGAGGCGGTTGGCACGGTCGCGGAGCGGCGCCGGTCAGGAGCTGGCGGCGGCGCCGTTGAGCATCTCCGATGCGCGGCACAGGACGTCGCGGGCATTCGCATAGGAGATGAGGTGCGCGGCATCGTCGTACGAGAGCCAGCGGCAGGCGGTAATGCCTTCCTCGCGCTGTGGCTCCGTCTCGCACTGGGCGGATTCGATCAGAAAGAAGTGGCAGTGTTTGTGGATCAACCGTCCGCGAAAGCGAAAGAACCAGTCGATCGCGCCGATCTCGCCGCGGACGGTGAGCGATGCGAGTCCCGTTTCTTCCTGCACCTCGCGCAACGCGGCGGATTCCGCCGGCTCCCCATTCTCGAGGTGCCCCTTCGGGAACCCCCAGTTGCGGTAGCTGTCGCGGATGAGGAGGAAGAGTGGCCGTCCCGCCTCGAGGCGAAAAACGACGCCGCCGGCGGACGTTTCTCGTGTCGCCTTCGGCTCCGTCACGCCACGGCGCCGCGCTGCGTGCGTGCGCCATCGTCCGCGGCGCCCTCGTCGAGCGTCGCGCGCCCTTCGATGAATTGTCGCACCACAGGATCGGTCGAGTGGCGAATCTCCTCGACCGTGCCGACCTGCCGCACCTTGCCTTCGTAGAGCATGGCGATGCGCGTGCCAACGGTGTACGCGCTACGCATGTCGTGCGTGATGACGACGCCAGTCACGCCGAGCTGCTCGCGCATGCGCAGCATGAGCTGGTCGATGACCGCGCTGGTGACCGGGTCGAGCCCCGTCGTCGGCTCGTCGTAGAGGATGTATTTCGGCCGCAGTGCGATCGATCGCGCGATGCCGACGCGCTTGCGCATTCCGCCCGACAGTTCGGCGGGAAAGCGGCGCTCGACGTCGGGGAGATCCACGAGGTTCAGCGCCTCGTGCACGCGCTCGCGGATTTCCGGCTCGCTCAGATGGCCCTGCTTGCGCAGCCCCATGGCGACGTTCTCGCCGATCGAGAGCGAGTCGAACAGCGCGGCGAACTGAAAGACGTAGCCGATTTTGGCGCGCAACTCGTACAGCTCGCGGCGTGGCAGCGTGGGCACGTGCTTGTCGTCGACGATGACGTCGCCCTCATCCGGTTCGAGCAGCCCGACGATGTGCTTGATCGCGACAGACTTGCCCGTTCCCGAATAGCCGATGATCACCATCGTCTCGCCGTCGGGGATGTCGAGAGTGAAACCGGCGAGCACGCGTTTTTGCCCGAACGACTTGTGCACGTTGACGAGACGAATCATTCCGAGAATCTAGGGCGTTGGGCGTCGGGCGTCAGGCATCGGACGAAAAATAGAAGTGAGATAGTTCCAAGCGCCCTGCGCGCGAGTGGCGTCCGGCGCCCGACGCCGGTGCCTAGGCGGCGAACGATCCGAGCGCGCGGCCGACTTCGCCTTCGCGCAAGCGCTTGAGCGCCCGATCGCGCAGCTGCCGCACCCGCTCGCGCGTGACCCCGAGCATGGAGCCGATCTCCTCGAGGGTGTGCTCGCGGCCGCCGTCGAGCCCGAAGTACAGACGGAGCACCTTCGCGTCGCGTGCCGCGAGCGTGCCGAGCGCACGCTCGATCTCCTCGGAGAGGAAGGCGTTCATCGCCTCCTCCTCAGGATCCGGCATCTCCTCGGCGACGAAGCGCTCGATCAGCGAGCGGTCGCCTTCCGGGTCCATGGGCGCATCGAGGCGGACGTCACCGGTGTTGAGCGCGGCGAGCGAGGTCACGACATCCACCGACAGGCCGGTGAGCTGCGCCAGCTCCTCCGGGAACGGCTCCCGCCGCAGCTTCTGACGCAGCAGCTCGGACGCCTTGATGATGCGCGAGAGATCGGCCGTGCGGTTGAGCGGTACGCGGACCGTGCGTCCCTGGCGCGCGAGCGCCGAGAGAATGGCTTGCCGAATCCACCAGACCGCATAGGAGATGAACTTGACGCCTTGATCGGGATCGAACTTTCGCGCCGCGGTGAGGAGACCGACGTTCCCTTCGCCGATCAGGTCGATGAGCGGCATGCCGCGATTCTGATATTTTTTCGCGACCGAGATGACGAAGCGCAGGTTTCGCTTCACGAGCTCCTGCAGCGCGTCGGCATCGCCGGCGCGAATGCGGCGGGCGACCTCGATCTCCTGCGTGCCCTTGAGCAACGGGTACAAGCTGACTTCGTAGAGATATTGGTCGAGGATGTCGCGCTCGGGCTCGGTGGGACCGATCCCGGCGGGGGTGGCGCGGCGACGCTTCTTGACGTCAGCCATCTGGCAAAGCCTCAGTGGTGATCGAATGAGCGAGCGAGAGCCATCGATGCTGGAGCGGCGGCACCGTAAAGGCACCGCCGCGAGTCGCGACGAGTTCGTGGGCAGCGAGCGATTGCGTGTGGCGAGCGCGACGATCTTCGAGACCGATGAAGGACGTTCGTCGTACCGTCGCCTGCACACAGGGCGTTCGAAGCGCTGCAAAATAGCTCGCGTCGTCGTTCGCGCTAGGCCGCTATTGGGTACGTCCGCGTGGGAGTGCGCATCGCGCTGCATGCTGCCTACAGATCGGAGACCAAAAGAGGATCGTCCAACCGCAAGATCCCCTGTCACCTCGGCGGCCGGATGCGTCACTTCGCCGTCGATCACTTGATCTGCTCGGACTCTCAGATGCCGATACGGCCTCGTATTCGAATCCCGCTGTCCCGATTGTGGGCGCGGCATCTTGGTTCCATGATTGAAGGCATGGAGCACCAGAGCAGAATGAGCCTGGCGCCGCGTCGCCTAGGTGATCATTCTGCTCCTTTTGTCCGGCGCCACCCCGCGAGAGCGCCGAGACCGTGCCCCGCACCAACGTTGGGGCTCCAATCCAACCACGAGACAGGAAACTGATCTTCATGCGAATCGTGCGAGTTCTTTGCATGGCGTCTGTCGGCGCCGCAGTGCTTTCGGCCCGTGTGGCCGGAGCGCAGGACACGCGTGAAGTGGTGCTCCGCCTGCACCGGGCGGGTGACACCGCGTCTATCCGGGGCGCGACCGTCACCGTCGATCACACAATCGAGGCCGGACACACCGATTCCGCCGGCATCGTGCGGATCCCCGACCTGCTCGATGGTGGGCACATCGTCGAGGTGGTCGCGCGAGGCTACCAGGCGTATTTCGACAGCTTCAACAGCGGGGCGAACGTCTCGCAGCCCATCCAGCTCGAACTCCTCCCCATTGCGGCGTCGGACACGGCGAAGGCGAAGGGACAGAAGACCGAGCTGAGGTTCGCGGGGTTCGATGCCCGGCGAACCGCGGGGCAGGGCAAGTTCTTCACCCGGGCGCAGCTCGAC
>JBDUCS010000099.1:0-11692 GCA_040003335.1 Gemmatimonadaceae bacterium | reverse complement strand
GCAGGCCCAACGCGATGAAGGGCGCGGCGCGCTTTCCATCGACCCCGAAGCGTCGCGATTGCTCGTAGGCGAGCCAGCCGCGCAGCGCGAGCGGTTCACCCCACGCACCGTCGAGGGACTGCGCCTGCCTCGCCAGCGAATCGGCCGTCGCGACCTCGTGGCGAATGGCCGCCGTATCTCCCGAGCGCGCGAGTTCCTGTGCGCGCCGGCGCCCTTGCTCGGCGCGCTGCTCCAGAATCCAGGCGTTTGGATCGCTCGTCCCGGACTGAAGTGAGCGCAGCGACACTTCCTTGCCGATTCGCGCGCGAATGAGATCGGCGACATCGCGGGCGACGCTGTCTCGCAACGCCAGCACGCCGCTCCGGCGCACGGTCACGCTCTTCGTGCCCAGCGTGGCGCCGCCGGCGTCGTTCATCTGCATGTCGACGCGTAGCTGATCGCCGGGCAGTGGGCGCACGCTCCCGCTCACGAGCGTACCGACGTCGAGCGCGCGCGCGACGCTGTCGGGGGTGATGCTGTCCGAGCGGAACGCGCGCGACGCCGCCGCCGATCGCACGTCGAGGGCCTCGACGCGCGACAGTTGGGCGATCAGCGACTCGGTGAGGCCGTCGGCGAGATACCCGAGCGATTTATCCGCGCTCGCGTCCGTGAAGTACAGCACCGCGACGTGCGAGGGCGCCCGGCCGCCGGCCGACAGCAGCATGGTGCCGCGGTTGCGGCTGAACGCGAAGACGCCGAACGCGATCACAGCGAACGCCACACCCGCCGAGATCACGCCGAGCCGCCGCTGCTTCACGCGCATCGTCGCCGTCTGCGCCCGCAGCGCCCGCTCAGTCGCGCGGTGCGAGACGGTTGTCGAGCTGATGAGCAGCGCCTTCTCGAGTTGGCCGGCGGTCGGGAAGCGATCGGCCGGCGCCTTGGCCAGTGCCCGCATCACCGCGTCCTCCACCTCGTCGGGCACCGTGTTGCGCACGATCTGAAGACTGGGCACGGATTCGAGCGTGTGCCGCGCGAGAATCGCCATGGCGTTGGGCCCGCGGAACGGCGGCTCGCCGATCAGCATCTCGTACAGCACGCAGCCGAGCGCGTAGGTGTCGCTCCGGCCGTCGATGTTCTGCTCGCCGCTCGCCTGTTCGGGACTCATGTACGTCGGCGTTCCCACCGCCATTCCCGTTTCCGTCAGCTTCTCGGCGCCGGCGACGCTGACGGCGCGCGCGATGCCGAAGTCGGCGACGATCGCGTGCCCGTCGACGAGCAAAATGTTCTCGGGCTTGATGTCGCGGTGTACGACGCCCTGCCGGTGCGCGTAGTCGAGCGCGCTCGCCGACTCGCGCGCGATCTGCAGCGCGTCGTCGATCGAGAGTTGTTTCTCGCGGTCGAGGCGGTCGCGCAGCGACTCGCCCTCGACGAACGGCATCACATAGAAGAAAAGCCCGCCCGCGTCGCCCGAATCGTACAGGCCGAGGATGTGCGGATGCTGTAGCGTCGCGGCGAGCCGGATCTCGCGAAGGAAGCGCTCGCTCCCCATCGACGCGGCGAGCTCGGGGTGCAACACCTTGATCGCCACGCGACGCTCATGGCGGACGTCCGTGGCCAGGAACACCGTGGCCATGCCGCCGCGCCCGACCTGTCGTTCGACGACGTACCGCCCCGCGAGCGCCGCATTGAGACGCGCGGTAATTTCTTCAGCCATCCCCGACTTTCCGATTTTGAAGCCGGTACTACTTAGCACTTTCCAATCGAGGGTGCCAGGTGCCGGCAACTACTGCCGGCTTCTCGATGCGAACGCGGCCGCCCCCGGATCTGGAGGGCGGCTGCTTTTGTGGTGGAGAGAGGGATTATCCGGTGCCGGACATTATCGTCCGGCACCTTGTCAGGGGTTGGGGTCGTCATCCCCCGCGACGATTGTCGGCGTCCCGGGTGTGTTCACCCGTTCCACGCGGAGGACCTGCCGTAACGTCTTGCCGCCGGCTGTGACCGACACGAGATAGTCACCGCTCGGCACAAGCGGCGGGCCGCCGCGGCCACCACCGCCGCCGCCCCCGCCGAATCCGCCGATGTTGATGTTGGCCGCGCGGAACGCCTGGAACACTTCGCCGAGCACCGCCTGGTCGATCGGCGCACCATCGTCGGCCGAGCCGGTCGCGGCGCCGGCCGGCATTGCGCCGCTGTCGCGACCGGTGGAGTCCCTGCCGGCCATCGCCGCGTGCATCGCGGCGGTGTCGCGCGGCACGCCGGTACCGCGCGCGCCGCGACCGCCGCCGGCACCCGCGCCCTGCAGCGGGCCTTCCCCGGGTCGCGCGGCAAACACGCCACCGGCACCCGCGCGCCGCCCGCCGCCGCCGCCGCCGAACAGGCCCTGAAGGCCTTGTCCCCCGGACGTGACCATCGTGCGAATGCGGTCGACGGTCGGCTTGGGAATCGTGCCCGCCTTCTCGATCGAGTCGAGGATCACGGAGATCTTGCGTTGCGTGACGACGCTGTCGCGCTTGCCGGCGGGTGAGAGCGGCTGCGCGGCCGGCGCCTTCCCGCGGAAATCCCATTGCACATGGTGCAGTCCGGCGCCGCCGGGGCCGTTCAGCGTGCGCAGCGTGTCGCCGCGCACGTCGGTGATCACGATCTTCGTCTGCGTTCGCGGATTTCCGCTCGCCAGCCGATACGCGATGTCGGCGCCGTACGGAGCGCTCTGCCCCTCGAACGCCTTGTGACCGAACTCGCCGCTCGCCGTCAGCGGCTCGCCGAACTGATACGCGGTCTTCGGCTGAAAGAGATGCGCGTCGGCCGTCAGCACGGACGCAGTCATCTGCTCGAGCGGCGCGATGTCGACGATCCATATCGACCGGCCGTGGGTCGCCGCGATCAGCTCGTGGTCGCGCGGATGAATCTTGAGGTCGTGCACCGGCACCGTCGGGAGACCGGCCATGAACTTCTGCCAGCTGCGGCCGCGGTCGAGCGATGTGTACACGCCGGCAGACGTCCCCACGAACAGGAGATCGCGATTCACCGGATCCTCGCGGATCACGTGCACGAAGTCGGGTCCGCCCGTCGGCAAATTGTTCGCGATCGGCCGGAACGTCTTGCCGAAGTCCGTCGTCACGAAGAGGTACGGCGCGAAGTCGTTGTTGCGATGGTTGTCGAAACCGATGTAGAAGGTGGTCGAGTCGAAGTGCGACGGCTCGATGCGCACGACGTACGTCCCTTTCGGCACGCCCGGGAAACGTCCGGTGAGATTGTCCCACGCCGCGCCGTCGTTCTTCGTCACCCAGACGTTGCCGTCGTCGGTGCCCGCGAAGAGAATGCCCGGCCGAATCGGCGATTCGGCGAGCGCCACGACCGTGGCGTACGTCTCCGCGCCCGTCGCGTCGTTGGTGATGCCGCCCGTGGTCTTGAGGCTGACGCGGATCTTCGTCGTGTCGCGGTTCGACAGGTCGGGCGAAATCGGATGGAGATCCTCGCCGCGGTTCGTCGACTTGAGCACGCGGTTGCCGGCCATGTAAAACGTCGTCGGCGAGTGCGCGCTCAAGAAAAAGGGCGTGTTCCAATTGAAGCGCATGTCGAGCGCCAGCGAGTCGGTCTTCTGCTGCGCACGGTACTGCGAAACGCGCTGCTCGACGTCGCGTGGCGCCGGCTTCGTCGTGTCGCCGCGGGCGACGAGGATCGAGTCCTCGATCTGCGTGTACACGGGGCGCCACGACGGCTTCACCAACGCGGCCCGCTCGCCGGTGGCGAAGTCCGTCCGCGTGACGTTTCCGCCCTGCGATTCCGAGTAGATGATGTTCGGGTTGGTCTGATCCTGCGCCGTATAGAAGCCGTCGCCGCCGGGAATCGCGAACCAGTCGGCGTTCGTGATCGGTCCTTTCTTGCGACTGGGCCCGCACCAGCTGTTGTTGTCCTGCAGCCCGCCGCAGACGCGATATGGTACCGCCATGTCGTAGCTGACTTCGTAGAACTGCCCGAGGGCAATCGAGTTCATGAAGTCGTAGTTGCCGCCCTTGTCCCACGTCTGCGACACGCCGCCGTCATCGCCGACGATGAAATGCTCGGGGTCGTTCGGGTCGATCCACATCGCGTGATGGTCCACGTGAATGCCGACCGTTGCCGTCCGCACGGTCTTGCCGCCGTCGGTCGAGAAGTTCACGGGCGTCGACGACCAGTAGACGCGGTTCTCATCCTTCGGGTCGACGCGTACCTGCGAGTAGTAGAACGGACGGACGTCGTTGCCGTTCATCCAGCGCCACGTCTGTCCGCCATCCGTGGAGCGATAGAGACCGCTCAGCAGACGCTGGGATTTCGACGCATTGGCGTTCGCCGCGTCGGCGAGCGCGACCAGGTAGGGCGCCTTGGCGCCGCGCACCGAATCCGCTTCGACGAGCGCGTACACCACGCGCGGATTCGAGCGCGAGACGGCGAGCCCGATGCGTCCTTTCATCGTGGCTGGGAATCCGCCACCCTTGATCTCGCTCCACGTCGCGCCGGCATCGGTCGTTTTCCAGAGCGCCGATCCCGGCCCGCCCGACTGCAAAAAGTACGGACCGCGTTGGCGCTCGTAGCTCGACGCGTAGAGCGTATTCGGCTCCCGCGGATCCATCGCCACGTCGATGAATCCGGCCTTGTCGCTAATGAACTTCGCGAGCGTCCACGTCGCGCCGCCGTCCGTGGTCTTGTAGAGTCCGCGCTCCTTGTTCGAGCCCCAGGCGTGGCCCAGCGCCGCGACATAGACGATGTTCGGATCGGTGGGATGCACGACGATGCGCGCGATCTGCTGCGTTTCGACGAGCCCCATGCTCTTCCACGTTTTGCCGCCGTCGGCCGACTTGTAGATGCCGCCGCCCGGCTCGAGCGAGTTGCGCGAGTTCTGCTCGCCGGTGCCGGCCCAGACTTGGTTCGTATCTGACGGCGCGATCGCCAACGCGCCCATCGACGCGACGCGCTCGTGGTCGAACACGGGCTGGAAGGTCGTTCCCGCGTTCGTCGTTTTCCAAACGCCGCCGGCCGCGGCCGCGACGTAGAACGTCTTCGACGGGCTCGGGATGCCGACGACATCCGACACCCGGCCGCCCATGTTCGCCGGGCCAATCGAGCGCCATCGGAACGCGTTGAGCGTCGACGAGTCGAGCGTCGGCGGACTCTGTTGGGCGACGACACCGGTTGCCGTGAGCGCGAGCATCGCGGCGCACGCGAGCGTGGAACGGAGTTCGAGTCTCATCTGACGGGACTGGTAGAGGGAGCGAAGCGACCGAGCTCAATCATATGTCGATTCGGCGCGGTGTGGATGACGACGAGCACGGCCCGCGAAGCGCTCGCGAACCGTGCCGGATCCCTGTCACAATGTATTACCGTCCAGCGCGCTCGAACGTTGAGCGGCGCGCCGACCGCGAAGCCTCAGGCCAGGCGGCGCAGCCTCGTCATCAGGCCCCGCAGTCCGCGACGCGATTCCGGCTTCGCGTTGGCCGCCGCGATCAGCGCGTCGCGGAGTTCGGCGCTGTCACGCCACCGGAGTTCCGGGTTTTTCGCCAGGCACTTGTCGATGATCCGCGCGATCTCGGGATCGAGGCCGGAGACGAATCCCTCGAGCGGCGGCGCTTCGATTCCCACGTGCTGCGCGGCTACCCCGCGGTCCGTGAGCCCGAGGAACGGGAGCCGCCCCGCCAGCATCTGGAAGCCGACGACGCCGAGCGAGTAGACGTCGCTCCGCCCATCGAAATGCGGCTCGCCGAGCACTTGCTCGGGCGACATGTAATGCGGCGTGCCGAGCTTCTTCCAGGCCTCGGACACCGAGTGCTCGGAGGTGCGCAGCGTCGCGACGCCGAAGTCGGTGAGCACGGGCCGGCCGGTCTCTTCGTCGAACAGGATGTTCTCCGGCTTCATGTCGCGATGGATCACGCCACGCCGGTGCGCGCAGTCGAGTGCGTCGGCCATGTCGACGAGCACGCTCGCCGTCGCGTCCACTGTCAACCGGCCCACGCGCGCCAGCCGCGTCGCGAGCGATTCCCCGCTCACGTAGCGCATCACGAAGTACGGCAGCCCTTCCGCCTCGCCGAAGGTGTAGATCGGAATGATGCTGGCGTGGGCGAGACTGGCGCAGATGCGCGCCTCGCGCCGGAAGCGCTCGCGGTCGTCGAGCGACAGCCGGAGCGCCGGCGACAGAATCTTGATCGCGACGTTGCGCTCGAGCGCGTATTCCCACGCGAGGTAGACCGCGCCCATGCCGCCGCGGCCGAGCAGCTGAAGGATCTTGTAGCGGCCCTGCGTCGCGCGCTCGAGCAGCGGACGCTCGTCGCCAGCGTTTTCATCCGGCTGCGCGACGCCGGCGGCGGGCGCGATCGCGAGCCGGCGCCGCGCCGGCGTCGTCGTGGTTGCGAGATACTCGACCGCTCGGAGCCGCGTGACCGTCGTTGCCATGTGATTCATCTCTACAGAGGCGAAGCATTCGCGGATCCGCCCATCGCGGAATCGAGAACGCACAGCTTCGCGAACATCGGCACTGCCACCCACAGCAAAGCGAGAAGCATGCCTCACATGGTATGACGGAAGTCGTTGCGAAAAGGTTGCTTAGAGAGTGTCAGCAGCGCGTGAAACGACGCTCGCTGTTCTCATTCGGGAATCTGTGTTCGATACCGGACACCCAGATCGGATCACCGTCCCTTTGGTACGTCGGGAGCAGTCGTGACCGGCGCGCCCTCGGCGAGGAGTGGCGCGACAAAGTTGAAGACGCGCAACATCATCTTGCCGTGCCGCCCCGCGGCCTGGTCGAACTCGTACGTCGTCACGCCACAGTTGGCGACGTCCGCCTGGCGATCGATCGCCAGAAGCTCGTTCTCGCCCAGGCATTCGATGAGATAACGGAAGCAGAGGACGATCACCTGGTGACAGACGATCAGCACGCGCTCGCCGCGGTAGTGCAGCGAGATGGTGTCGAGCGCGCTCCGCAGACGCAGAATCACGTCGCACCAGCTCTCGCCGCCCGGCGGCCGGTGGTAGAACTTCCCGAGCAATTTCCGGAACTCGACCTGCTCGGGATATTTTTCGGCGATGCCGAGCGAGGTCAGCCGGTCGAGGATGCCGAATTCCTTCTCGCGCAACCGCTCGTCGACGACGAACCCTTCGGACTCGTCTTGGACGCCGCCGGCGTCGCGAATCAACTCGGCCGTACGGCGCGCGCGCGTATAGGTCGATGTAAGCACCACCGTCGGTCGCTCGTGCGCAGGCATCGCCGCGAACCAGTGCCCGAGCGCGATCGCCTGCCGCTCTCCGAGCGCGCTGAGAGGCACCTCGACGTCGCGTCCTTCGATGTCGATCGTCGTTTGGCGCGCCGCCATGGCTGCGGCGCGCGCGACGTTGCCCGCGCTTTCGCCGTGGCGAACCACCCAGAGAACGGCCGGCCATCGGGCGGCGTATGCCGGATCGGTGATCGGCGGCTGCCCGGTGGGCGCTTGGTGTTCGGCGTTCGCGTCACTCATGCGTGCAATAAAGCGAGAAAGAAGAAAAGAGAGGAGACTGGTCTCTTTTGTTTTCCTCGGCAAACCTGCTAGGCGATCAGCCGTTCGAGCCCATCGACGGCGTCGGGGCAGAGCTTGGTCTCCGCATCGCGCCGAAGGATCGCCATCGCTTGCTCGGAGCGCATCCCGGCGCGATACGGTCGGTTCGCGGTGAGCGCCTCGTACACGTCGGCCACCGTCAGAATGCGGGCCGGGAGGTCGAGCTCGTCGGCGGGAAGCTTCCACGGATAGCCCGAGCGATCGAGCCGCTCATGGTGCACGCTCGCGAGCCACGCGAAGTCGTCGAAGGCCGAGACGCGCGACAGAATCTCCCACGTGTGCGCCGGGTGACGCTCGATCTCCGCGCGCTCCGTGGCGTCGAGCGCGCCCGGCTTGTCGAGCGTGCCGCTGGAGACACCCAACTTGCCGATGTCGTGCAGCAGGCCGGCGCGGAAAAGGCGGCGCTGCTCGCCGGCGTCGAGCCCCATCACGCGGGCAATTCCGCGCGCGTACTCGGCGACGTTGCTCGAGTGGCGAAATGTATAGGGCGACTTGGCGTCGATGATGTCGGCGAAGGCTCGGGCGACGACGTCGAGCCCCGTCTCGTCGACGCGCCGCACCTGATCGCGCGGCTCGGCGGCCACGACGAGCTCTGCCGCTCGCTGGTCGCGCAGGCTCTCCCACCACGTCGTGTCCGAGCGCCACGACAGCAGGCGGTCGACCAGTCGCGGGTCGAACCACGTACCGCGCCGCTGTCGCGCGACGGCGAGCGCCTCTTCGACGCCGCCTCTCGTGCAAAAGAGCTCGGCCATCTGCGCCAGGTTCGCGATGCGGGAGAGAATCGGGATGTCCGCGCCGCGCAGCCCGAACGGAAAGCCGGCGCCGTTCCAATGCTCATCGAGGGAGAGGATCGCCTCGGCGGTATCGGGGGGAAACCCGATACGGCGCGCGATGTCCGCGCCGCGCTCGCACCGCATCTCGATCAGCTCGCGAGACAAGCTCGGCCGCCGCGCGATCCCGGCGAAGCGCGCGACCTTCGTCGTCCAAGCCGCGCCGCGCCCGACCGTGCGCGCGATCTGCATCGCCATCGGCGCACTCTGGTGCCAATCGACCAGGCGCATCTCGCGCTTCACGTCCTGATCGGGCGTGCCGAAGAGCGCCGCGAAGCGCGCCGCATTGCTCGAGCCGCCCGCATCCTTGAGGAGGAGCGCGAAATAGAGGGCCGAGCGTGCGTCGTCTTCGAGTCCGCACTCTTCGGCGAGCCGCATGCCGATGATGCACGAGCGGATCGTGTGGCCCGCGGGCTGGCCCTCCGTGAGGTCGAGGGCGTGCGACAGCGCGCTCAACACTTCGGAGAGGGTGATCAGGGACGCGACGGAGGGCATACCCGTAGTATCGGCCCCGATGGGCGGATGATGGATCGTTGGCCCAATGCACGCCGTCCGTTGCGAATTCCGGGAGCTGTAGCGATATCAAGGATTGGAGGTTCGCCCACTATTTCGGAGACAGGGAGACAGGCATGAAGACGCTCTCGTTAGCCACCGTGTTCTTCGTCGGCGCGACGTCGCTCGCCGGTGCGCAGCTGCAACACCCGATGACGTTGGACGACATGATGTCGCTGCGCCAAGTGGGCTCAGTCGCCATCTCTCCCGACGGGCGCCAAGTCGTGTACTCGGTTGGAGCGTGGGAGCACCCCGCCGCGAAGGGTGATGCGGCCAAGGGCGACACCACGCGCGGCGACAAGCACGATCTTCGGCAGCATCTGTGGCTCGTCAGCGCATCGGGGGGCGAGCCGCGTCAGCTCACGTTCAGCGAGCGCGGCGAAACACAGCCCACGTGGTCGCCCGACGGCCGATCGATCGCGTTCGTCTCGGCGCGCGGCGCCGGGACGGCGGAGGATCCGCCGAAGACGCAGATCTGGGTGCTTCCACTCGATGGCGGGGAGGCGTGGAAGCTGACCGACGCGCGCGAGGGAATCACCGGATTCGGTTGGTCGAACGACGGGAAGCAGATCGCGTATCTCGTGACCGATACGATGCCGAAAGGCGACGAGGCCAAGCGGAAGCGCAAGGACGATCCGCAGGTCTACGAATCGAATTTCCGGCTGTCGCACGCCTGGGTGATCGACGTCGCGTCGAAGCAGGCGACCGAAGTGGCGCACGGCGACTTCACTGTCCGCGGGGCCCCGAGTTGGTCGCCCGATGGCGCCCGGCTGGCGTTCGCCGCGTCGCCGACGACGCTCATTCGCGACGAGCGGAGAGACGCCTACGTCGTGTCGTTAGGCAGCAAGCAGATGGACAAGATCTCGGGCAATTCCGACGTACAGACGAATCCCGTTTTCTCGCCCGACGGCGGGACGCTCGCTTTTGCCGTACTGCCGCAGACGCACAAGCCGCACGCCGATGGCATTCCCGAGCGCGAGCTGTCGAACAACCACCTGGTGCTCTACGACGTCGCGAGCAAGAAGATGCGCGACGTGTACGATCCGAAGTTCGACGTGTCGGTGGGCCAGGTCCGCTATTCCACCGACGGCAAGCAGCTGGCGTTCACGTCGGGCGACCGTGCGTATAACAGCGCGTATGTCTACGAGATAGGCGCCGGCTCGTACCGCAAGCTCACCGACAAGATGCTGCTGCGCGCGCCCTCCTACAGCAAAGATGGCTCGCGCGTCGCCTTTGCGATGGACACGCCCATGGCGCCGGCGGACGTGTACGTGAGCGATGCGACGTTCGCGTCGCCGACGAAGCTCACGGCGCTCAACCCGCAGATTTCGAAGCTCGCGCTCGGCGAGACCGAGGTGATCACGTGGAAGAGCCCCGATGGCTGGAGTGTCGAGGGCGTCCTGCTCAAGCCCGTCGGATACCAGGCCGGCCATCGCTATCCCCTGCTCGTCGAGGCGCACGGCGGTCCGACCGGCGCGCACAACGCCGGCTTCAAGGCGAATTGGGGATCGTCCGGGCAGTACTGGGCGGGGCAGGGGTGGGCCGTCTTCTATCCGAACCCGCGCGGCTCGACGAACTACGGCGAGAAGTTCATGCGCGCGAACATCATGGATTGGGGCGGCGGCGACTACCAGGACATCATGACCGGAGTCGATCACCTCATCGGGACGGGGATCGCCGACTCGACCAAGATGGCGTTCGAGGGACACAGCTATGGCGGGTACATGACCGCGTGGGTGGTGTCGCAGACGACGCGATTCAAGGCGGCGCGCATGAGCGCCGGCATCGCCAACCTGCAGAGCATGTACGGCACCACCGACATCCCGGGCTCTCTCTCGAACTTCTTCAACGGCCGGCCGACCAGGGAGACACTGGACTTCTATCGCGCACGCTCGCCGATCACCTTCGCCGGGAACGTCAGGACGCCGCTGCTCATCATCCACGGCGCCAATGACGAGCGGGTGCCGACGGGCCAGGCGATGGAGCTCTTTCGCGCGCTCAAGGACCTCGGGCGCACCGTGGAGCTGGTCTTGTATCCGCGCGAGGGACATGGTCAGGCCGAGTACTACCACCAGCTCGACAGGATGCGGCGCGAGTACGACTGGATCACGCGCTACACGTTGGGCCGCTCTGTTTCGTCGCGAAACTGACGAAGCGCGGGGTCGACGCCATCAGTGCTTCTCAACGAACTTTGCCACCGTCCCCTTTGCGCCAACGGCAAAGCCGATCGCTCTCGACGCGAACGACACGGCGTTGTACGCCGTGGTATCCACGGCCGTCCAGGTTCGGCCGCCGTCGATCGAGATGTCCGTGCCGTTGAGGCCGACCGCGACAAGCCGCTTGCCACGCGTCCCGGGCACGAACGTGACCGCTGACCGGTAGCCCGCGGGAGATGTCGTGCTATCGACGACGACCCAGGTTGCACCGCCGTCGGACGTGAGCGCGAGGTTCCGGCCCCGCAGATTCGGTTGCCGATAGTCCCCACCGGCGATGACCCCGTGCTTTGCGTCGCGGAACGCGATCGAAAAGATGCCCGCCGATCTGATGCCAGCTCTGATCGGGGTACCGCTCACGGTCCAGGTGGAGCCACGGTCCGCCGAATGGAAGACGCGGGCCGACGTCGCTCCGCCGGTCCCGAACCAGACATGGCGGCCGAACACTGCCAGACCGCTGCCGCTCGCCGCGTACGCACGTTCCCCGGGCAACAAGGGAGGCAGACGGTCGGCGGGCACTTCCCGCCAGGTATCCCCTCCGTTGCTGGTGGTGACGAGA